>DATAMF010000099.1:0-15255 GCA_036260665.1 Aggregatilineaceae bacterium | reverse complement strand
TCGTCCCGACAGTGGATTGGTCGGATGTCATTCTGCCCGACGATCTGAAACACGAGCTGATGAACGATGTCGAGTCCTTCTTCTCGAAGGGGATCGACATCTACAAACGGCTCAAACTGAAGCCGTTCCGCAAGCTGCTGCTGGCGGGCATTCCCGGCACGGGGAAAACCATGCTCTGCTCGGCGCTGGCAAAATGGGCGCTGGACAAGGATTTTCTGGTGATCTACGTCTCGTCTGCGGACCGCTACGGCGCGGAATTCTGGAAGATCGAAAGCGCGCTGGCAACCGCCTCGCGTTCCAAGCTCCCGGCGCTGATTCTGCTCGAAGAATTGGACGCCTATCTGCACGATGAGGACGACAAGGCGCTGGTCCTGAATGTGCTGGACGGCGCAGAATCGCGCGAAAACGACGCCGGCACGCTGCTGATCGCCACCACAAACTATCCTGAAGCGATTGATGAACGCATCCTCAAGCGTCCGGGGCGGCTGGACCGCGTGTTCATCATCCCCGAAACGCGCGATTTGGAAGGCGCGGAGAAGATGCTGCGCTATTACCTGGGCAACCTGTGGCAGCACGAACACCGCCGCGTAGCCGCCGAACTCGTCGGCTATCCCGGTGCCTTCATCCGCGAAGTGGCGATCTACGCCATGACGCAGATGGCCTTTGCCGGGCTGGACGAACTGCCGCTCGATTTTCTGGAGCAGTCGTTCAACCGCCTGCTGGATCAGATCACCGCGAAGGACGATTTTCTGACCAAGCAGCACCGCAACGGCTTCGGCTTTGTGGTCAAAAGCAAACAGTAACCGTCATCAGAGTGCTTGCGGGCGCTCTGTTTTTTCCCCCTTCTCGACTATAATTCCTCTCATCTATCATTTTTCGTCACGGGGGTTTTTGATGAAACGTTTACTTTTAAGCTTACTCATTTTGATCGCACTCAGCGTGTCGGCCTGCGGCGATGACAGCGACAACAAAGGTAAAGACGATAAAAAGGAGACGAAGTTACCCCAAGCGGTATCCATCCTGGACGGCGGTCTGGAATTCCGGCTGCCGGACGGCTGGAAATATGCCCCCGTTGAGGGGATGAGCGGCGGCACCGTCTTTTATAACGATCCCCGCCTCAGCGAACTCGATCCGGAGGAACTGCAAATTTCGATCTCGGTCACATTCGGTCAAACCGTCGAACTGGACACTTCCGATCTGCCCGTCAAGGAAAATCTGGTTATGGGCATCGCCGGAGTCACCCCCTACGATGAGGAAATGAGCAGCAAATCGCCCAAGGAAATCGTTGAAACGGTCTTCTCGCAGGCAGGCTACAGCCTCGGCTCGAAAGACATCACCACTTTCAACAACGGCGCGTATGCCTACTACCGCCCGACTGACAGCGATATGCAGGGCATTGTGGGCGTCATCAAAGAGGGCGACACCATCGGCGTCACGCTGATCGCCACCGACAAATTGAGCGAAAATGAGGGCACTCTGGCCGAGATCGTGCGCTCGATCCGCGTCAATCCGAGCAAAGTCCCGACTTCCACACCGTATGCCGAGCCAACCCAGTTTATCCCCACTCAAGCGCCCGTTGAAACCGTGATCGTCATCGTGACGGCCACCCCCGACTTCGTGGTTACGCCGTTTGAGACGCCGATCCTGCCCTGCACCCACAGCGTCCAACCGGGTGATACCCTGGCATCCATCGCCCTGTTCTACAATATTTCGATGGCAGATTTGATGGCAGCCAATGACATCACCGAAGACACGACGGTGCTCGAATTAGGGCAGGAACTCACACTGCCGATTCCCAACTGCGAGAATTAGTACACAGAGGAACAGCAAGTCCGCTGTTCCTCATTCTCTTTAACGCCCGGAAACGGATTCCTCGGTGGGTGAAATCTGGCTCGTATCCACGTTGGCGGGTAAAAGCTGCGGCGGAACGAGTGAATGTTCAGTAAGCTGGCGATACAGCGAACCATCGGGCAGCGCGATAGACCAGAAGAAATCATCATAGCCGTAGACGGTTTCGCCATTTTCCGCCAGCACGAGCACATCCGTGTTAGGGAGCCAGAAAGCGCGTGGGTAAGGCAGGCCAGGATTCTCCATAAGCGGATTCGGATCGAGGTAGACAGTCGTCCCCGCCGCCCAATCCCAGATGCAGTAACCCACACTGCGCGATCCATCACAGGTGCCCAGGTGTGCGAGAGAACGGCCATCCGGCGACAGCGTATAATCGAAGCGCAAAAAGCCTTCCGCAGCAGACACGGCTTCAAAACTTTGGACCACCTGATCGCTGGCTAAATCCATCAGATAGGCATCGTTGCCCCACAGCACAAAGGCATAGGGATCGGACCACTGCACCCGCATCAGGGGAAAAGCCTCCGCATCCATCGGCGGGATTCCGGCTTCCGTCAATGTGCCATCGGCGGCATGATACCAGTACAACTTCCCGTCGGTTTTCGGAACCAGCGCCCGCGCCCCATCAGGAGTCCATATCTGCGAGGAGAAGTTGGGCGCATACACCGGATTCAGATCGGCTTCGAGGCCAGGATAAACCGTGTCATCCGTGATCATGGTCAAAGATGGATCGCTCAGGGACAGCCGCCATAGCTGCGTACTGTCCTCGTCTGAGACAAACAGCAGCGCCTGATCGCCATTCCATTCAATCCGGCGTGTCTCACCCGTTGTGAAAGGAAATTCCAGGCTTTCGCCTGTCGAAAATTCCTCGATCACCATCCTATCCGTACCGGGGCGGCGGTAGATCGCGCGACCATCGGGCGTCCAGGAGAGGCGTGGGCCGTAAAAATATCGGTCCGTCACGTATTCGGCTGGTCGAGTCAGGATCGAAGAGCCATCGGTTGGGACGACCACCAAAAGATCATCCAACATATGATCTAGCAGCACAATATAGCGGCCATCGCTTGACCACTGCGCCACTACATAGGCTTCGTCTAACGGCGTTTCCTGAACGATCCGATCCTGTTCGGCATCGATGATATAAACAGCGGGGTAAAATTCGGCGTGAGTTTCTCCCTCTGGGAGGCGGTAGGGGGCCAGTACCATCAGCCGATCATCGTTGTTAGGCGACCATGCAGCCGTGATACCGACCAGTTGCTTGAGACTCTCCAGCGTCCGGCTGCCATCATACCGCACCGCGCCATAAATCGCGGGATCGGTATACGGTGCGCCCCCACCTCGCCACAACAACCAATGTCCCGCCCCCGACCATTCGGCCCCGTACAAAACGGGTTCGGTAACGAGGCCCTGCCCCAACAGGGTACTATCGGTCCCATCGGTGCGCTCGATGACAAAACTGTTGAGTTGGGTGGAATAATAGTAGATGAATGGTGGCTGGTCCTGCCGGGCGTGCGCCGCACTGAACGGGACGTGGCCCAAAACGAGGAACAGCACCGCCGCCACAAGAAATCCGTGTTTAATCATGTCATTCCCCATCGTGTGCAAAAAACGCTCAGGTAGAATATACAAAAACAGGGCCGTTTGATGCACCCAATAGGGGCGCGCGCTACGAAGTGGGGATAGGGGTAATCTGCAAAGATAGAGCCTATTTTTTTCGCGCGAACAAATGGAAAAAGCGGGCCAGCAGATAGTAGGGGTACTTATCACTCAATTCAATTTCCAGCCGTTCGAGCCGGGCGTAAAACTCAGGATCGGCTTTTTTCTCATTATCATAAATATAGTCACTCACACAGCGAATCCCGTAATGCCCACAGAGGTCGTATCCTGCCGCCTGCAACATCTCGATCACGTCCTGCGCGGCATAACGCTGGGTCATCGTGCCAAAACCGGGATGCTGGCTGGATCGGGCCTCAATCGCCTGGGCTGCCCCCTCCAGATCCAGGTGCAGCAGTGCCGCCGTCATCGCGTCCGAATAGCGGTTCACGCTCACCAACGACAGCAGCCCGCCCGGTTTGATCGGCACACTGATCGCCTGAATCGCCTTGCGGGGATCCTCCACATATTGAAGTACATTATGGAACAACACGCAGTCAAACAGCGGTTCAGGAAATAGATCGGGCAGTTTCAGCAGATCAACCTGTTGCAGCGTAATCTGACCACCTAAGCCCACGCTGTCGATCTTACGCCGCGCGTCGTCCAGCATCTCGCCCGAAAAATCGACCAGCGTCACCGTATGCCCCTGCTGCGCCAGCGTTATCGCATCTTCCCCGCTGCCGCCACCCACGTCCAAAATACGCAGCGGAGCCGGGCCAAGCTGCCGCCGCAGATTGACCTGAACCAGCGTATACCGTAGGCGGTTCCAGGGCTGCTGCGAAATCCAGTGCCAGTATTCGATCCCGCTGTCGAACTGCTGCGCCGAAGTCATAGGTTTTCCTAATACGCGTTTTTATTGCGGTGGAAAAGCATCTGGAACCCCGTTCGCAGCACGATCTTGATGTCCAGCCACAAGGACCAGTTTTCAACATACCACAGATCGTACTTGGTGCGTTCCAGAATCGAGGTGTCGCCGCGCAAGCCGTTCACCTGCGCCCACCCCGTCATCCCGGCTTTTTCGCGGTGCCGTTCCATATAGCGGGGAATATACTCGCGGAACTTTTCGACATAATACGGCTGTTCGGGACGCGGCCCCACCAGGCTCATCTGACCCAGCAGGACATTGATCAGGTTCGGCATCTCGTCCCAGTTGGTTTTGCGCATAATCGCCCCGATCCGCGTCACGCGCGGATCACCCTCAATCGTCCAGCCGGGGCCGTTCTTTTCGGAGTCATTGCGCATGCTGCGGAACTTGATCATCGGGAAAGGCCGCCCGTCGAGGCCCATGCGTTCCTGGCAGAAAAACGCCGATCCCGGCGATTCGAGTTTGATCAGAATCGCGGTCAGCGTCAGCATCGGGCTGAGCAGCACCAGCCCGATAAACGAGCCGATCATGTCCATCCCGCGTTTGAGGCTCAACTTCCAGCCGCGCAGCGCAACATCCCGCACCGACAGCAGCGGCAGGCCGTTCAGATCATCCACCGACAGCCCGCCCGTCATATAGGCGAAAATGTCAGGATACACTTTGATATTCACTTTTCCGCGCTGGCACTTGCTCACCAACTGCACCAGTTCGCGGTGCGACGCTTCCGGCAGCGCGATAATCACTTCATCGACTTCGTACTGGTCGATGATCACCGGCAGTTCGTCCGTCGTGCCAATAATCGGCACATCCCCCACTTTGCCGCCGATGACGCCGTTCACCGCCCCGACAATGTGATACCCCAGATGGGAGGACCAGCGAATTTTTTCGGCAATCGTGCGGGCGACCTCACCCGACCCGATGATCAGCACATTGTCTTGCCCGATGCCCGCTTCGCGCAGCCGGATCGTCGTCTGGCGGTGTATTTCACGCCCCGCCACCACCAGCACAACCCCAAACAGCCACGCGTAGATAATCACCCCGCGCGGATAATCCATATCCAGCGCGCTGCCTTTGAACGCCAGCGTTTCGAACGCAATCGCCAAAAATGTGCCAATCGACACATTCTGCGCCACCGCATAACCTTCGTCAATGCGGCTGGTCGCGCGGCGCTGGTGGTACATGCGCGTCAGGTAAAACACGAACAAAATGCTGAACACATGCACCAGCATCATCGGGATGTAATTGGAAAATGGCGGCGGATTCACCGGGATCGCAGGCAGCGGCAAATTGGCGCGCGCCAAATAGCCCAACAGAAAACTGAGGGCTAACATCGCGCCATCGATCACAAACAGCGTTCCCCGCAGACCGCGGCGAATGCGTCGATCCAGCGTCGCGTTTAACCGGAAACGCCGGGAGTCGGATGCCGCAGGTCGTGCCACAGCGCTCGCCCCCCTTTCAGTGCCAGTCCTGTCAGAATCAGACTGTGCAGCCACCAGGGAGTCGTTGCCCGGTAGTGCTTCCGGTAGAAGATCAGCATTGCCCGGTAAAATTCGTGCTGCGCCCGGCGTGATTGGCGGCTCGCCGCCCGTTTGACGTGCGTCACCTTCACGCGCGGGTTGTACATCACCTTCCACCCGGCTTGCTTGATTCGATACGCCCAATCCAGATCCTCTCCATACATCCAGAAGATTTCATCGAACAGTCCCACGCGCTGAATGCATTCGCGCCGGACCAGCATAAAGGCTCCGACTACGGAGTCCACCTCGGTCTCGATGTCGGGATCGAGGTACGTCAAATTATACCGCCCAAAACGGCGGCTGGTAGGGAACAGTTTTGAAAGGCCGAGCATCCGGTACAGGCTGATTTTCGGCGTCGGGAAACTGCGGCGGCAGGCCAGATCGAGCTTGCCATCCAGCATCACCAGCTTGGGACCCGCCGCGCCGATTTTGGGATCCGCGTCCATATAGGCGATCATCTCCGCCAGCGCGTCCGGCGGCAGTACGGTGTCAGGATTCAGCGCCAGCGCATACCGGGGGGACTCGTCGCCCCCGCCCTGCTCGAATCCGAGCGCCCGGAAGCCCGTATTATTCGCCGCGCCAAAACCATCATTCGTCGCGTTGGCGATCACCGTCACGCTGGGGAACTCCTGCCGCACCATGTCGGCGCTGCCATCCGTCGAGGCGTTATCCACCACGATCACGTGATGGGTAAATTTCCCCTGCGAAGCCGCGAGCGACTGCAAACAGTCGCGCAGCAGATCGCGCGTGTTCCAAGTGACGATGACTAGTCCCAAATCTACCATAAACTCACTCTTCGCCATGTGCGCAGCACGCCATTCTACCGATCCCGACATTTTAAATCAAGTGAGGACCTACCCTGGAGGCAGTCCCTGATTCAGTATTTCTTCAGCGCGAATGCGATCCGCCTTTGCCGCTTCTAAATTTCCCTGGCTCTCATACAAAATTCCGCGCTGCTGATAAGCCATTACAAATTCAGGATCAATTTCAATGGCACGCGTATAATCTGCAATCGCGGCTGATATATCGTGAAAACCTGCGAAGTAGAGAAACGCGCGGTCAAAATAGTAGCCAGATTTTGTCGAATCAAGTTCGATAGCTCGGTTGTAATCGGCTAGAGCTGCTTCATAATTCTGAAGTCGATAAAAATAAATTGACGCACGGATGTAATAGGTATTCGAGTCGTCTGGATTCAACAAAATTGAACGTGTGCGAAACGCAACGAGATACTCTTCCCAGCCCGCATAAGTATCTACCTGATCGAACCATTTATGTGCATAGGTATCATTGCGCGGCTCTAACTCAACCGCCCTTTGAAACGCAGCTAGCGCCTCATCATGCCGCCCCTGTTCATCTAGAAAGAGTCCTCTTGTATAATGGAACTCCGCCGATTGAGGGCTTAAATTCTCTGCCTGCTCATAATCCGCCTGCGCCGCTTCCGAATTACCCAGCGAGTCATACGCCTGGCCGCGATAGTAATACGCCAGCGGCAGCGTGGGATCCAGTTCAATCGCGCGGGTTAAATCTTCCACAGCGTGCTCATATTCGGCATAGTCAAAATACACTTTCCCACGCTCCAGATAATACAGGGCGTTGTTCGGATCAAGCTTGATCGATTTACCGAAGTTCAGGATGGCCATTTCATAGATGGAATACTGCTCATAGACGGCTTTCCCCAGCCAATAATACGCATCCGCGTAGTCCGGGTTAAGCTCAATGGCGTACTCAAACTCGCCTGATGCGCTCCAATAATCGCCCGCATCAAACGATCGGATGCCCCGCTCCACATGCAGCAGCGCCTCATCCAGCGGAGTCGCCACCACCACCACCGGTTCATCCCAGTCACCTTGCGGCACACCCCACAAGCGCGCCGTGCCATCGTCGCCCGCCGTCGCCAAAAGCGTCCCATCCGCGTTAAATTTCACGTCTTCGATCCAGCCGTCATGCGCGGGAATGGTCGCCAGTTGCGCGCCCGCCGCCGTATCCCACAGCGAAATGTCGCCGCCGCGCCCGCCCGCCGCGATCAGTGATCCATCCGGGCTGTAGGCAATTTTCCACACCGGGCCGGTGTCCAGGCTCATCACCTGCTGGCCGTTCTGATAATCCCAGATGCGCACGGTACCATCCAGCGACGCCGACGCCAGCCGCGATCCATCGGGGCTGAACACGACACAGCCAATCGCCCATTCGTGCCCCGTCAGCGCCACATGCTCGCCCGTGCTGCGATTCCACAGGTGAATTTTGCCCTCGTCACCCGCCGACGCCATCCAGTCGCCTGCCGGGTTGAAAGCCACACTTTCCACCCAGCCCAGGTTATCCCTGAACACCGAGTACTGGTACTGCATATCCCAGACATACACGGCGTTCACCTGGTAGCCGCCCGCCGACGCAAAATTTTCGCCATCCGGCGTCCACGCCACGCCGTACACGGGTTCCCAGTGTTCGCGCAAATCGACCAGTTGCACGCCGCCGAACGTATCCCACAGCCGCACGGTACCATCCCACCCACCCGACAGCAGCAGGTTTTGCGTCGGACTGGTCGCGAGGCTGTACACCCCGTAATCGTGACCGCGCATCATATTCATAAACACGCCCTGGTCCACATCCCACGCGCGGATAACGCCATCATAACTCCCGCTGTACAGGATCGGGAGTTCGCGGTCAAAGGCGAGGCTGTACACTTCGCCTTCGTGGGCGTGATCGAGCACCATCAGTTCGGTGATCTGATCCGCGTTGCCCGCTGTGATCGGGGCGAGCGGCGGCAGACTTTCCTGGCTGGGCGACGCGCCCCACACCGGAAGCGCCCCCATCAGCAGGACGAGAATGAAACTGGCAGTCAAAATTCGTTTCCACACGCTCGAACGTTGCATGGCTGTCCCCTTTTTAAAGTCGGTCCAAGAAAATAATTCCCCATATCCTGCGGGTTTGACTCCCCTTCCCTAAGGGAAGGGGCAAGGGGGGATGGGGTAGGCGCAGTTTAAATGTTAGCATACCACATTCAAACGAAACCGTACTTGCTGTGTTCTTGACGGCTGCCTGACGGAAAGCTAACGCAGCACCCGCCGCACGCCGGGAAAGGCAGCCGACCACGCGTTGATAAGTTGGGTATAGGGGCTGTTGTTCGGCGGCTGCAAAATATGCACGATATGATAGCCGCCGGAATCGGCGCGCTCATAAATCATCGTTGTGCCGTCATGCACGCCTTCCGCGTAATAATCGTCCAGCGTTTCCGGCTTGATCGCGCTCAACGCCTGGATAAATTTTGTGGCGACTTCGGCGGAGATCGGCTGCGGTTCCCCGCGAGACAGGGGGGCGCGCAGCGGACACTGTAAACACGTCACCAGCATCGCGCCCGCCTCGCGTTCGACAAACGCAAAGCGGCTCATATGCGCTTGCAGCGGCGTGTACAGCGTCAGAATATGCACCCGCGCGGCGGCAAATTCATCTCGAAATACTTGAACTTCCTTGCTGCGTTCGTCTTCAGCCATTATCCCTCCGATTGCTTATACCGCCGGAACAACTCCGCCGCGAAACTCTGCGCCGTTGTCCAGATCACTTTCACGTTCACACTCTTCGCAAAATATTCCTCGATATACTGCCGCTTTTCGTCATCCTGCGGCGGCGGGTACTGGATCGTAAAATGCGTCACATCCTCGCCGGGACGGTGCGCGAACGCCCGTAGAATCGTCCGAAAATTGACATCCATCAGGCTGTAGCCCACGATCAGCAGCGCCGAACTCGCCAGCGCATCGCGGATATACTGCGGCAGCAAATCCTCAAACCGGTACGTCAGCCGCGCCAGAAAATCCACATAATCCGTCTCAGTCAGCACCATCGACTCGGCGTGTTCGTCACACCCGTGCAGATGGAAGACCACCGGATTTTCGGGCGTCAGTTCGCCGCACAAAGGCCGCTCTTGCTGGCGTTTTTTCGAGATATGATTCCAGGGACACACTTCGCGGCAGGGGTCTTTGCCGTGGTGTTCCAGCGCCCGCACCATCAGATCGTCCCAGTTCGTTGTGATATACAGCGGCAGCGGCAGCGCCGCCAATGCGCTGTGCGGTTCATCCGCTGCCTTCCAATCGGGATACGGAATCGCGCTGAACCATCGTTTCAGCACGGTTTCTTTCGGAAACTCGCGCCCATACTTGACCGCCATAAACTCAGTCACGCTGGGCAGATGATCAGGATCATCGAATGGATAGCGATATTCGTCTGCTAACTGCTGTGCCATCGCCGCGCCGAGCGGAAACACGCCCGACGCCGCCCCTGCCCCAATCACCGGAACACACTTTCCCTCGCGGATCTGCCCCAGCAGGGCGTCCCATTCCCGCGCGGACAACATCTTACTCACGCTTCACTTGCTTTCCTTCTATAACATCCCCGAATCGCGCGCTTTCAAATCCGCCGTCGGCAGTGTCAGCAGCGGTTCGCCGTGCAGCGCCGCGCGCAGCGCCTCTCGATCATCCCACGGATACTCCACCCCGCCAAATGCCATACTCTGCTCGTGGCCTTTGCCACATGCGATCACCAGATCGCCGCGCCGCGCCAATGAACAGCCCAATGCCAGCGCCCGCCCGCGATCCATCACCCGGTAAAATGACTCGCCTTCCACCGCGCCCCGATTGATCGCGCCCTGCGCCATTTCGTTCAGAATAAACGCCAGCGATTCGGTGCGCGGGTCTTCCGCCGTCAGCACCGAAATATCCGCCAGTTCAGCCCCCACTTCGGCCATCAGCCGCCGTTTTTCCCGATCCCGCAATCCCGCGCTGCCAAATACCGCGATAATCCGGCGATCCGGCGCGATCATGCTGCGTGCCGCTTCGAGCGCCCGCCGCAGCGCATTCGGGGTATGTGCGAAATCGACAATTGCCAGAAAATCCTGTCCCTCGTCGATCCGTTCCATCCGCCCTGGAATCGGCTCCAGGGCTTGCAGGCCATCGAAAATCGCGCGGCGCAGCGTTTCGGGGAACCCACCTAACAGCGGCACCAGCGCCGCCACCGCCGCCAGAATATTCGAGACGTTAAACGGCCCAACCAGTTGGGTTTCGACCAACTGCGCGACATTCCCCGGCAGATTCACCATCAAGCGCGTGGCATCGGGCGAATACTCGATCTCGCTGGCTCGCACATCCACCGGATACACCGGATTCAGGCCGTACATCACCACCCGGTCCACGCCCTGCGACATCTGCCGGAACAACTCCGCGCTGGGATCGTCCGCGTTGATCACCGCCGCTTTGGGAATCCCCGGCTTGCGGAACGACTCCGCCGCCATCTGGAACATTTTCGCTTTGGCATGGCGATAGTTTTCCCATGTGCCATGAAAATCAAGATGTTCGTGCGTGACATTCGTCAGCACGGCAATATCATATTCGACCCCGTTCACCCGCCCCTGCGCCAGCCCATGTGAGGTCGTTTCAAGCACCACATGTGTGATGCCGGACTCGACCATTTTCGCCAGGTACATCTGCACATCGTGCGCGGGCGGCGTCGTGACATGCAGCCCCGTTTCCATTTCCGCATCCCCGATCACGGCATGCACCGTGGAAATCAACCCGGTTGGAATGCCCGCCGCGATCAGAATGCTGTGAATAATCGAGCAGGTTGTGGTTTTGCCATCCGTCCCGGTCACACCGATCACCGTCAGTTTGCGCGACGGGAATCCATAATAGGCTGCTGCCAGCGCCCCCAGCACCGCCATACCATCCTCAACTTGAGCATAGGGGACCGTACAATCCACCAGCCCTGGCGGATATTCCCCCACCACGGCTGCCGCGCCCTGTTCGATCACCTGGGGAATCAAATCATGCCCGTCGATGTTGGCCCCTTTGCGTGCCAAAAACACCCCGCCGGGCTGGACGGTTTGCGCATTTTCGCTCACAGGGGCTGTGATCAGCGTGTCCTCGGTTGGAAACGCAACAACTCCCGATAAGTCGGCCAACAAGTCGCTAAAGTACATGGGATAAAGCCCTTCTCAAGAGGAGCATAAATGTGTATTCATTTTATCCCTAGTTGAGCCTGAAGACCAAAGGGGATGTACACAAAATGACCCCACTTGTCGAAGTCGCCTGACCTCTGTCAAGGCCGGGCGAAGCGGGACCATTTTAGTAGGAGACCGCATGACGCTTCTTCCCGTAGCTACTCGGAAAGAAGCGTCAGCGATATTTCTATAGTATCAAGCGTTCATGAAATTCGTCAACGCACCGAAGTACTATTTTGGCATGGCAGGTTCGCCCAGCGCCTTGATCCAGGCGGGTGTCTTTTCTGCGGTACAGCTTCAGCAAAGGTATCGTTGAACTCGAACCAGATGAAGCACCAACTAAAGAGTTAACGAAGTTAATATATAGAATTGACTCTTGAGCCTTCTGTCAATATAATCTGATTTATACATCCGGGTAGAAAATAAGGATAAACAATGTCAAAATTCTTCGAGAAACTTAAAGATGAACCCATTATCCTTTACACGGCAAGTTTTGATGGAGATGTGGAGATCGTCAGTGCGCTGGGGGCTGAGTTATCCGACATCCTCAACAAGCAATCCGAGCGTGTTTATTATATTTCCAATATGCTGTCCGTCGTCGATCTCGACCTCGATGGGCTGACCAAATTAGCAGCCGCCGCCTCCTGGGGCAGCGACTCCCCTTTTCGCCATCGTAACATCAAAGAAGTTTTGATCGTGACCCGCAATGAAGCCATTGGTTCAGCCGCCCAGAATTTCGGTTCACAAATCTACGGCAATATTCCTGTCAGTGTATTCGAAACCCTGGAAGAAGCTCTGGACTATGCCCGCAACGGCTAATGCCGGGCGCAGTGCGTCCGCTGGCAAAAAGAGCGCGTTACGGCGGATGTTGTGATCGGTCCGCAGATGACATAAAACGACCAACTTTGTTATAAAATGGGACATGAGACATACTCTCATGTCTCATTGGCTTGAAAAAATGGAGCATGTTATACGAATGGATTACAGCACCTTGATTTCCAAACTTGGATCGTTGCACAGTTTGCTGCGCACTTTGCAGGACGCCCAGCTTTACCAGGGTGAGCACAGCATTTCGTACACGGGTGCAGATGGCATCTCGCGCACGCTGCACATTTACATTGATGGCACGGAACTCCAGATGTTTGATACCGAGCCGTCCAACAGCCTCTTGGTGTTCAACGACGTTCAACCCGGCGAATAATGCCGGCCCCAGCGGTGAGCGCCCACCGCCAGGACCAGCATCCACCCCGTTACGGAAACTGGTAGAATTGCAGCACGGGGCCTTCAACATACCCCGCGATAGGGGCCGGTGTTCCGGCGTTTTCCAGGGTCAACACCGTGACGAGCTTGTACGCACCCGCCGCCAGACCAGGATAATTGCCCGGAATATTCATCGTCCGGTCATAGTTGTGGGCAAACGCGGGCGCGCCCATCGCTTCGGTGACATCGACGACCTTCAGATCCATACCCGGACCAAGCGATTCCAGCGACACTTTGACATGCCACTGCGCGGTGGGAGAAAAGAGCGCGACCATATTCCCGGCCACACTCCATCGGACATTGATCGCCCAATCATCGGGAATCTGGATAATCGTCCGCTCCGGCACCTGACCATTGGGATCGAGGACGGTGGCGGTGATCGTTCCATTGATCGGTAGGGCCTGCACTTCGAATGGCATTGTATTCTCCTTGTGCGAACTAATGCCGGATTTCTATATTCTATAAATGCAGTCCCAGCGGCTTTATCACAGCACCCGATTTCCAACAGATGTATAATGCAGGAGTACCGTATGTTGTTCGCCTGCCATGCGCTCTCAGGCTTGACAGACCACGCATTTAATGTTTTAATTCTACACAAATTCTATATTTATTTTTAATCAATTCATGTTATGATCAATTCAAGCGCTTTAACGAGCACTTACTCATCGATCGAATACGATAAGGGGGAGTTGTAATGAAGTTTGTCAAATTGACCGTGGTCTTGCGAGTGATGGTAGCCTTAGTTTTCGCAGCAGGAGCGTTGAGCGGCTGCGGTAAGGGTGATGATAAAAAAGAAGACAAAGACACCAAAAAAATTACCATCGGTATTGTCAGCCTGGCGTCTTCCTTGGACAATCTCGTAACCGGCTACAAAACCGCGATGGGTGAATTGGGCTATGTGGAGGGGAAAGACATCACCTACATCTATAACGGTGCCGTCGGCGAAGTTGAGCTGCTCAATGCCGAAGTTCAAAAAATGGTGGATGCCAAAGTGGATTTGGTGTTAGCCATCAGTACCACAGCGGCAGTAGCGGCCAAAGAAGTCACCGCTGGCACCAACATCCCGGTCCTGTTTTTCCCCTCCGCCGATCCGGTCGGCGCTGGCATCGTGTCCGATCTCCAGCATCCGGGCGGCAACATCACCGGCATCATGAGCGGGCAAAGTGCTTCCAAAGAGTTGGAATGGCTGACCAAAATCGTGCCCACAATTAAGCGGGTTTATGCCCCCTACAACCCGGATGATCGCGGCCCCAGCAACACCATCAAAGTTGTAACCGAAGACGCCAAGTTGCTCGGCGTTGAACTTGTCACCGTCGAAACCCGCACCCGAGAAGAAGTGCTCGCCGCCATGGACACCATGCCCGACGACATCGACGCTATTCTGATCATCGCCGACAGCCTGGTGGGTGCCCAGATAACCGATCTGGTTGCCTTTGCTATTGAAAAGAAACTCCCACTGGCGTCCTCGAGCAAGACTTTTGCGGAAGTGGGAGCCTTGATGGGCTATGGTGGCGATCAGTTTGAAATCAGCCGTCAGGCAGCGCGCCAGTCCCAACAGATATTGAAGGGGACGCCTCCGGGTGATCTGCCCGTTGAAACCGCCGATTCTTATCTTTCCCTCAATCTGGTAACCGCTGAGGCCATTGGGATCACCATTCCTGACATCCCCCTCAACGCGGCCAAAGACATCATCCGCGAGTAAAAATACACACCTGTGATTTGATCCTACTACTCCCGAAATTCGCTTATTTCGGGAGTAGGTTTGTGTGAAAAACTACCCCATCGTCATCACCTCTGAATCAAAGAAAATTCGCAGCCCATCCCCCGTGGAGCGCCGCCGGACGAGTCCTCAAGGTGCGGCTGCGCCTCGGTTAAGCCTGGGTAGGGCACATGCGGCCCGGTTTTTGATTCCGTGTTAAGCTGATGGCAAATCAGGGCATTGACGAACGGAGCTGAAAAAATGAAAAAAAAGTTATTGAGCTACCGCAAAATCATTTCAAGCATGATCGCGGCCACCCGGCCCGCACGAGCACTTCTCCTTATCGTATGTCTGGCAATCCTGGCAGCAGGTTGTTCGGAGAAGGACTCTGACGCAGCGGCTCAAAACCCGCTCAGGAAGGTGTCATTCAACA
>DATAMF010000095.1:0-6213 GCA_036260665.1 Aggregatilineaceae bacterium | reverse complement strand
ATCTACTGGGTTGAAGAGTGCAGCACGGCGACAGGATACGGCGCTTTTGCTTTTGATATTACTATAGCGGTGAATCCTGGATACGAGGTTAAGGTCTATATCGAACAGGAAATCGCAGGTGTTGGGTCTTATTCTACATCGCTTTCCATGATTGCAACTGATTACATGTATAGGGCGGAAGAGACAGGAATGCCTCTCCCTCTGAACGCTGCGATGAGCTTACAGTACGATGTGTATGCACCGACTGGTGTTTTGGTCAGTTCGACCATGTTCAGCGCGAGCTGCATCACCGGCGAAGTGTGGACGAGCTATGGTGATGTCTATGGTATCAACGAACCCGCCGCTAACGCCCGCGTCCTGGGGACTGTGTTAGCTGATACTCCTGTCTACTCGGAAGCCAGCCCGACCGCCGCGCTCAAGCCTGTGCTGAAAGCCGGACAAACATGGTTCATCGTCGGCCAGACCACCGGCACCGACGGCGCACTGTGGTATAAGGTCTTCGTCGGCAGCGCGAACTATGGTTACGTGCCTGCCTCGACTATGACCCCGCAGGGTCCGGTGCCCGGCGCGAAGTAAGACGTTGGTTGATAGGATCACATGGAGAGAGTGCCGCTTGGCACTCTCTTTTTTTACGTCAGCGTGATTCGCACAATCCGAGTACAATGGACGGTAGATTGGCCCCAGATAAAGAGTTCAACGATGAACATTCGAGCAATTGACAGCGGACTTCAGAGCTTGCTGCAACGAGCGGCGGACGCGATCCACGATCTGGGCTGGAATCTGGTGGTGGTGGTGCTGCGAGACGACAAAGCACAAGTGACCTATCCGGCTGCCGCTGCCAGCACACAGCCCGCGCTCAAAACCCTGTTTTTGAATATGGAGCCGCATCCCTTAACCGCCCTGCCCTGGCGACAGGATCGCTACCGGATCAGCCGCTCGTACTTTGTCGATCATCGGATGGGGCCGCTTGAAAACGCAGAGCGGATCGGAGTCTATCATTTCGACCTGGGACCGCGCGGCGAGGATGAATGGCATTCGGAAGACCTGCTGCTAATCCCGGTGGCGTATGATGGGGTGGAATTCGGCTGGGTGACGGTGGATGATCCGGTGGACCGACAGCGGCCCACGCTGGCGGCAGTGCGGGCGCTGGAAGTCTTCGCGGATCAGGCGGCGCTCACGATTTACCAGTTCCGGCTGGCGCAGCAGGCGCAGACACAGGTGCTGCGGCTGACCGTGCTGAGCGAGATTTCGCAGGCGATCAACCAGGCGCTGGATATGGAAGACCTGCTGACCGCGATTGTGGAGCAACTGCGGCAGGCGTTCAAGTTCCGGCGGGCGAGCATCACGCTGCGCGAGGGCGAACGTCCCCACGCGCGCATTTCGATTCGGGATGAGCGCTGGGGCGAAATGGTGCGGAACGACGGGGTATCGCCGCTGGAAGATCTGGCATTCGAGCAGATCGTGCGGCAGGGTCAGCCGTACCGGATTGTGAGCAACCTGAGCGGCGCGCTGGCGGACGAAAAAAAACTGCTGGCAGATGGGATTCGCTCGTATGTGTGCCTGCCGCTGGCGATGTGGGGACGGTGTTTCGGGGCGCTGAGTCTGGCGGCGGAACATGCGCACGCCTTCCAGCCGAACGACGCCGATTTTCTGCTGCAACTGGCCGGGCATATCGGCGGCGCGGTGTGGAACGCGCTGCTGTATGAGGTGGAGCAGCGGCGGCGGCACCTGGCGGACGCGCTGGTGCGGCTGTCCAAACGGATCAACTCGACGCTCGATCTGGATGAAGTGTTAGACCTGGCGCTGCAACAACTGGCGCGCGTGGTGGATTATGACTCGGCGGCGATTATGCTGGTCGAAGGTATGAATCTGCACATCACGGCGGCGCGGGGCTTTGAAAATAATGAGCAGGTGATCGGGTCGGTGTTCCGCTGGGAAGAAAATAATATTGCGCACCAGACCATGCAGGCACGGGAAGCGCGCGTGGTGGGTGATGTGCAACTGCTGCCAGAATGGGGCCATGATCGGGATGATGTCGAGGGCGCGCATACAATCCACGCCTGGGTGGGATCGCCGCTGCTGGTGCGGAATCTCAGCATCGGAATTCTGACTGTCAACAAAAATGAGCGTGACTTTTTTACCGACGAGGACGGCGAAACGGTGGGCGCGTTTGCCTCGCAGATTGCGACGGCGATCTATAACGCGCGGCTATATGAGTCGGAGCAGCGGCGGCGGCAAACCGCGGCGGCGCTGGCCGAACTGGCGCATATTGTCAACTCGACGCTGGAACTGGACGACGTGCTGCGGTTGGCGCTGGGCCAGCTTGCGAACGTGGTGCCGTATGACACAGCGACGATCTTTCTGGTCGATGGGCCGAATCTGGTGATCGCGGCGTGCGCCGGGTTCAGCCAGCCGGAACGTCTGCTGGGAAACGTGATCGCGCCGGACCGGGCGAATGTGGGGTACCAAACGCTGCTGACCAAACGTACGCGCGTGATCTCCGATGTTACGACTGATCCGGAATGGGGCGATTTTCAGGATGATCTGATCGAAATGCAGGCGATCCGGTCGTGGATCGGCGCGCCGCTGATCGTACGCGGGCAGGCGATTGGGATTGTGACGATTGATAAGGCCGAACCCGCATTTTATACCGATGAGGACGGCGACACGGCCACCGCTATCGGGGCGCAGATCGCGACGGCGATTGCGAACGCACGGCTGTTCGCAGCGACACAAACCCAACGAGATCGCCTAACGGCGATTCTGAGGGATACCAGCGATGCGATTGTGGTGGTGAACCTGTCCAACCAAATCTGGATGATTAATCCCGCTGCCGAACGCAACCTGAAAGTGCGCAGCGATAAGGTGGTTGGGCAGACGGTGCGCGCGCTCGGATCGCTGGAACTGGTCGAAACGCTGGCGGACGTGCAGCGCAGCGGCCAAGCCAAAATGAGCGAAATCCAAGGTGCGGAGGGCGTCGCGTTTAATGCCAGTATCGCGCCGGTACGCGATGTCGGCTGGGTGATCGTGATGCAGGATATTACGCCGCTCAAAGAGCTGGATCGGCTGCGCACAGAATGGGTCGCGGCGGTGTCGCATGACCTGAAAAACCCGATCCAGGTGGTGCAGTTGGGCGCGGCACTGATCGAGATGGATGGTCCGCTGAACGATTTGCAGCAGGACCGGATTCGGATCATCCAGCGCAGCGCCGTGCTGCTGAGTAATCTGGTGGCGGGCGTGCTCGACCTGGCGCGGCTGGAAGCGGGTCCACCTGTGCGGCTGGCTCCGGTGAATCCGGCAGAGGTGTGCAGCGCCGTGATGGCGGAAATGGAACAAGTGGCGGCGAACAGAGGGCAGCAGCTTGTCTGCGAGATCGCGGACGATCTGCCGGTGCTGCGCGGCGATCTCGTGCTGCTGACGCGCGCGATCAGCAACCTGACCAGCAATGCGCTCAAATATACGCCAAACGGCGGCGTGATCACGTTACAGACGCGCGTCGTGGATGATCAGATCGAATTTGCGGTGCGCGATAACGGCGCGGGGATTCCTGAAGAGTCGCTGCCGCATCTGTTTGATCGATTCTACCGCGTACCGGGAACGCAAGCAGAAGGCAGCGGGCTGGGTCTGAGCATCGTGAAGAGTATTGTGGATAAACACAACGGGCACGTGTTAGTGAGCAGCACATTGGGCGTGGGCAGCACGTTCAAAGTGCGGGTGCCGGTGTAGGCGTTGTTAGTGGTTGGTTATTATTTATTAGTTAGAGAGTTACGGAGCAAAAATGTTAGGGATACCCCGCCCCCCCTTTGTGTAGGTTTGAGGGGAAATTTGGCGTCGGGAACGCGATTTGGCGTCGCGAGACGGGGAAGTTTGTCGAACTACTCAGTGATCCCCCCCCCTTTTTGAGTCCTGATTGATGGGTAGTTTTAAAGGTGCAACGGTGCTTGTATACAGGATAGCACAGATGTTCAGATTTGTCATCGTCATCGGATGGTGAACTTCGATGGTTAATAATGGGAGGGTTACAAACGGGGCAATTCGTGAATTGCCCCTACGAACATCACCCCTATCCTCCCGGCCTCCTTTCCCCGCACGCGGAGAAAGGAGGAGCAAAACAACCCTACCCCCAGAAAGTGGGCGGGACAAGCCGACGCCCCTACGTCCACGCTTCGATCTGTGTTTCAAAAGATGTTTAGGGTGAGGGGTTAAAAGTGCAATGGCCGACCAGACTTACCAGTGATCGTTGCCCTGGAGCAGCGCCCGAAGGTGGTTGATTTCGCCCGCGTGGTACGTATCATGTGCGATCACGATGTGGATAATCGTCCGCAAGGGCATGGTTTCGCCCCACGGCAAGAGCCGTTCGCCGTCGAGTTGATCATCGGTGAGCGCGCTAAGCGAGTCAATCCAGCAGCGGTGCCCTTCTAGCAGCCAGTCGATCAATTCCGTGTGGGAGCGCTTTTGCCCGGCAATAAAGGATTCCTCGTGTGATATCGTTCCCGCCCCAAAAGCATGATCTTGATACATCCATTTCGCCGAGCCTACATGGTCCACAATATCGACTATCGAACGCTCGCCCCCCGCGGGGATCGTTTCCCAGTCTTCGTCGCGCAGATCTTTCAGGTTCGCCAGCAGTGAAAAAAGCATCCGCCCATCAAACGCGTTGTTACTGAGACACGCCAGGGTGGTTACTGCCTGATTTTGAACACTCATTTTACTTTCTCTTTTCGATGGCATTTCCCGTTCACGGGGTAGAATTATAACGCGGTGGTCAAAATAGCACAAATGTTCATTGCGGCGTTCGCGCAGAAAAGCTCAGAGGAAAAAAACATGCTCCGACTCGAAACCGAAAGACTGTGTATTTCATTGGCAAGCGCTCCAGCATATGATTCAGCAGTATGCCGCCTCGGAATATGCCGCGTATGATCATCCCTGGCCGACTTCGGACGATGAGATTAAAGGTGTCACGGAATGGTTCGCCAGCGGTGATCATTATTTCGCGGTGTGTCTGAAGGAAACGGGGCAATTGGTGGGGCTGGTCGCGCTCAACCCAGAAGAAGATGATGTCCATGCGCTAAATCTCGGCTATGTTTTCGATTTCGAGCAGTTGCAGGTGGAAAAGGTGGTCACCGGAACGGCGGCAGAGAACCAGCCTTCGTGCCGCCTGCTGGAACGATTGGGATTCGAGAAGACGGGGGAGAGTCGGGCGCAGCACTCGCAATATTTAAGTGGGGTGGATGGGGGAAAACAGGCGTTGTGCGGTTCACCCCTATCCTCCCGGCCTCCTTTCCCCGCACGCGGAGAAAGGAGGGGCAAAACAACCCTACCCCAATATGCGTCAAGTTAAGGATATTCACCCCTATCCCCCAACCCCCTTTCCCCACTATCGTAGAGAAAGGGAGCTTTGGGCACACAAGCAGCGCCCCTACGAAAGGCGTGCATTTCGAATATTTTCCGCCGAAAAACGGCTTAAGTTGACGCACATTGGGCAAAACAACCCTACCCCTTACCCCTTCCCGCAAGCAGGAAGGGGAGAAGCGGGCGGGGCATGCCCACGCCTCTACGCATGACGAGCGTTGAGCGCGGGGCGTATTGTGCAATACGCCCCTACGGGGAGCCGTTGATGTGCGCCTCAAAAGATGTGGGTAATGATTAGATGTCCGGTATTTGAGCAGAAGGGCAGGTTGGCAAACCTGCCCCTACAAATGCCTACACGTTCTGGCGGAGAAAGGACGAGGGGTTACGCCTGGATGTGCTCTAAGGCGACTTCAACGGAGGGGTAAATATCCACCTTCGTTTTGCCATACTGCTCCTGGGCATAGGCGTCAGCCGCCATTTTGATCAGGGCATCGGAGCCAACGAGAATATTCACCAGCCGCCCTTTTTTGGCGGATGTCTCAGAGGCAGGATCAACGGTTTGGCTCATGCTCTCGACCAGATCGGCAAAGGTCAGATTGATCTGACTGAGATCGACGATCACATTAAATACGCCCGAGCTGGATGCAAGAAATTTTTCCAGTTCAGTTTTGACGTGGGTTAAGTCCTGCACGGGGTTGAAAGGCTGCGTATAGCGGACAATTGCAACATTTTTATGGGCGAGGCGCTCAATTGAAGCAGACATTTGATTGTTCTCCCCTTAATAGTATCTTTTACAGAAATAGTTACTATTATTATCTGCTACTTTTGAGGCAAAGACAATCCGTTGGGGCCAACCCACAG
>DATAMF010000087.1:0-1887 GCA_036260665.1 Aggregatilineaceae bacterium | reverse complement strand
TAAGCAAAGACCTCTTTCGGGTCAATCCCCAACGCTTTACAGGCAGCTAAGAGCGTGCTGCTCATTTCGCCCTACCGCGCCCGCGCCGTGAGGCCATCCTCAACCGCCACGCCGAGGATATACCCCACCATCGCAACGGTCACGCCAAGCAGCTGTTCCTCGCTCAGGGGAAAGTTCGGAGCATATGCCTTGACGAAAATCATCACGACCGCTACCAGCGCCGCCCAAAACTTCCGTGATTTCAGCAGCGCTTTTAACTTATCCAGCCCCGGGTTAGGACCAGGAGGGATTTCTTCCGGTTGCCCGGTTTGTTCTAACATAAATCTAGCCCCTTTCATTGGCAGAAGATCCTTCGGAAGATTTATCGCCGCGCGCACAATTCGTAAGCCCATAATGTGCCGGGGCTGCTGGAGAATCACCCATAAGTTTGTATCTCCAGCAGCCAGGCATACCGCTAAAAGAGAACCGGGCCGCCTGCCAATCGATTGCCATCACATGGCCGCGTGTTCAAATATCGCCCAACTGCTACCGATAAGGTATGTGGATCAGGCGGCCCGGTAGCTCACTCACTAACCAACAACGACCGCTTTGTACAGCGGCCGGTAATCCGCCACGAAGACCGCCAGCCAGTGGCGCGCCTTGAGCCGGATTTCATCGTTCGTGAACAGCGCGCCGTTCGCTTTGCCGTCCGCTACAACGATTTCGGGCATCACCCCGTACCGTTCACCCACGATGATCCCAGGTGCCATGCGCGGGTCTGCCACAGCTGCCCAATCACTAACAGAAGCCATTTCCGGGCAGGTGATGACGTCGCCCATTTCGCCGCGCTGCATGTTCTCGCTGTGGATATTCGCGGTATGCTCTAGATTTGGATACAACAGCTGCATGCCGGTCAGCCGCAGCGCGCGCGGAACAACCAGGTATTTCGCATCCAGCGCCAGCTTTGGCGGAGTTGCGTTAGCATCCGCCAGCATCGACTGGTTATAAATCGCCGCACTGGCCGCTTCCCAAGAAGCGGAAGCCAGAGCCGCCGATCCAAGGTTGTTATGGTCCGCGTGGAACACGTTCAGCGCGTCAGCCATCACCGGCCCCGCGCCGCCGTTCGCAGTGAACACGCCACCCACCAGCGAACTGACACGCCGCAGGCCTGCGCTGGCCAGCTTGCGCGGGAAAGCGCGCAGCTTGTGCGTTTCGTCCCGCTCGAACATTTCCAGAGTCAGCCCCACATACCCGCCGTACTTGACGAACGAGCCCACTTCCGCGGAATCCGCCACATCCAGCGCAGTAAATGCATCGCCCTCCGCCACCACTGGCAGCACCGTAACCTCACCCAGCAGCACGCCGGTAATATCGTGCAGGCTGTTGAAGTGCTCCACACTGACAATCGGCTCCCACCAGCGGTAGCCTGACCGGCCCAGCTCCTGCCACTGCGCGATGATCATCTTGTTCAGTGCGTTTTTCAGCACGCCGGGCAGGTCCGCCACTTTCGAGAACTGCACCCGCTCCGCATCATATCCGCCAACAAAATCCACATCGCCGGTCATCAGCGTGTACAGCTCGCGAATGCCCGAGAGCCTGGCGGTTTTGATCGCTTTCAAATCATCCGGCCGCTCCGCGCCCAGCAGGTCGAACAGCGCCGCGCTGAACTGGTCTTCACTGGTTGCCATGCCAGAGATGCGCCCCGGCCCGCCGGGCACGCCCGAGATCGCGCCCGCGCCGGTCAGCTCGGAGAGCATCCCCCGCGCGTCATCGATGGCCTGGTCCAGTTCGCCCGTCTCGAAAACCTTGCCCGCGAACTGCTTGCGGATCCGCTCGGCCAGCGCCTTGGGCAGCTTTGCGCTGCTCAGGCTCACATCCAGCAGCTGCCCGCACAGCGCCACGCGTAAG
>DATAMF010000083.1:0-4775 GCA_036260665.1 Aggregatilineaceae bacterium | reverse complement strand
CGCGCCCATAATTCCGCAGCACGCGCTGGGTCCAATACGGTACGGCCATCGCGCCCAGAAAAATACTCGCGGCAAGCACGGAGATGCACAGCGGCGGGGTGTCGCCGGACAGCCAAAACAGAACAAATACGAGCATGAGTGCCGCGTTGATGAAAAAATAGGCCCGCCACGTCTGCCGCTTCAAATGGGGCAGCAGATAATTGGGCCGGAGAACGTAGTCTTTGGTGGTGATCATGAAAAAGGGTTCCTTAACCGGGCGATCATGTTTAGTTGGACGAGTTTTTCCAGTTTACCCGGTTAAGGTTGCTGCGCCAAACGTCCTACATCCGCTCGCGGATCATCGACAGGACGGTATTCCACACACCCTGGCTGATGTCGCCCTGAAGCTTAGGAGAACCGCACACATGCTGCGCCATTTGATACATCGCCTGGAGCATTTCCGGGCCTTGCCGGTTCACAAGTTGCTCGGCCTCGTCCAGGTTGCCCCATTTGATCGCCGCCGCCATATTGGAGATTTGATCGATAGCGGCCTTTGTTGGATCGGATTTCTTGCGGAACAATTTTAGAAAAAACATGGCAATTTCTCCTCAAGAATACGCCAATATGCGGCTATGGTATCACTTGAATTTGGCTTTACACAAGTTAGAGCCAGATCGCGGGGCAATCTCTGACCTGTTCCAATTTAGAGAAGTGCCAGCCCTCCCCCCTTTCGCCATTTTGACCGTCGTCCCGGCCTGCGGATTCCCCTATAGATCAGGCAACACTTTAGCCCTGTTATGAGTGATGACACTCTTGTTGAGGGACACCCGCCCAGATATATCCAGTCCGCCGCCCCGTTGCGCGGAATTGCCGGATAGCGTGCATTTGGTGAGGGTGAGTGTCGCATCACTCGATATTCCCCCGCCATACCACTCGGCAGTATTGTCGGAAAAGGTGCTGTTGACGATGCGGGCTGTTGCATCCAGGGAGTTAGCCAGCCCACCACCTACCGCAGCGAGGTTATTTCTAAAGACCGAGTTCAGAATAGACACCTCGCCCCAGTTTGAGATTCCGCCACCTGTCATCTGTCGCGCCCTGTTATTTAAGATCATGCTGTTTTCGACTATCAGGCTGCCGTTGTTTGAAATTCCTCCCCCATCCCCACGATAGGCTTCGTTGAATGCGATCAAACTGTCGATGATGGTCAGCGTCCCATCGTTGATGATTCCGCCGCCATCCCGCGCCACATTATCTAAAATCTGGCAGTGTTCAAGTCTCAGCGTTCCGCCATCGTTCCGTATCGCCCCTCCGAAACTGGCAGTCCCCCCGGTGAGTGTAACATTTTGGAGGGTCAAAACGCCTGCTTGCTCGATATAGAAAAAATGAAAGTTCGGGGCATCGTGGGCGCGGGCTATAGTGTGATAGTTTCCTCGCACGATGATGGTGCTGTCGATAGATGGCAGCCCTGCGGCCTCTCCAATAACGACCACTGCTTCTGTGAGGAGCACGTCCTGTGTAAGCTCGATGATGTCGGCACCACTGCCTTTCGCACACCCACCTACCGCTGTATCGGTGTTGGCGGCGGTAATCGCATCAACCAGGGAGCATTCATCATTCACGGTGATGACGTTCTCTGCGCTTAGCGGGTTAAAGGCGCAAATACCACAGACAAGAATCACACCGGACAAAAAAATGTATCGCATCATCTCACCTGAAAAAGAACGGGGCAATCTCTGTTTATGAGTTGCCCCGATCATATACCCCGAATGCTTTTTGTTACCCGACGGTAAGCAGTCTTTATCCCTTCGCCGTCATGAGCGTCAGCCGCTGACCTGTTCCAATTTCGGCAGATGCCAGGTAAGGGTGCTGTGCCCGCTTTTCCCCTCTCTAAGAATTTTGGAGAGGGGCAGGGGTGAGGTCCGAGCTTTTCTCCCCTTTCTCTACGAAGTGGGGAAAGGGGCCGGGGGATAGGGGTAAATTACTTACCCCTTCGCCATCTTGAATGTCAGCCCGTTTTTCGTCGCGTCGATTTTGACCGTCGTTCCGGCCTGCGGATTCTCCTTCAGCAGATAATCCGCCAGCGACTCGCGCACGCTCCGCTGGATAATGCGCCGCAGCGGACGCGCGCCCCACTCAGGATGATCGTTCTGGTCGAGCATCCATTTTTTCGCTTTGGTCGTAAATTCCAGTTTCAGCCCGCGTTCGGTGGCGAGTTTCGCCTCTTTCGTCAGCATCAAATCCAGAATCTGCGTCAGGTGTTCCTCAGCCAGCGGGTGGAACATCACAATCTCGTCAATCCGGTTGAGGAATTCAGGCCGGAACGAGCTGCGTACTTCTTCCATCACGGTATCGCGCGTCTCGTCATCGATCACCGTCGTCGCCAGCATCGTCGCGCCCACGTTGCTCGTCATGATGATCACGGCTTCGCTGAAATTGGCAACGTTGCCCTGCGCGTCCGTCAGCCGTCCTTCTTCCATCACTTGCAGCAGAATATCCAGCACGCGGCGGTGCGCCTTTTCCACTTCGTCAAACACCACCACGATATACGGCTGTTCCCGCACGCGATCCGTCAACTGCCCGCCGCCCTCGTAGCCCACGTATCCCGGCGGCGCACCGATCAGACGGCTGACCGTGTTTTCGTCCATATATTCAGACATATCCAGTTGTAACATCGCGTCTTCGCTGCCGAACATAAATTCCGCCAGTGCTTTCGCCAGTTCCGTCTTCCCAACACCCGTTGGCCCCAAAAACAGGAACGATCCAATTGGGCGCTTCGGGTCTTTGAGTCCGACGCGCGCTGTTTTGACCGCTCGACTCAGCGCGATCACCGCCTCGTCCTGCCCGATGATCCGCGTGTGCAGGTGCTCCACCATACTCGCGTATTTGGTGCGCTCATCCTGCCCCAGTTTGCTCACCGGAATGCCGGTCATCTGCGCGGCGGCCAGTGTCACATCTTCCGCATCCAGCACCGAATCCGCGACCTCGTGCCGGAACGTGATCTGGGTTTGATCGTTCAGACTCACCAGCGACGCGGCCCGGTGCAGCAGATGTTCCGCGCTCAATGGCAGCGGCGTTTCGCCTAAATAGCGTTTCGCGAGGTTGGCCGCGACTTTCAGCGACTCGTCCTGCACCTCGATCTGATAATCGGCGGCAAGATGCGGCGCGTGGACTTTCAGAATCTCGATGGTCTCATCAATATCCGTCGGTGGGACGCTGAGCGTTTGCGCGTTCTCCGTGATGGCATTGATGCCGCGCAGCCGTTCGTCCCACAGCGCCTGGGTTGTCGTCCCAATGATTACCGGGTTGTCGCTCAGAAATGCTTTTTGCAGCGAGGGCGTGGCTTTCGGAAATTCCGCTTTGAGCTGTCCGCCGAAGAAGCGGTGAATATGCGGAATGAACAAAATCCCACCCGCTGCCCGCGCCAGCGCCTCATCCAGCGCTTTTTGCTGCTGGTCGAGCAGCGACCGCTCATCCATCTGGATCAGCTTACCGAGGCCCTTCGGCCCCTTGCCCTCCGAGATCAGCAGGCCCAGGCTGTACGCCAGCGTTCGCTTGCCGACCCCGTCCGGCCCGATCAGCATCACATGGCGGTTGACCGTCTGCCCCAACATCTGGATCAGATCGCGCAGCAGTTTGTCGCGGAAAAACACAGCTTGCAGCGACCCGGCTTTGGCTTGCGCCACCACATCCACATTCATACTGCCGTCGCTCCCATCCGGGCGGCGCGCCATAATCGTGCTGTTCCCGGACGATCCGGTCAGCAGATCGCGGATCGCGCTTTTGGTGATGCCAAACTGCGTCAGCATCCCCGACGTTCCGACTTCGCGCTCGGTCATCACCCCCAGCAGATGATCGGTGTCGATCTGGTTCAGGTTGAGCGCCTGCGCGACACTCAGCGCTTCATCCAGCGCGATGATCATGCTGCGGCTCAGTTCCGTCGATTTTTTCCCCGCCGCCAGATAGATCAGCTCGCCCTTCATATCGCGCCGTGACTGGACCGCGAGTTTGGCCTGTCGTTCGAGTCGATCCAGGTCCGCCCCGCGTTTTTCCGCGAAAGTTTGCAGCACCCGCGCCGCCGCCGTGCCCTTACTGCGAATCAGCGCCAGCAGCACTGCTTCGGGCACCATCAGCGTTTTGCCATACGCGGTCATAATATCCACCGCGTCGTCCATCACGGCCTGGCTGTCTTTCGTCAATAAATTTGGATTCAGATTGCCCATGTAAGTTCACATCCTGGGATAAGTGACTCGCCCATTACGCTTCTCCCCTGGAGAGGAGGTTGCAATTTCCCCCTAGTGCCTTGCCTGCTCCCCCTTTCTCTACGAAGTGGGGAAAGGGGGCTGGAGGGATAGGGGTTCGTTCCTCTATCAAAGGTACTGCGAAATGGACTTTGAAACAAGGGGAAAACAACCACGCACGATCCGTGCGGGTCGCGCGTCTTCAAATAGGCATGCTTGGCAAAGCTGAATCACCTTCGCGGAAACGCCAGACGTTCTAGCGTACCATCTTCCAAACTATAAACCAGCGTGTCGCCATCTGGACTCCAGGCGACCGTACCGACATCGCTGCGGGTTTGGATGATCTGAATCATTTCGCCTGTATCGGCATCCCAAATTCGCACCGTGTGATCCGCGCCGCTGCTGGCAATCAGCGGCTGCGTAGGATTCCAATCCACCGCTAAGATTGGGCCTTCGTGGCCCTCGTAAACACCCTCATCGCCCCATTCCATAGTGACCTCAGCGGCATGCAGTTCGTTTCGATCCCAAATGCGGATCGTCACGAAGAACTATAGCTAC
>DATAMF010000076.1:0-7485 GCA_036260665.1 Aggregatilineaceae bacterium | reverse complement strand
GCATCCGGCAGATGGTTATCCTGGGTGCCGGGCTGGATACGCGCCCGTACCGCCTGAACGGTATGGATCAGGTCAAAGTGTTCGAGGTGGATCTCCCCTCCGTGCAGAACGAGAAAAAGAAGCAGATCCAAAAACATTTTGGTCAACTGCCCAAGAACGTCAGCTTTGTGCCAATCGATTTTGACACACAGGCGCTAGAAACGGTCTTTGCGGATTCAGCCTTTGATTCCTCCCAACCAGCCGTATTTATCTGGGAAGGGGTGACACAGTATATATCGGAAGCGGCTGTGCTAAAAACCCTGGCGTTTATCGGGCAGTCCGCACCTGGCAGCCTGTTGATCTTTACCTATGTGCTCAAAAGCGTGATTGAACGGCGCTCAAGCATCGATGGTGCCGATAAAATCATGGATCGTGTGTCCAAAGGGAATGCACCCTGGGTTTTTGGCCTGAAACCCGCGGATGTGCCGCCCTTCTTAAAGCCATTTCATCTCAAGCTGATCGCGGATGTGGGCAGCGCTGACTACCAGGCGAGGTATCTCAAGCCGCTGGGGCGAAACCTGGTTGTATCCCAAATGGAACGCGTGGTTCAGGCAGTTGTCAGGCGCCCGTAGGAGATTAAACCTTACTGCCCCATCGCCGCACGTTGGAAGCTGATTGGCGGCTCCATGCCACTTTCCCCCGGCTGGTAGGTTACACCAATTACCCCGTTATTCAAGATGGTTGCATGGATGACGTTCAAGCGTATCTCACGCGTCACTTCATCAAAGAGGTGAAATCCAGAACCAACCACAATCGGGCAAATACTCAGGCTCAGTTCGTCCAGCAGACCCGCCAGCATCAGCCATCGCACCAGGTGAGGGCTGCCGGGCACCTGGATGTTCTTGCCTGGCTGTTGTTTGAGCTTGGTGATCTCAGCGACCAGGTCACCGCGAATCAGCGTGGCTGGCTGCCATTTAAGCGTATCGAGGGTAGACGAGACCACAAACTTGGTTGAACGATTAAGGAAAGATGCCATCGGCACATCATCGCCCTGACTCGGCCACATCTCGGCGAACCTTTCATAGGAGACCCGCCCTAGCAACACCGCATCTGCCTGGGCAATTCCAGCGGTAATCGCTGATGTTATTTCCTGATTGAAGTACTGAAACCCCCAGCGTTCAGGGAGTTCAACCACGCCGTCCAATGACATAAAGAGTCCTGCAACAATTTTTCTCATGCTTTTCCTTTTTCATTAGCAATCCACACCATAAACCTGCGATTCTGTGCACCCACCTTCAGACGCGGCAGCCGTTCGAGGTGCGCGGATAACAAGAACCGTCACGATCAATGCCACAACCAGCATGATCGCCGCGTAGAAGAATGCCTGTTGATACCCCTGCCAATTCGCCTGGATCTGGCTCTGCCCGGCAGCCAGGCTGCTGGATATGACCACATTCGCTGCCTGGGCTAACACGGCCAGCCCAAGCGCGCCGCCCACCTGCTGTGAAGTGTTAACCAGGCCCGAGGCTAAGCCAGCTTCTTCATCGCGCACGCCAGTTGTGGCGGCAACGGTGCCAGCCACAAAGGCTAGCCCATCCCCAACGGCCAGGATAACAAAGATCGGGAAAAGCTGGGTCAGATAGTTCGCATCTGTCCGCAATAGGCTCATCAGAGAAACCGCCAGCGCCATGAAAGCCGTGCCAATCACCAGCAGCAGTTTGAAGCCAAAGCGCTCAATCAGGCGCGGGGCGCGCGTGGAGATCACGCCGATGATAATAGGGATAGGCAGGAAGCTCAGCCCACTGATCGAGGGTGAGTAACGCAGCACATTTTGAATATACAGTGACATAAAGAACCCCGTCCCAATGGAAGCCCCAACCAGAAGGAGCATCATCAGATTGCCGCCGCTGACGTTGCGGATGCGGAAGATTGAAAGTGGCATCAAAGGGTGTTTTGAGCGCGCCTCGTTGAAGAGAAAAATTCCCAACAGCACCAGGCTGACCAGCAGCAAAATCAGGGTAGATGAATCGCCCCAACCCGAACGAGAGGCCAGTGTCAGCGCATACACCAGCGCGACCAGCCCGCCGGTCACCCAGATGGCGCCAGGCAGATCCAGGTGCCTGTCCTGCGCTTCCTGATCATGCGCTGGTACCCATTTCAAAATGCCGAAGATGGCGAACAATCCAATGGGCACATTGATAAAGAAATTCCAGCGCCAGCCAGCATACTGGGTCAAAACGCCGCCCAGGATCACGCCAAAGGCCGCGCCGCCCGAAATCACCACGCTCCAGACACTCAATGCCCGGTTGCGTTCATCGCCTTCTTCGTAGCTGGTTAACAATATGGATAACGCTGCCGGTGACATCACCGCCGCTGCCAGCCCTTCCAGAGCACGCAGCACGATGAAGAGAACAGCCGAACGGGTAAGCCCCAGCAGCAGAGAACATAACGCAAACCCGGCGATTCCTAGCGTCAGGATACGCCGCCGCCCGTATAGATCCGCCAGGCGACCGCCAATCATGAGAAAGCCGCCAAACGTGAGGATATAAGCGGTCAGCACCCACTGTAGTGAAGCATCATCGAAATGCAAGTCGGCCTTGATGGCCGGCAGAGCCAGGTTGACAATCACACTGTCGATCACCACTAAAAGCTGAGCCAGAGACAACAGCATCAAGATACGGGTACGATTCAGTTTCATCAGCTTGCATCACTCCTATTAATAAACAACTCGCCACGCGAGTTTCTCACGCGGCGAGGCAATGGCGACATGAGGAACTTACTCAGTGAAGAACTCACTCAGCAAGGATTTCATTGAGACAGGTACTAAACGAATTCTTCGCTAAACGAAGAATTCGCTAAGCGAAGAACTCGCTCAGCATCGAACCCAGCCAGTCAGCACGCTGCACAAGCGTGACATGCGTGGTGCCCGGGAGGATCGCCAGCCGCGCGCTGGGGAGACCTACATTATCACCAACCACACCGCCGCCCAGGAGCCGGAACATCTCCACCACATGCTCTGGCTGAACGATATCCGCGTCACCGATGATGAGCAGCGTGGGCGCCTGGATCGAGCGGATTTCATCCGGTGACCAATCGTGCAAGGTTTTATTCAGTGCCTTGACCTTTTCAATCAATCGGGGAAAATCCTCTGGCCGGGGCGCAATCTGCATATATTCATCATAAAAAGGTGAGCCGACCAGGTATTCGGGTTTCAGTCCATCCAGCCCCTCAAGCATGCCTGGATGAAAGCCCTGCCGGTTATAGGTGACGCCGCCGGCAAGCGCCAGCTTGCGCACCATCGCTGGGTGGCGGATGGCAATATAGAGTGCAATGCCGGTGCCCAGGCTGTAACCGAAGAAGTCGGCTTGCCGGATGCCAAGCTGGCGCAGCAGGGCCACCGTATCCTCACCCATCTGCTCGATCGTCAGCGGGCGATCGATATCAGCCGTATGCCCGTGCGCCTGCTGCTCGACAGCAATGATCTTGCGCGTTTTCTCAAGCAGCGGCAGCACCTGCCCAAACGAGGTTCCCGTAGCGGATAAAGAGCCGTGCAGGAGAACTAAAGGCGGTTGATCCGCCGATTGATTCGTACCGTGGATTTCATAATACATCTTCAGGCCGTTGACGCTGGCATAATGCCCGCCATTGCTCAATTGTTCCTGCTGATCAGCTGGTTTGACTGTCTGATTTTCCATGGATTTGGCTCCTTCCCCCTGAACATGTGGGTTCGATAGACGCAACGCTGGCTTTAACCTGTTGCTATTCGGTTTTTGTAATCGCCTGGGCAAAGCGGCGCTCGCCGCGCGCCCGCGCTCTGGCTACCTCGATGGCGCGGTCTTTGGGTGGCGCGTTGGTCTCCAGCGACTGGAGAAGCGCCTGGGTCGCCGCTGTAATCGACTCTACCGCGGCCTGGAAAGCCGCTTCGTTAGCTTTGGAAGGCCGGGCAAAACCGCTTACCTTGCGTACGTATTGCAGCGCGGCGGCGCGGATCTCATCCTCGGTGACGGGCGGTTCAAAGTGATACAACGTTTTGATATTTCGGCACATCGACTTCCCTCCATCAAAAAGCCCAGAAGATTGCTTGTATTTCGCAAGTAACAAAAGTATACTAATTTTATATCAAATGTCAAGAACTAATTTTCTACTTTTCTACGCTATGATGGGCCGTCTGGTTTTTGCTGCGTCAATTCCTAAAGACCCTTATTATGGTTTAGTTGAGGGGTGGTCACAAATCAAAACCGCGTCCAGGTTGAACTGAACGCGGCTGCCGCCGTAATATAGAGGTTGTGCATCCATCCATAAGCGGAGGCAACCTCGATGATGCCGCAAGATTCGTTGCTTGTCAGCCTGGTCAAACGGGTTGACCGGATACCCGAACCGCCTGAGAAACAGCAGCGGAAACGGGGCCACCCGAAACAATATAGTGACCGGCTATTTTTGAAAGCGCTGGTGATCATGATCGTGCGACACCTGCATAAAGTCCATGAACTGTTGAGTGTCCTGGCCCAACCGACGGCGGAGATGGCGCAATTGCGCCAACTGCTGACGGAAAACGGGCAGTATCCCACCCGACGCACCTGGGAGCGACGCTTGAAAGCTTTGCCGGATCGCTTACCCGCGCAGATTGGCTGTTTGGGGCGTTACCTGGTGGCCCTGATCCAGCCGTGGGCGCATTTCGGACGGGCAGCCGCCATCGATAGCACCGTGTTGCGGGCCAATGGCGGGGTGTGGCATCAGAAAGACCGGGAAAAAGGCGAAGTCCCCCATTCCTCGATTGACACCCAAGCCCATTGGACGAAATCGGGCTGGCATGGCTGGGTCTACGGCTGGAAACTTCATGTCGTCTCGGTGGCTGCTGCGGTCTGGATCCCACTGGCTGCCGATCTGACCCCGGCCAATGTGGCTGACCAGGATCCCGCGCCCGCCCTCATCTGGGAACTGCCGGAGGCGGTTCGCTTTCTGTTAGGCGACCGTCACTACCATGCTGATCCGGTGGAAGTCGCCTGTCAGCTGTCCAATCGCATTCTGGTGACCAGTCACTATGGCAAGTATCCGCATACCGATGCGGGGGTGGAGGTTCGCCGCGTGTTCCACAAGCTCCGTTCCATCGCGATTGAGAATTTTAATGAGCATTTCAAAGATATTTTCGATGCGCATGGCCAAGTCCCCACAAAAGGACTGGTCAACACGCGCCGCTTTGCACTCGGGGCCATTCTGGTGTACCAGTTAGCCCTCTGGTATCGTTTTGAGGCGGGTCTCGATCTCAATCTGGGCCTCAAAGCTTGCCTCAAGGCCGCTTAATGATTTATGACCACGCCTCGTTTAGTTAACGTTCTCCAACATTTGAACAGGAAGCGGCTGAGCGTGAGATAATGAATATAGAAAATAATGTGAGGAGATTTACTGATATGGAAACAAGAAAATACGCGCAGATTGATATCCGCGTTCCGGCCCGCAGAAACAGCCTGATCGAGAAAGCCCTGGAACTGATCAATGAAGATGTTGAGATCAAAACCCTGTGGCGCGTAATCAACGTTAACGCCATCGACCGGCTCGGTATGACCGATCATGGCGCCGTTCACTTCCAGATTGTGGCTAACATCGCGCTCCGGCTCGCCCGAATCCTGGCCAAAAACCAGGTCGTGATGTCCATCACTCAAAACTACGATCTGGCCTATGAGGATGCCGAGCTGGTGATTTTGCTCGCCAGCCTCTTCCATGACCTGGGCATGTCGATCAGCCGGGAGGGGCACGAAGAGTTCAGTCTCATCCTGACTAACGGCATCCTGCACCGTATCCTCGACTTCTTACCTGTGGAAGAGCGGACAATCGTCATTTCTGAGACCCTGCACGCGATCATTGCGCACCGCAGCGGCGGCGTGCCTTATACCGTTGAAGCAGGCATTGTGCGGGTGGCGGATGCACTGGATATGAGCGAAGGCCGCTCGCGCATCCCCTACCAGGCCGGCAAGATTGACATTCATGCTGTTTCAGCCGCCGCGATTGATCGGGTGGAAATCCTGGATGGCGAGGATCGCCCGATCCAGATCAATATCTGGATGAACGATATTGCCGGCATCTTCCAGGTGGACGAACTGCTGCGGCGCAAGCTGCTCGGATCGGGGATCGAGCGCTTCGTAAAAGTGAGCGCGTTTATCGCTGAAGGCGATAACCAGCGGCTGGTGAAAGAATTTATTACCCCTTGATCAGGGCGGTTGACTAAAGCGTGACCGCGTGGGCTTGAAGACCGGATCCGTTGATCCGGCTCAGGCCATAAACTTACCAATCACGGTGCCGGTCAGGCGCGCCAGGGCAACTTTGAACGCATTGGCCTGGTGGGGAAAATAAAAGGTGTGCCTGGGATCAAACCAGCCCTGTTCCTGCCAATACTGGTAATCCACGGTCCCCGGTTCACCTTTGGTCTGCCAGGACGACTGCTGGATCTTGAACATCATCAGCGAATAGAAAGATGGGCTGTTGTAGCGCTTCTGAACAATGGATTGGAACAACTGGTGGGCATCCCGCGCCGCGCGGGCATCCAACTGAGCGCGGGTATCCTCGCGCTTCATCAGCGCGCCCATTTTATACCCGGATTGGCCGGCAATATTAAACCCCCAAACGCGCAGCGCCATTTTCATTGTGTCCAGCGTCTTGCCGGTGCGTGAGCTGCCGGTGGTGGCGATTACGTAAGCCGTCTTCCCAGCAAACTGCGGACGGTGGCAGACATGGCACAGCCGGTCAATAAAGCTCTTGGTAATCCCGCTGACATCATCCACATAAACTGGGCTGGCCATTAAAACCCCATCCGCAGCCAGCATTTTTGCTTTTATCGCCAGCAAATCATCCTTCAGCGGGCAGTGTTCCTCACCCCGGTCGTAACAGATCCGGCAGCCGCGGCAGAACTGCAAATTCTGCTGGCCCAGGTAGATGGTTTCAATTTCCAGCGGGATGTTGCGCTGCTCAGCCTCCTGCTGCAAGTGTTCCTTTATCAACCCGGTCAGTTGGTCGGTATTCCCATTGCGTCGGTAACTGCCTAACAATACCAGAATCTTCATCTTACCCTCCCAGCCATCCCTGTTCTTACACGTTTTTCAACGCATTCAGCGCGAAATCTGCCACCTGCTGCGGGTCCATATACACTTTGCCCTGCTCATCCACGTGCGATCCAGTTCCCAGGTAGAGCGTCATCAGCATGTTCGCCGTGGCAGAAGGATCAACAGCGCGGAACTGCCCCTGCGCCATCCCTTCAGCGATAATCTCCTGGCCTACCAGGCGAAACATGGGCCGGTAGGCGTGATACATCGCCTCCTGCAGTTCTTTGCCAGGACTGTAAAGTGTGGTGAGCAGGAAACGCGCCCGATCAGGGTTCTCCTCCACGAAACGGAAGCCGGCCTCATAGAACCGTTTCAGACGCTCCACGGGTTCACTGACCTGGAGCACACGGTCAGTAACATATTTCACGTGCGCCCCGCCTGCCTCAGCGATCAACGCCAGCATGAGCGCCTG
>DATAMF010000073.1:0-5721 GCA_036260665.1 Aggregatilineaceae bacterium | reverse complement strand
CCCCGCGCCATAACGCGGGCAACCTGGGGCAGAATTGGCACCCTGCCCCGGTTTAGCCTAACGCGCACGGCGGTTCAGGCAGCTTCTTTCCAGAGAGAAACATCAGCGGCCCCAAGGCCGACTCGCGCAGGCCCCACTCCTGGTAATAGCTGGCGTCGGCCTCGCAGGTCTGCCCGATGCTGACCACGCTGCCATACGTAAAGCCGCACATGCCCAGATACAGCCCCACGATGAACAGCAGCAGACAACCCGCCTGTCCACGCGGCCCCCAGCGGTTGCGCGCCCACACGAACAGCACCGCTCCCAGCGCCACCGGCAGCGCCAGACACGCGATTACACCGGACAAAACACGTTCTCCTTAACCAGGGGCGATTCGGGAATCGCCCCTACCCTTTCACCTTCATCCCCTATTCACAACACGGCTTGGTATGAGACAACGGGATGGCGGGCAGATCCACCACCAGCGGCGCTATCCCGTCCCCAACCGTGTAAATCAGTTGGCGGCCATCCGTGCTGAACGACGCTGCATAGATGTACTCGTCCGAAATGCTGACCGACTGTACGCGCTCCCCGGTGTTCAGATTCCACACCGCCAGGGTGCCGTCCGCGCTGACCGCCTGGAAATACTGTCCATCGGGATTGAACGCAATCGCACGGGGCAGCATATCCGGTCCAATCCACGAGTCGGTAATGTCCGTTGGAGCCAGAACCGGCGCATTATCACTGACCCGCCAGACCTGGACCATCCCATCTCGATCCGCACCGCCCACCATGGAGCCATCCGGGGACCAGACGGCCCACAACATATCGAGGCCACTAGAGATCGGCATCTCTCCACTTTTTTCCCGCTGACTTTGGTCTTCTAGCTCCGTGATATGCTCCAGCGTTCGGCTGTCGGCAATCTGGATGAATCCGCCACTGGTTGGGAAGGCGACATACTGCTTATCAGGACTCCACACCATGTCCAGTACGTAGCCGCCTACCGATGCCGAGTAGAGTTCTGCTCCGGTGGTGGCATCAAAACAGATCACCCCTCCTATTGTTATGGCTGCAATAAGCTGGCTGTGATCCGTGCTCCAATCCACATCCATAACGCCCTGAAACTGCGATAGCTCAATCGTCATGGTGTTGGCCCACGTCGCCACATCCCACTGCCGGATTGTGCCGTCCGCGCTGCCCGTTAACAAGCTTGTGCTGTCCTCATTCCATGCAATCGGAAACGCGGTGGCCGTATGTGCTGTGAGGGTATGCAGCAGCGTCTGCGTCGCCCGATCCCAGATTTCGACTTTTCCGCTGCCCCCATAGGCGACGGCTATCATCTCGCCGTTCGGTGATAACACGACGTTCTCCGGGAGGTCGCCCTCATCCTGCCGCGCCGCTGTGAACGGCACCTGACTCGCGATGACGATCACTCCAATCACGATCCCAATGATTCTGACACACCTCATCATGCTCCATCCTCAATGCTAGCGCGTCTCAATTCATCGTGGCTCATGCTTCTCCCCTCTTCCAATTCAGTTGGCAACCAGGCCGAATCTATTCACAACACGGCTTGGTATGGGACAACGGGATGGCGGGCAGATCCACCTCCAGCGGCGCTATCCCGTCGCCAACCGTGTAAATCAGTTGGCGGCCATCCGTGCTGAACGACGCCGCATAGATGTACTCGTCCGAAATGCTGACCGACTGTACGCGCTCCCCCGTGCTCAGATTCCACACCGCCAGGGTGCCGTCCGCGCTCACCGCCTGGAAATACTGTCCATCAGGACTGAATACAATCGCACGCGGCAGCATATCAATCCCAATCCCCAGCCACAAATCGGTAATCTCGGTGGGGGCCAGAATTGGCGCATTATCACTGACCCGCCAGACCTGGGCCAGTCCCAACCGGGTAGCGCCGCCCACCATGGAGCCATCCGGAGACCAGACGGCCCACAACATGTGACGTGCATACGAATACTGCTCCCCATGCAGACTTTGGTCTCCTAGCTCTGTGACATGCTCCAGTGTTTGGCTGTCGGCAATCTGAATGAATCCGCCGTTGGTCGGGAAGGCGATATATTGCTCATCTGGACTCCACACCATTTCCAGTACATAACCGCCTACCGATGCCGAGGAGAGTTCTGCTCCGGTGGTGGCATCAAAACAGATCACCCCACCTGTTGTCACGGCGGCTATAATCTGACTGTGGTCCCCATTCCAATCCGTATCCAGAACATCCTGATACTGCGACAGCTCAATCGTCATGGTATTGGCCCATGTCGCCACATCCCACTGCCGAATTGTTGCATCCGCGCTGCCTGTCAACAAGCTCGTGCTGTCCTCATTCCAGGCAATCGGAAAAGCCGTGTCTGTATGTGCCGTGAGAGTATGCAGCAGCGTCTGTGTCGCTCGATCCCAGATTTCGACTTTTCCGCTGCCATAGGCGACGGCTATCATCTCGCCGTTCGGGGATAACGCGATGTTCTTCGGGAGGTCGGCCTCATCCTGCTGAGCCGCTGTGAACGGCACCTGACTCGTTATGACGATCACGCCAATCACGATCCCAATGATTCTGACACACCTCATCATGCTCTATCTTCGCTGCTAGCGCGTCCCAACCATTCATCACGCAAAATCCCATAACACACCAGATCATGCCGCGCCCCGGCCCGCCAAACCGCGCCCCGCTCGACCCCCTCGCGCACAAAACCAACGCGCTCATAGGCCCGGATTGCCTCGGTATTATAGTCCATCACCGTCAGCCCGACCCGGTACAGCCCCAACTCGTGGAACACAAACCCCAGCAGCAGATGCAGCGCCTCGCGCCCGTAGCCCTTGCCGCGCTGCGAGGCATCCCCGATCCCAATCGCCATTTCGGCGGTCTGGTTGCGCCACTTGATGTTAAACAGCGCCACAAACCCGATCAGTTGATCGGTGTCCAGGGTGCGGATATGAAAATACGCGCTGTTGGCCTCCAGCGTACTCCCCATGTTGACATCGGCGGGCGACTGCGGCGCAATCGGATCATCATCCAGCATCCGCATATAATCCGCATCCTGCGACCAAACCGCCAGAATCTCCGCATCTTCGGGACGGGGAGCCGCTAACCGGAGCCGTTCCCCGGTAAACAAACGTGGAAACATATTCGCTCGCTTTCGTGTGCTTATTTCGCCCAATCCAACTGCCCATTCTCCCACCGCACGCCGCGCACGTCCGCCGCATCCGCGATCTGCGCGCCGACCAGTGCCCCCAACACCCGCTGGAATGCGCCTGTTTCGCCCGATGAGGTGTAGATCACGTGCCCGGTATGATCGTCAGGCTGCCGGAGATCGTGGTCATCCAGCACGCGCCCAACCTGCCGCGCGACTGCCGCGCTCGGATCAACAATCGTCACGCCCGGCCCGGCCACGTCCTGAATCGTAGCCTTCAGAAAGGGGAAATGCGTGCAGCCCAACACCAGTTGATCCGCGCCCGCTTCGACCAGCGGCGTAATACACCGTCGCACCGAGTCATACGCGGCGGGACTGTTGGTATCGCCGGCTTCGGCCAGCAGCACCCATTCGGGACACGCCCGTTTTTCGACCTGCATCCCGTGCGCGAACCGCCCGACCACGCTGGCATACAGTTCGCCCTGAAACGTGGCCTGCGTCGCCAGCACGCCGATCACCCCGGTTTGGGACTGTTCGGCGGCGGGTTTGACAGCGGGTTCCATGCCCACAATGGACATCGCCGGGAACAGATCGCGCACGGTATACAGTGCCGCCGCGCTCGCCGCGTTGCACGCCACCACGATCAGCTTGACATCCTGCGCCATCAGAAACCGCGTGATCCCGACCACGAACTCGCGCACCTGCTCAATTGTGCGCGGACCATACGGCACGTTGGCCTGATCCGCCACATATAAAATATCTTCGTGCGGAAGCTGGGCGATCATCTCGCGCAGCACCGATAAGCCCCCTACACCTGAATCCAGTACGCCAATTGCGTTTTGTCTGTTCAAAATTTCCCTCGAATATAAGGTTCAACTTTGTCCCGAAACTTGCTGCTGAAACCCATATACTGGTAGCCCTCAACTGCCCCGCCCCCGGAGCACGGGTAATAGGTATCGCCATCGGAAAACAACATATTGATAATGCGTTTGCCGCTTTCGGGATTGATCATCACGACTTTCCAGCCGGAAAATTCCAGCCGATCCAGTGAACGATACGGTTCCCCATCGTTCCCCGTGTAACACGAGAAATCCGTAAATTTGACCGATTCGACACACATGACCAGCCCAACATCCTTCGAACTGGTTGCCTTCCACTCGGCGGGGAGTTTATCCTGCCATGACGAGCGCAGAATTGTATCCATATCGATCACCAGAGTTTTCAGCGGGAACGGCCCATAACCCGGATAGTTCGTGTTAATGGGTGTGCCGCTGTCCACTGGGTTACACAAATTTCCAATTTTGTCCCCAAAATCGCTGGTCGTTCGTCGGTTGAACGTGACGATGATCTGCATGACCACCACCATCACGGCTATCAGAATCAGAAACACCGCAAATCCCAGCAGAATCCGCTGAGACGCCCGTGTTGGTTTTCGTATTTTGCTTACCATTCCGCCGTCCCCATCACATACGGTTCCAGCAGGTTCTGGAAGTTCTCGACTGTCGCCTTCTTAATCGCTCCAGCGACAGGATCACTGCATGCCCACAGATCATCCCCGGCGACCAACGGCTGTCCCAATCCTAGATTCTTGATTCTGGCTCCGGTCTTCGCATTCAACAGCACAATCTCCAACACCTTGGTCTTTGCGCCAGAAGTAGAGGTCAGAACCCCCGATTCGCTGTCTTTACATACCGTTGTAACCTTTTCCACCGATTTCATGCAGGCCACAAGATCCACATCTTTTTCGCCGGCTGCCGTCCAGCCTTCCGGCAGCGCATCCTTCCACACATAGCGCACTTTCGTGCCCGTTTCCAGCATCACAATCTTATTCGGTGTGTCGCCGCGCGGCAGATCGGTCAGGCTGGGCGAGTCGTCTTTGATGTCGCTGCACAGTTCCGCGACTCGTTCCCCATATTTTTCTTTGACATCATTTTCTTCCCCCTTTAACACGCACGCTTGCAGCCCATATAACAACAGGCAAAACGCGCACGCAATCCCCACAACAGCATAAAAGATTTTTTCGCCTTGTTTAGATTTCATCGAAATATTCCTATCAAGTATCAAATCGTGCCAGAGCTATAAGTATACCAAATACCCCTCTCCAATCATGTTTGAAGAGGGGTATAGAGATGAAATTCGTAGGGGCCATTCATGAATGGCCCAGTTTGGCCTGCCTGTCAGCGTTTGATCCGGTAGCCCTTTTCGCGGACCACCTGCGCTATCTTGCTCGCCCGCAGCCATTTCCGCTGGCGGCCCAACCCACCCATTGCCCGCTGCGGAATCCAGCCGAGGAAATACACTGATTCGACTCCGGCAGCTTCCAGCCAGAGGTATTCTTCGGACATCGAAAAGCGGGTGATCGTGTCCCACAGCGCGGTATCGACGTCGCTGCGATGCGGCCTGCCGTCGGGGTCTACGGGCAGGATGAAGACGCGGCGCGGTGTGAAGGCCACGTAATAGTGTCCGATTTTGCCCTTCCACGTCCGCCACGTCAGCACAATGAGATAAATCCAGAGCACCGTACTGATCAGGCCAATGATCCCCAGCCCGAACAGGCTCCCAAACAGGCTCCCGAAAACCGACAGCGCTA
>DATAMF010000063.1:0-3090 GCA_036260665.1 Aggregatilineaceae bacterium | reverse complement strand
TCGTCGGCATGCTCGGTTATTCCCAGGCCCGTTTTCGATGCCCGCCTGAAAATCGTTGCGCAGAAAGTAGACAACGGTTTCAAAGGCGGTGACGCCAGGAACCATTGAGATGATGCCGGTCACAGTGAAGATCAGGCGCGGCATGTGGAAAAAACGGGCCTGGGAATAACCGAGCATGCCGACGATAAACGCGCCGACGAAGGTCGCCACGACGGGGTGGACGCCGTTGGCGAGCAGGGCACGCCGCCACATGTGGCCCATCGCGCCGGTGAAGCCGCTGACGGGCAGCATGGCGGTGGGCACATTGAACAACACGCCAAATCCGGCGGTAGCGATAAAGCCCCACAATCCCTGTTCCAATAATTCAAGATGGCTCATGGTACGATATTCAGTCCTGTAATCCACAAGGTGAGCATGATGCCGATGCCGATGCTGAGGACCAGCATCAAGGCTAAGGTGCCGCGCGAAACGGCGGATACCAGATCATTATTGGAGAGGTCGATCACCGAATTGACCAGCGGCACACCGGGTACCAGCAGGAGCACGGAGCCGATCATGGCGAGGTCGGTACGGCTGGCGTGAATCCCCTGGCTGATTCCATAGGCCAGCAGCGAGGCGACAACACCACAAAAGACGGTGATCGCAAAGGGGGTGACGCCAGCCCGGATCAGCCGCAGGCGCAGCAGTTGGGCGATCATTGCGCCACCCATCGAGGCGATAAACTCGGCTACACCGCCGCCCAACATCTGGGAAAACGCACCACAGGCCAATCCAACCGCGAGCACCATAAACCACGTCGGGAGTTCGCGCGGGGTGGACTTGATGAGGGCGACCCGGTGACGCGTGGCGGACAAACCGCCGCCGACCATCGCCATATAACGGGCGAGTTTGTAGAAGGCGACGATCTGGGCCATGTTGACGCCCAACATGCCGACACGCCCGACCCGTGTACGCTGCTCGGAGCCGCTAAAGGCGGTGGCAATGATGCCGGTGGGGGTCACATACAATTCTAAACGATCCGCTCCCATGCCTAAGCCGATCTGGGCCATCGTTTTTTCGGTGCGAAAACTTACCGCGCCGGACTGTAACATGGCCTGTCCAGCCGTCAGCACGATGTCGAGGACTTCGGCTAACTCCTCGCGGGAGAGGTATTCTGGCTCCGTCATGCCAAATCGTCCAGCCCTTCCATACGGCGCTTACGCTGGAGGCGGGCGGCGTAATCGTAAACATAACGCTCATAGGGCTGGTCCATCAGCGGGGAGGAAAAGATAAAATCCGCCGAGGCGCGATTGTTGGCGATGGGAATATTCTGGAGCACGGCGACCCGAAGCAGGGCACGCACATCGGGATCGTGGGGGTGGGATTCGAGCGGATCCCAGAAGAAGATCAGCACGTCTATTTCACCCTGGGCAATCTTCGCGCCGATCTGCTGATCGCCGCCCAACGGCCCACTCATAAAGGGGGTAACATCGAGATCCAGTTCACGCTTAAGCAGCGTGCCCGTAGTCCCGGTGCCGAACAGGATATGGTTGGCTAATTCGTACCGATTGAAACGCGCCCATTCCAGGAGATCGTGCTTGCGGTCATCATGGGCGATCAGGGCGATGCGTTTGCGTTTGGGTAACGTTGCAGTGACTTGGGGCATACGATAGTCCGCCTATTCAATCTTTCGATCCAGAGACGTGTCCTGCCAGGAGGCCGGATCGTCTAACGGCTCGACGTGGGTAGAAACCGTGACCGGAGAGAGTGCTGCACGAATATGCTGTTCGACACGCTCAGCCAGATCGTGGCCCTGCTGAATGGTCCAGGTGCCGGGGACGAGCAGGTGGACGAATACAAAACGGCGCGCTCCGGCGGAACGGGTACGCAGGGCGTGCCACTCGATGCCTTCCGGCTTAAACTGATCCAAAATGGTCGTGACTTTTTGAGCTTCCGCTTCAGGCAGGGCGGTATCCATCAGGCCAGCGGCGGAACGGCGCATGAGATGCAGACCGGCCCAGATGATATTGGCGGCGACGACGAGCGCGATCACCGGGTCGAGCCACTGCCAGCCGGTCAGGGCCACCGCGCCGACGGCGACCACGACGCCGATGGAGGTCCAGACATCGGTCATCAGGTGGCGCGAATCGGCTTCGAGGGTGATGGAATTGTAGCGCTGCCCGGCGCGGAGCAGAATCCGCGCGACAAAGAAATTAACGGCTGAGGCGGCGAGGGAAATAAAGACGCCGATGCCTGCCTGCTCGATGTCTTTCAGATTGAAGAGCCGATGGATACTGGTAGCGATGATGTTGACGGCGGCAACCAGGATCATGGCACCTTCAAAGCCGCTGGAAAAATACTCAGCTTTGGTGTGGCCGTACTGGTGTTCCTCGTCGGCGGGGCGACTCGCGATATAGAGGGCGATCACCGCTGCAATCGCCGCGATCAGGTTGACCGACGACTCCAGGGCATCGGACAGCAGACCGACTGATCCGGTGAGGAAATACGCGCCGGTTTTTAACGTAATGGTCAGTATGGCGGCAGCAATGGAGAGCCACGCATAACGAGTTAGCGATTCAGTCATCAGAAGAACCTTTTTCTGAGTACGCTCAAACACCATTTTCTGAGTACGCTCAAAGTATAGACTATGAAAAGCTGATTGCCGAAAATGGCCGCCAGCGGCTACAATCGACGACCTGGATTCAATCATTTCTGGTGGGAGTTGGCATGAAGGCATGGAAATGGCTTAGCGTGGCTGTATTGGTGCTGGCGGCGTGCGGGAAAGAAGAAGAAAAGGGCGTGAATTTAACTACGGCGAACAGCCGCACGGAGAACGCTCAACCGACGGCTACCGCGCTGGCGGATACAGATGGGTTAAATGGCACGTTGATGGTGGTGAAGGGGAATGCCCTGTATTACCTGGCAGACGAACCGGTGAAAATCGCAGAAGGGTTTGATTCGGAAGCAGCAGCTTTCACCCTGTCGCCGGACCGGCAAACGCTGCTGTATGTGCTGCCGGGGCACAATGATTCGGAGTTTGGGGCGGACCTTAGCTTGATGCGGTGGGATGCGCAGACACAGGTCAGCCAGGAGATCATGCCGCTCGATTCA
>DATAMF010000059.1:0-28095 GCA_036260665.1 Aggregatilineaceae bacterium | reverse complement strand
TACGGGTCTTTTTTTATAGTATGCACGGTAACAGACGCGTCTGTTTCAGACGCGTGGGCACAGCGATCTAACCCCGGCACCAGGTCAGAATTCCGTTAAAGCAGGTTACTTCTTTAGCCTGCTTTGGGAAAAAAGTAACCTACTTTGGGATCTGGTGTGGGATATTTCAGGTTACTTTGGTCCCGGATTCAGCTTAAATCCGGGAAGGCGGATTGTCACATTAACTTTAACTTGCTTTCCAAAATTTGACGGTTTGCGTGTATACTGTGCTAGGGGGATTGTACGGCTAAGGAGGTAGGATATGGCGCGATGGGGCTTTGTTCTGCTGTTACTCGGCTTGTTTGTGGGTAGTGCGGCCTGTCAGGGAAAAGTCAGCACAAAGGAGCCGACTGCAACTAGTATGGCAACTTCGATTGTCCAGCAACCTACGGAAACACCCATCCCACCGACTCGGACGGTCGCTGAGGTTCCATCAACTACGCCGATCCTGCCAAGCGATACACCGCCTACATTACCGACACACACGCCAACACAAACGCCGATGGCAACGGCGAGTTTAACACCTTCTTTTACTCCGACACCGACATCAACCGCAACCGCGACGGTAACGGCGAGTTCAACACCTTCGCCTACCAACACGGCTACCCCGACGGCTACTGCTAATCTTACGCAGACGGTTGAGGCACAGAGGACACAGGTTGCTGCTGCGGTGATAGCAACACTGGCTGAATGGCCGACTTATACACCGTACCCCACACTGACAACTATGCCAAGCGTGACGCCGAGTTTGACGATCACACCCTCTAAGACGTTTACACCTTCTGCTACACCTACTGCAACCTCGACTGGCTCGGCAACGCCAAACTGGACGGCAACGGTTCATGTCTATGTGACTCAGACAGCAGCTATTGATGAGGCTTTGACGGCTACCCAGCGAGCGGCGGTCCAGACCGCAACGGCAGCCGATGCAACCGCTCAAGCCGGAACACAGGACACTATTTCTGCTCAAATTGAGCAGGCAGTTGCTGCTACACTGACCGCTCAACCGACTAGCACAATTACACCTTTTAATACTGCTACCGGAAATGCACAGCGGTATGCCACAGAGACGGCATGGGCACTGTTGGCTACCCAGACTCCGTATCCAACCTATACACCGTACCCGACTTACACCCCGTATCCGACGCTTATAGGCGCGGCACCGACTCCTATGATTGTTATGCCGCCATCGCCAACCGGCCCGACACCGGACCTGTTCGCTACGGCGACGGCGGTTGGACAATTAACTTATCCACCTTTGACTCAGACGCCAGCGATTTCTTCTCAATATATGCAAATTGATAGATTAGGATTGGGGTTTGTGTATCCGGCTGATTGGGATGAACCGTATTTATTGGACAGTGAATACGTTTTTCTTGGATCTGCGGAGAATTTTGAAGACTTTATCATCTTTGTAAGGGGCACCCCGCAAACACTCATTCATGAAGAGTTTTTCACATCCACCGATCCTGAAGAAGCCCTACAGGAACTTATTGGTTCGCTGGGCGTCGTAGAACCCACTGATCGGTTTGAGGATCCAGCCTGGGAAGTCGTTTATGAGGATCCAGAAATCGCTTTTATGTCCCATTATTATCTGATTGAGCATGAGGGCGAATGGATCATCATTATTGGGTTCGCGGCAACTGAGCAGTACGAGACATTTGAGCGGACGATCCTGAACCCGTTGGTTGATTCGCTGGAAATTTTGCCGCTGACGGCGAGCAACGCGACTCCGACGCTCACATGGCCGCAGGCGACAGCGACTAGGATCGTTGCTGATGCTACCCAGACTGCCGCAGCATTTAACCCTGTATCCCCTACGCCGACCATGGAGGCTCCCCAACTCACGGCGACGCGGTTGGTCGGCGATGCGACTCAAACTGCCAGCGCGCTTTATACTGCATTTCCGACGTACACCGCCACACCAGTTATGCCGACACAATCGCCAACCGCTACCTTGATCCCATTGTCTCCGACGAGTTATTGGGGGCCGACTGCGACTCAGGCGGTGCTGAATGCGACCGCTACCGCAGCGATACTGAGTACACCCATTACCTATTTTGACGATGCGGCATTTGGTATTGCGTTTGAGGTTCCGAGCGGATGGAGCACGCCGCGCCGTCTTAGTGAAAATAGGCTGTGGCTCACGGATGATGCCGCATCGGTGTATATTTACCGGGGCGATAAGACCTATTTTGAGGAACAGTGGGGGATTCCTGCCGACGAAACCTCACTCAACCGCGCGGCGATTGCGCTCAGCGTTTATGTGAATGGCGTGATCGCACAATCGGATATTGAAGAGGCGGCATTGGTTTTCACCGCTAACCCACCGGTGCAGGGGGCGCTTTATCTCTTCCCCGCGCCGCAGGGGGAATGGGCGCTTGTCTCGGTGAGTTCGCCTGAAACTGATTTTGAGCCGTATCGTGATGATGTTTTTGTCCCCCTGTTACAAGGACTTGAGATCAATGAGCGCCGCGTGACACTCGCGCCAACGGTTACGCCATCGCCTGCCGCGACCTTAGCTGTTTCAACACGGTTGGAACTCTTTACTGATGAAGCGATGGGATTAAGTTTCAGCGTACCGGCTGACTGGTTTCAGTGGACTTCCTATGAAATCAATGATCCTGAGCTGGGGATTACCAATATCGTTTTTTCGGTCAGCAGTGAGGATATGAATCAGGCTGAACTTGAGCCAGTGGCACCGGTCCTGATGGTTATTCGCTTTGATGCAGCGATTCTAGAGCCACTGGGATTCGATGTGGCGACACCTGAAGAATTGTTAACACAAATGGACATAGATGAAGAGGCTGAGGCTTATGATTTAGCGGCGTATCCGGCAGCGCGCGGGATCGTTACGAGTGATGGCAGCGACGGTATGATTTATGTACTGCTGCTGCCGGATGATTCACTCGTCATGGTGGCTCTGGTTATACCGTTTGGTTATAACGCCGACTACCTGGATGAGGTGATTACGCAGCCCATCGTGCGTTCGTTGGAGGCACTGGCCGTAGAAGCGACGCCGACGCCACTGCCGACATTTACCCCTACACCGACAGCACTGTCCACTGTATCTTTGCCAACTGTGCCACCAACCATTACTCCGACTTTTACCCCAACGACGCGGCCTACACTGCTGCCGACATGGACGCCGATGCCGACTTATACGCCCACTGCTACCGCGACTCCACTGGATGTAAGCACCATTGAGTTAGAACCGTATACCAGCGAACAATTGGGCTTGTCGTTTGATGCACCGGTTGGTTGGATACCTGTGATCAGTGAGGAAGTAGATTTTCCGGCAATCCTGTTCTATATCAGTCCGGTTGATGCGGAGTATGGCGAGTCGAATGATCCCAGCGCTCCGGCATTGGGGGTCGCACGGTTGACCGGGGATGAATTCGACGAAGATGCGCAGACCCCGGAAGAATTTTTAGAGAAGGGAATGGGTGTAGAAGCAGACAGTATCACCACCTTTACCGGGCTGGATTATCCGGCGGCGCGCGGCCTAGCGGACAGTGATTACAGCGAACCCACCATTGCTTACGTGATCCAAGCTGCTGAGAATGATTGGATTCTGGTTGTTCTGATCACGCCCGGCATGGAGGAAAAACTGATGCTGCTCGATGAAGTGGTGGCCCAACCGCTGGTTCGCTCTTTGAAAATTATTCCAGCGCCAGGCCCGACGCCTACTCCTGAATCCTAGCGTATGAGGCACCCCGATCCGTCGGGGTGTTTTTTAGCGCTGGGCATAAGTTATAATTGCAGTCGTTCAACAGCATTCCTTCTGAGGCTCCCTTGTTTAGAACGCATACAACCCATGTATTTACAGCGGTTGCCGTTGGGATTCTGATCACACTGATTGGGCTAGTGACCCTTTTTGCCTCCCAGTCGATCAACCGGGCAACTGAGTCGATTGGATTGGTATCGGGGTCCATTGACCGCGTTTCATCCTCTATCAGCCGCTCATCGGAGCTTATCAGCCAATCGATTGATTTGATCAGCCAGACGGTGATCGAGGAGTTTCGGGCCAGTGATCTTCAGTTGGCAACGTCGCTGTCGCAGCAGACTGAAACTTATTTTAGCGGCTTGAACGCGGATATTATGAGCTTGTCGCTGCAACCGGATATTAAACGCTCGCAACTGACCGATGAGACGGGGGTGTGGGCGTTGATGGAAGCGCACGGGCAGGAATATTATCCGGTTATTCGCAGCATTGTGCGGTTCGATTTTCAGGGGAACCCGCGCTATGCGTGGCCGATGGCGCTCAATAATCGCCTGAAAGTAGGCGAACTTGCACCTTATAACCTGCCGTCGCGCCTGGTGAACCAAACTAAAACCGGGGAAGATATACCGCTCGAAATCGAATTGATTGAAGCCTCACTGCGGGAAGATCCGGCGGGGACATTTTTGCTGGTCGCGCCGGTTTACTCAAACGTGGGCCGGACTGAATTTATTGTGTACGAACTGGACCTGAAAGCGTTATTCGCCGGGATTATGGATGTGACCCAGGATTCGCGGTCCCAACTGTGGGTCATCGACAATACGAATAATATCTGGTACGAGGCGAACGCCAATATTCCGCTTGAGTCCCTGCTGGATGCCATTCCGTTGGCTGTTCTGATGAGTTATACCCAACCCAGTGATGAAGAATATGATGCAGAGGGGGTGACACGTGTCGCTACGATTGCGCCGATTCGCGCCCAAGGCAAGGCATTTGTCCTGATATTGAGTCATGATCTGGATGTCGCAAAAGAGCAGGTGCAAGCCGAATTGGATCGCGCGCAGGAGGTGCAAAACCAGGCGTTAGCCGATCAGAAGCAGGCACGCACTGATCAAAAAATCGCGCTGGCGGAGCAGCGAGAGGCGCAAGCGGAGCTTAAAACAATTTTTGGCTTATCGACGGGCGCGGTGGTGATGCTGGCCCTTTTGGCAACCGTTCTGGTGCGGCGGATTAGTCGCGAGGGTAAACGGCGTCAGGAAGAAGTGCAGCGCCGCCAAACCGCCCGCACACTGCTCGAAATGTCGCGCGCGATCAACTCGACGTTAGATTTGGAAGATGTGCTGCGCCGGATTCTGGCCGAACTTTCCAAAATAGTTCCGTATGACAGCGCCGCGATTTTTTTGCTTGATCGCTCCAAGCTGGTGATGGTGGCGCATCGCGGCCCGGATGCCGAGCCGCACCGAATTGGGGAGTTTGAGGTGGATGAAGGGTTGGCGGCGTATCAGGTGATTCAAACGGGGCGTCCGCTCGTTATTCATGATACGCAGCTTGATGAGCGGTGGAAGATTGGAACTATTCCAGTCCGTTCGTGGATGGGCATCCCGCTGCGGGTGCGTGAACAGACGGTGGGGGTCTTGAATCTGAATAGTTATGTGGTTGATCGGTTTACGGTGGAAGAAACGGAATTAGCCGAGGCATTTGCCGATCAATCCAGCGTGGCGCTGCAAAATGCGCGGCTGCATGAGATCGAGGTCAAGCAGTTCGAACAGGAACTGCACATTGCGCGCGATATTCAGAATAGTTTGTTGCCTTCGACGGCACCGGTGCTGCCTCAACTTGAAGTTGCGGCGGTATCGCTGCCTGCGCGACAGGTGAGCGGCGATTATTTCCAATATTTGCCGATGCCGAACGGACAGCTTGGCATTGCGGTTGGGGATGTGAGCGGTAAGGGCATTCCGGCAGCGATGCTGATGGCGGTTATTACGACCGCGCTGCGTGATGAAGTGGCGCGCAATGCACGTCCGTCGGCGCTGCTGGATGTGCTTAATTTGCGGTTATTGGAGCGGATGAAGGCTACACATGTCAACAGCGCTTTGTTAGTCGGGATGTTTGATCCGCCAACACGCCATCTTGAGGTTGCTAACGGCGGCATGGTACAACCCTACTGGCGCAACGGCGGCGGTGAGTGGATGTTACTGCCGGTGGGCGGGTATCCGTTAGGGGTGGCGAACCGGATGGAATATGGTTCTAAAATCATTACGCTGGCACCGGGCGCGCTGGTGGTGATGCTGAGTGATGGCGTGGTCGAGGCACAAAATGCAGCCGGAGAATTTTATGGGTTTGACCGGCTGGAAGCGCTGCTGAACGCATGTCCCATTGAAATAGATGCACAGGCACTGCTGGATCGTATTGTGGCGGCAGTGCGTGAACATGTTGGTCCAAACGAATTGCAGGATGATCTCACTGTCGTAACGCTGCGTTCATTGGCAGTAGGGGGAGAAGCATGAGAACGGTTTGTGGCATAGGCGTATTATTGATTGTTATTTTGGTGGCAGTTCCAAGTGGTCGCGCTTTTCCGCAGGCGACAGAAGAAAGCAGTCCCTGGCGAATCGGGCTGGTGACGAACGTCGGCGGGACGATTTCGGATGGCGGATTCAGCGAAAGCGCTCACAAAGGCGCACAACGCGCAGCAGAAGAATTTGGGCTGGATTATGCGTATTCGAACTCGCGGGATGAGTTTGATTATACCGCCCAACTGGACACCATGCTCGGTGAAGAGCGAAATATTATTGTTACGGTGGGCTACCAGATGGAAGCGGTAACGCTGGACTATGCGCTCCAGAATCCAGACGTGTATTTTATCGGGGTGGACCAGGCGTATTCGGATGTGGAAGAACTGCCGGATAACCTGATCGGATTGCAATTTGCCGAAGATGAAGCCGCGTTTATGGTCGGCGCGCTGGCCGGGAAAATGACCAAGAGCAATACCGTAGCGGTGATCGGGGGGATGGAAATTCCGCCTGTGATCCGGCTGGCGGAGGGTTTTCGGAACGGCGCACAGTATGTAAACCCGGATGTGGATGTGCTGATCGTGTATACGGGTTCGTTCGATGATGGGGAACTGGGAACTGAAACCGCACAGGATTTTATCGACCAGGGAGCCGACATAATTTTTGGGGCGGCGGGAAGCACCGGGTACGCGGGCATCCAATATGCGGCGCGGCAGGGCATTTGGGTGATCGGCGTGGATCAGGATGAATGGCGGACGAATTTCCGCGAGGGCCGCTTCGATGGCTCAGATAAGGTGCTGACGAGCGCGATCAAACGGGTTGATAATGGGGTGTACCAGGCAATTGCCTCCATTGTTGCGGGTGATGTGATTCAGGGCGTGGTGGTGTTGGATACGGCGCACTGCGGGGTGGGATATGCACCTTTTCATGAGACAGAAGATGCTATCTCGGATGATGATCAACTACTGGTTGAATTGATCTGGCGGGGGTTGGCGGCAGGGATACTGCAAACCGGTGTGGATACGACAGTGCCGGAACCGCTGGCCTCTGGTGAGATGCCTGAGATTCCTGAAGATGCGCCCGTATTGAGTGATTGTGAGGGCTAAAATGGCTGATGATACGGCTGGAAACATACAACCCAAGCGAGTTGAACTCCGTTTGCCGAGTATTATCGGGTATGAGAAGGTGGCACGCAGCGCAGCAGAAGCGATTGCTCAACAGCTTCAAATTGATGAGGGGCGCACCGAAGACCTTAAAACGGCGGTGGCTGAAGCCGTTATGAATGCGATTGAGCACGGCAATGATCAGGAACCCGCGACCAGTGTCACGGTGATTATGAGCGTGATGTCGGATCAGCTTGAAGTGCGTGTGGCTGATGTTGGGCGGCATCCGATTCCTGATCCGCTGCCGACGCCGACATCGGATCGCGGATGGGGACTCTTTTTTATCCAACACCTTGTGGATGAGGTTGAAATCAGCCAACTGCCAAACGGTGGTAATCAGGTTAAGATGGTGCTCCGTTTTGTGGAAGAGGAGAGGGTGATCAAGGGGCATTTGGTTGTTGCCGAAGCCCGATCATTAGCCATTGAGCTTGCTGTTGAACGCCCGCGTGCGATTTTGCCTGCGGTGGAACCTGTACGGGCTATCCAACCCGCCCAACCTCAGCTTCGTGCAATTTTACCTGCCGATTCGCGGTAAACTGGGGTAAACTAAGAATCGGTGCCTCTGAAAGAGAGTTTGAGGTCTGAAGTATGGGAAAAGAAGTGGTCCAGCGTCAGCAAGATACCATCGGGTTTATGGACTTCCCACGGGATGTCACCGGCCAAACGCGTGAAACGGCGTATGATGCCTATAACACCCTGGCGCGGGCAAAAGTTCAAGCGATAGGGCTGAATTTTGAGGCGAGTGATTACCTGAATAGCACTGGAATCGGCCTGGTGATCAGTCTGGTAGAAGATGCAATCAGCGCGGGGCGGACAGTTTATGCTTATGGTTTGTCATCGCACTACCGGAAATTGTTCAGCATGGTAGGCTTAACCGAGCGAATTATTTTGGTGTCGAATGAGACTGAGATGATCGATAAGTGCCGGGAATCTTAGAATTTTATCGTTTTGCTGCTTGTTCAGGTCCGATTTGCTTGGAAAATCGGGCCTTTTTCGTCAGTGTGGGGTTATAAATTTAAATTCAGCCTGGGGCTTATACAAGGAGTCACACGTGTCTGTAGCTACAGCACCTCATATTGTCACCGATGCGGCCTGCGATCTGCCTGCTGACGTTTTTGAGCAGTATCAGATTGAGCAAGTCAGGCTCAAGATTCTATTCGGGGATGAAGTTTACCGGAGCGGGGTTGATATGACCCCGGAACAATTTTATGCACGTCTGGCAAAAGGGGATGTGCATCCTACGACCTCGCAGCCGACAGTTCCAGAATTTGTTGATCTGTACCGTGAACTTAGCAAAGACGGCAGACCCATTTTATCGATCCATTTAAGTGAAGGTTTGAGCGGCACCGTCAATGTGGCGCGGCAAGCGGCCCAGCAACTCCCTGAATTCCCGATTACGGTGCATGACAGCGTTACCCTCACCTCGGCTCTGGGGTTACAGGTGATGACGGCGGCGCGGGCGTCGAAGGCCGGATATTCGGTTGAAAAGATTTTACCGCTGCTGCGAGATACCTTTATGGGCGGCGATATGTTGTTCACCGTCGATGATCTCACCTATTTATATCGCGGCGGCAGGATTGGTTCGGTGCGTTACCAACTCGGCCAGGTACTGCATATCAAACCGATTGTAACCGTTGCTAAATCGGGCGAGAAGGTGGGAACTTATATTCAGGTGGCGCGTGTTCGCAGTGTGCCGAAGGCTATCGATGCGTTTATCAGCCATATTGAAGAGCAACTCGGTGCAGGGTCAAAATTACGGGCAGTGTCGTTGTATGGCAGTGATCCAACCTTGGCGACTGAACTCAACCGCAGGCTGCGTGAGCGGTTTGATTGTGTGTATTTGGAAATGGTTCCCACTGCGCCGGTGCTAGGAGTTCATGTTGGACCCAGTGCGCTGGGGATTGGTTATGTGGGCGGCGACTGGCCGGTATAACCCCGTACGCTTTTCATTCATCTGAAGTCCTGCTAACATAGAACTAGCTTTTACAGGAGAAAACTTTGATGAGCGAATCCAATTCTATCACAGCAGGCGATAATGTTAATGCTCCGGTAGGGGAACGGTTGCAGAATCTAATTGAAAACCTCTCGTCATATATTGAGTTTTATCATGGCGGATGGGTGAAATTAGTTTCGTTTGACGGCCAAGTCGCGCGGGTCGAACTCGGCGGTGCATGCGAGGGGTGTCCACTGTCCTTGAACACCTTGCACGGCTGGATTGCGGGAACACTACGCCAGTTTTTCCCAGATATTGTGGTTGAAGAAGTTCGTCCCTAATAAGGGTGAGTTCCATGACAACGCTCTGCCCCTGGCAGGGCGTTTTTTATGGGCGGGAGCGAAAAACGGGTTATGAAAAATTGGGGCATATTCTGGGCGTTAGGATTGATCTGGGGTTCGTCGTTTCTACTGATCAAAATCGCGGTTGACGAATTAGGTCCGCTGCCGTTGGTGTCAGTGCGGATTGGATTAGCAGCGGTGGTGATGATGGTCTACTTGCGGGTTACCCATCGCGGATGGCCGCGCAACCGGCAAGAAGCAGCCGCTTTGTTATTTGTCGGGGTGGCGAACACGGCGCTGCCTTTTACCTTGATTACATGGGGCGAGAAGGATATTGACAGCGGGCTGGCAACCGTCTTAAACGCGACGACGCCCTTGTTTACGCTGGTGATTGCGCATTTTGGACTGTCGGATGAACGAATTACCCCTTACAAAGCGGCTGGATTAGGACTCGGCTTTCTGGGTGTCGTTCTGCTTGCCAGCCGCAATACGGAATCGAGCAGTCCAAATCCGCTGCTTGGTCAAATCGCTGTGTTGGTGGCCTCCGGTTTTTATGCGCTATCCGCTGTGACCATTCGCCGTTATTTGCGCGGGGTGGATCGATTTGCGATTGCAGGCTATTCGCTGATCGTTGGCGGAATCACGATGGTTGTCATCACGATGCTTACTGTGCGTCCACTGCCCGATGTAGGTGATTTGGGCGTGGATGTGGTGTTGGCGGTGATCACATTGGCACTGCTTAATACGGTTGTGGCCTATTTTCTGTTCTATCATTTGCTGTCCACCTGGGGAGCGACGCGTACGTCGCTGGTTACGTATGTGATGCCGCCGATTGGAATCACACTCGGCGCGATTTTTCTGGATGAAACGATTGACTGGAAAATCGTGGTGGGCGCAGGGATGATCCTGGGTGGGATTATTGCAGCGAATTGGCATATGTGGCGGCACGGTGCCACATTACGGGCGGCCTCGTCTCCAACGGCAAAATAAGAGGTTGGTCTGGATTGTTTTATACTCGTGATAATCGCTGTTATCGTAAACGTTGGGGGATATTGTGGGAATTGAAGTGCTGATTGTTGGGTCGATGGTGGCATCGGTGGGTGCGCTCGTTGCTCGTAGTGTGAAACGGGAACGGCGAGCACAACAACTGCTGCGCCAAATTAAGGCCGATGATCAACCACGTTTTGTGCTCTATTCGCGCGGACCCCGTTTTCAGGCCAGAGTAGTGGGCGGATCTCGATCTAAATGGGAGCCGTATGTGATGGTGGTGGACGCCGAACAGATTGCCTTGTATCCGCTGGTGAAGCCACAAGAACGACATATTGCTTTTGCACCCGCTCAAATCCGCTGGTTGGGACGACCGAAGAAGTATAACATTGGTCAGAATGAACTGTGGATCCATATGGAACAAGGCGGGCAGTGGTGGTGGGTCAAACTCAAGCTCTATCAAAACGACATGCGGATTCTGATACGGACGCTGAAAGAAGTGATCGCACCGGAACTGGTGACGGCATACCGGCGTCGGCGTCCGTATGTGCATTGGGGTCCTGTAGCTGCTCAGCCTGCCGTGCAGGATATGCATGGGGCGTGGACGCTTGATGAGCCGATCAGTTTGTTTCTCATGCCAGCGGCGTTGGTGCTGCTGGAAGGGATGACGGTTCAGCGGAGCATCCCGATTGAACGGGTGCAGCAGGTGAGTGCGTTTCGCCGCCTGGATCAACCGCGTGCGGCGGGATTGGTTCGTTTTACAGTCGATGAGGAGACGCACGCTTTCGCGCTCGGCGCTTTTGAAGAATTTGCTGCTGCACTGGCGGAAGCCGCTCGACGTACCCTTGACGACCCCGTGATCCGTAAGAAAAAAACGGAAGACTACGAAAGCTTATAGGGTGTAACGTATAATAAAATGGTATTCACATTCGTTTGGTTAGGAGGGCTACATGTACCGAAAAGCTTTGCCGCTGCTGATCATTATGCTGGTGATGGTCAGTGTCACGTATGCACAGGGGCCTGAACCCGGTTCAGATTCGATTGGTGATCCTTATTATCCGGGACAGGGCAACGGCGGCTATGATACACAACATTATACGCTTGATCTCGCAGCCGATGTTGAAGCGAATACATTGGCTGGAACGGTGACGATTGAAGCGGTGGCGACGCAGGATTTGAGCGCGTTTAACCTGGACTTTCTCGGATTTGAGATTAGCGAGATTACCGTCAATGACACCGCGGCGACCTACACGCGCGATGGAAATGAACTGACGATTACACCGGCTGAACCGCTGACATCGGGCGCGGCGTTTACCGTGGCGGTCAGCTACAGCGGCCAACCCACTTTGATTTCATCGGAATCGCTGCATACTGATTTGGGTTGGGATAATTACGGCACCGGATCGTATGTGGCGAGTGAACCCGCTGGCTCCGCTGGTTGGTATCCGGTCAACGATCATCCGCTGGATAAGGCGAGCTACAGTTTTCGGATTACCGTGCCCAAGCCGTATGTGGTGGCGATGAACGGCGTGCCGCAGGACCCGATTGATAACGGCGACAGTACAACTTATGTGTCAGAAATGGCGGAACCCATCGCGAGTTATCTGGTGACGGTGAATATTGATGATTTTGCCGTCCAGACGCAAGAAGGACCAGATGGACTTCTGATCCGGAATTATTTCCCGCCGGAAATTGCCGACCAAGCTGAGGTGACGTTTGAAAAGACACCCCAAATGATCGAATTCTATAACAGTGTGTTCGGCCCGTATCCGTTTGATGCGTATGGCGTGGTTGTGGCGGATGTCGATCTGGGATTTGCGCTGGAAACTCAGACGATCAGCTTGTTTGCGCGGAATTGGATTGATCCGTCTGGTGGGTCGGAAATAGCCGTTGCGCACGAACTGGCACACCAATGGTACGGCGACAGTGTGAGTCTATCGAGCTGGGATGAGATCTGGCTCAACGAAGGTTTTGCGACCTATGCGTCCTGGTTATGGGTAGAGCACCAGGATGGCCCAGATGCTTTGGCTCGTACTGTGGAAGAGGCCTATCTGGGATTGGCGAGCTTTGATGGCGATATTGCGCCGGGCGAGGCTCCACCGACTGATCTGTTTAATGTGGGCGTCTACTATCGCGGGGCGCTGGCACTGCATGTGCTGCGGTTGACGATAGGTGATGAAGCGTTCTTCGAACTGATGCAGACCTATGCGGAAGAATACCAGTATGGGAATGCGACGATTGAAGGTTTTGTGTCGCTGGCGGAAGAAATCAGTGGGCAAGACCTGGCGGCGATGTTCGAGAGCTGGTTACATGATGAGGTGATGCCGGATATTCCTGAGATGAATCTCAGCGAAGCAGGGGCTTAACGCTGTTGGTGTTTTCGGCAGATCTAAGTTTGATCTAAGGTGTACCTTAGATCAAACTTTTTTCCCTCAGCCGACTCCGTTTGTTGAACTTGGCTCCAAAAGTTACCCCCCCTTGGATGCTTGTTTGAGGGAGAAATGGGGGGTGAAAATGGCCGGTTTGTTGAACTTCTGAGTGATCCCCCCCCCCCCCCCTTTGCTCCCCCTTTTGGGTTAATTTGAGGGGAAAACGCGCTGAAATGAGTCGAGATCTTGGCAGGAAGTCCCTTGCTGTGTCATTTGCGGTTAGGCTGCGCCAATATTTTCTTTACCCTATCCCCCCTTGCCCCTTCCCTTAGGGAAGGGGAGTCAAACCTACAGGATGTGGGGAATTATTTTCTTGGATCGGCCTTATAGACTATACCCCTACGCAAAAACTGCCCGCTTCCCCAGGACTCGATGTACTAACAGGATAGCACAGATGTTCGGGAATGGATAGTCTTTCGATGGTGAACTTGGATGACTAACTTCGATGGTTAATAATGCAGGGATTACGGGGAAACGTATTAAGGTAAGCATTTTCCGGTGCGTGAACCCCCTGTGCTTCACACCTCCTTTCTTTGTCCGCAGGCGATACCGTTGGCGAATCCATTGACAGGGGTATTGTCAGGTTATCAACGATTAAACATCCGATGAGGATGTCCGGTAGAGGAGCGTAGGGGCAGGTCTGCAAACCTGCCCTACGAACCTCACCCCTTCGGTCCCCCTCTCCAACCCAGTTGGAAGAGGGGGAAGTTAGGGCGCGGCAAGCGGGGGCGTAGGGCGATACGCCCAATATGCGTCAATTTAAGGATGTTCCCCCGGCCCCTTTCCCCGCGCGCGGCTAAACATTACCCACAAGTTGGGATGAGGTAGAAATTGGCGGGGCAATGCGTGAATTGCCTAATAGGCGTCAAGTTAAGGGTGTTCACCTCTCGCCTCAAGAAAAACCCTACCCCCAGCCCCTTCCCGCAAGCAGGAAGGGGAGCAAAGCGGGCGCGGCAAGCCCGACGCCCCGACGAATGGCGGGCATCAAGCGCGGGGCGTATGCAATACGCCCCTACGACGCCGCCCCATTTCTGCCGAAAAAGCAAGGGGAAAAAGATGGGGGAAAAGCGGGCGCGGCAAGCGGCAAGCGGGGCAATTCGTGAATTGCCCCTACGAAAATGTCCGCATCCCGCCAAGAAAGCAGGGGAGAAGATGGTATCTACGAGGAGCCGTCGATCTAGTCGGGGTGGGTGAGCAGCCGCCGCCGCGCCATCTCGATCCAGGTGAGCTGCATATTCAGTTCCATAATGGTTAGTTCATGAATCAACTGCTGGTGCAGCGAAGATTGGCTGACCAGCGCCTCGTAAAAGACGCGCTTGGTGCGGTCAAAGACACGCGTTTGCTGCTCATACTGATCCAGCCACGCTAAAACTTCCTGGCGAGACAGGCGTTTTTCAGCGAACAGGAACCGGATGAGTACAATATCGCGTTCATCCAAGAGTTCGCTGTCGCGCAGTGGACTGCGCAACCACTCGTCCAGCAGATTTTCGCCGAGGGCGGTCAGGCGATAGATTTTGCGCGGGCGCGTTTCGTGAACTACTTCCAGTTCGCCGCCGATGGCTCCCTGTGATTCCAGCCGCTTCAGGATCGGATAAATGGAGCCAGGGCTGGCGCTCCAGCGGTTGGTCCCGGCTTCGAGCATGGTGATAATACTGTAGCCGGATTGGGGTTCAGCGCTAATCAACCCTAACACGACATATTCCAGAATTGTCAGTTCGCGCTCAGTCGTCATTTTCATCCGTCCCGATATATTACGTATCGTAATCTATCTTAGCGAATAAACAGGATGAAAGCAACCGATATATACAATCTTTTTACACCTCTGCCGCTTGACATGAGAAAATAAAACATGATAAGCTGATTACGAAACGTAATATTACACCGGAAAATATAACTGGTAGTAATATAAGGGGATTCGGCATGAGCCATATTGAGTTACGCGATGTACGCAAATCCTACCGGATGGGTGATAACCTGATCACGGCCTTGGCGGGAGTGTCCCTGGATATTGAAGCCGGGGAATTTGTGGTCATTTTGGGGCCAAGCGGCAGCGGTAAAACGACGCTGCTCAATATCCTCGGCGGGTTGGAATCGCCGGACAGCGGCACCGTGATGGTGGGGGGGGACCGAGGTCGGCAGTCTGCCGGAACGCCAACTGACTCACTACCGCCGCCAGCATGTCGGCTTTGTCTTCCAGTTCTTTAATCTGCTACCGACGCTGACGGCGCTCGAAAATGTCGGCCTTTCGGCGGAAATGAGCCAGAATGGACATTATGAGCCATCTGATATTCTGAGACGCGTCGGGTTGGGGGATCGCACCGAGCATTATCCGGGGCAGCTTTCGGGCGGGCAGCAGCAGCGGGTGGCGGTGGCACGGGCGCTGGCGAAAAAACCGGCGCTGGTATTGGCTGACGAACCGACGGGCAGCCTGGATGTGCAGACTGGGATCGAAGTTCTCAACGTGATGCGGATGCTCAACCGAGAGACAAAACAAACTTTCGTGATCGTGACACACAATTCGGCCATTGCCCAGATTGCTGATCGCGTGATCCGGCTGGGCAGTGGGGTGGTTCATAACGTGATCTTCAATGATGCTCCCTTTGAACCGGATGAAGTAGACTGGTAGAGGGCCGCTATGCTCAAAAATTTGCAGCGCAAAATTATCGGTGATCTCAAAGCCAACCGGGGGCAGTTTCTGGCGGTGTGGCTAGTGGTGACGCTGGGCAGCACGTTCTACGGGGCAATGTATCCGGCGGGCGTGAATATGCTCAAGTCCTTCTACCGGACGTATGACCAGTTGAGCTACCTCAATTTTCAGATTCAGTTCGACTCGGCTGCGCCGGATGTGGTGGACGAGGTGCAGGCTCTAGCAGGCGTCCAAGGGGCGGAAGGGCGTTTGGTGGTGGAAAGCGGCTTGCAAATCGACCCCGACCAGCGTTATTTGCTGGGGCTGCGGCTGATCTCCGTGCCCGATGACCGCGCGCCAACGGTCAACCAGTCGGATATTATGGATGGGCGGGGTATTCGGGCCGATGGTGAAATTCTGCTGCTGAAATCCTTCGCCGATTATCATGACATTAAGCCGGGCGATGTGCTGCCGGTGTGGATTAATGGGACCGAACACCGGCTTAAAGTGGTTGGGTTGGCGTTTAACCCAGAGTATGTGGTGGCGGGGCGCAGTTCGACTTCCCCGTTTCCCACCCTATCCTCGTTTGGCGTGGCGTGGATGCGCTATTCCGAACTCGCGGCTTATGCGGGGCGCGACGGCGAGATTAACGAGGTGGTGGTGCATCTGACGGGCAAGGCTGCCGATGATCAGGACGATCTCGAAGCCTCGGTTCAGACGCAGCTTGGGCAGTTGTTTGGGGATGAAGCGGCTATCTTGCAGCGGATTCAGACGCCCAGCGGCGGTGTGGTGGATGCCAATATCAACGGCAATTTCCCGATCATGATCACGTTTTCGAGCATGTTTCTGATTGGCTCGACACTGATCACCAGCGTTCTGCTGGCGCGGCTGGTTGAAGGGGAACGCCAGCGGATCGGGACGATGCGGGCGATGGGTGTCACACGCGGCGAACTGGTGACACATTATCTCACCTTTGGGTTGATCATTGGCGTGTCGGGTGGGCTGGTGGGGAGTGTGCTAGGGTATCTGAACTCGTTCTGGGTGATGCACACGTACCTGAGTTATATCGTTGGCGGCACCCTGCCCGGTTTCACCAACACGCCTCAAATCCCATTCATCCTGCTGGGTTTTGCGATTTCGGTTTTGGGGTCCACATTTGCGGGGGTATATCCGGCGTGGGTGCAATCCGCCACGCCGCCCGGAATCGCGCTGCGCCCGGCGGCACCCAAAACGCCGAATGCGATCAGCCGTCTCCAGATGCGGAGTCTGCCTGCACCGCTGCGCTGGGCGGTGCGGAATCTGCTGCGGGTGCCGGGGCGGTCCTTCAGCACGGCGCTGGGGATTGTGGCAGGAGCGATGATGATTTTTTCGTCGTTTGCGCTGTGGGATACGCTGGCGCGTGCATTTGATGACTATTATGCCGCCTCTACCTTCGATTTGCGGGTGGATATGGCTACCTTGCAGATGAACGACAGCCTGGAAGAGCAGATTGGGCGGATACCAGGGGTGACGGCGGTGCAGGCGGCGCTGGCTGGTCCGGTGGCGGTGGTACGGCCTGCGGGCGGCGAACCTTTCCAGACGTTTGCCCTGTCGATGGACGAAACCGATCCGTTTCTGAAACCCGTTCTGATGGATGGGGAAGCCTTTTTCGCCCGCGCGGATGGGGTATGGATCGGGCATAACGCCCGGCGCGTGTTGGGGGTGGATGTGGGGGATAACCTTACGCTGACGGCGTTTAACCAAACACGCGAGGTCGAGGTATTGGGCGTGGTGTCGTATGCGATGGGCAGCCCGATTTTTGTGCCGCGCAGCCTGATGATGGAATGGGCGGGCGGGGTGTTTCCGACTAATTCCGTATTCGTCCGGGTGGCGGAGGGGCAGGCGGGGGCAGTGCGGGATGCGCTGGTCGATTTGCCCGGTATGGTCGCGGTGGAACTGACGGATGATTTTCAGGGCGATACGGATCGCTACCTGACTTATTTTCGTGCCGGTACCCTGATTTTTGGTGCATTCGGTTATATCCTCACGCTGGCGGTGTTGTTCAACACGGTGAACGGCAGTCTGCGCGAACGGCGCGACGAACTCGCGGTGATGCGGGCGCTCGGTTCGACTCGCCGCGAAATTGCTTTAACCGTGACGCTCGAACTGCTGCTGATGGTGGCGCTGGGGCTGCTGATCGGGATTCCGATTGGGCGCGAGATTGGTTTCTGGCTGAACAGTACGTATGAAACGGAGTTTTTCGGCTCGTATCCATCGCTCAGCCCGATCTGGTATGTGGTGGGAATCGCCAGTATGCTGCTGATCGTGCTGGTGGCGGAGATTCCCGGTTTGCGCGCCGTGCAAAAGGTGGATCTGGGGCAGGTCAGTAAGTCGCAGTCGTTTTAGGCGGGATGGTGCTCATGGCGTATTCGGCCAGGGCGGTGATCGTCAGGCTGGGATTGATGCCGGGGTTGGCGGGCATAATGGACCCATCCACGATATAGAGGCCGGGATAGTTGAACACTTCGCAGTTCAAATTGACCACGCCTTCGTTTTCGTCACGGCCCATCGGACAACCGCCTAAAATGTGGGCGGTGGCGGACATGTTCAGCAAGCTTTCGTGGATCGAACTTTGCGGAATGCCCGCAATCCGGCCTGCAAAATTTTGGGTGACCTGATGGGCGATGTCGATCTGAGCGGGAATGGCGTGTTCCTGGTCGATGGCTGGGACTAACCCACGGCGGAATCCAGTGAAGACATGGCGGCCCAACTTTAGGCGCATCAGGTTGTCTTCGGTCTGCATCACCAACAGAATCGTTGTGCGGCGCGCCCAGCCGGGCCTATAACGGGCATTGATTACATCGAGGGGATGGCGGATCGTTGCGCCGAGAATGCGCAACAGTCGCACCGGGAACTTCGTGCTGTCTTTGATCATGGGGGCGCTGAGCAGGCGGATAAAACCGGAACCGTCGGGATACCGAACCGGCTCGATTTGGGTCACGGTGTCGGCCTGGAAAACGGACGTAATGGCGATGCCCTCGGAATAATTCGCGTCCTCGTGGCGGGAGGTGATCCCATGCAGCGCTTCGCTGTTGGTCCGCACGCGCTCGCCCAGTCGGGGGGAGAGGTTGGGGAGAGAACCCGTCAGATCGCGGCAGCGGAACAGCAGCTTGAGCGTACCTAAGACACTCGCCGACAGCACCACATTTCGAGCGCGGACGCGGTGGGTGCGTTTGAAGAGGGTGGTCGAACTGCGGTAGATGATTTCGTAACGTGCGCCGTCGGGCTGGCCTTCGGGGAGCGGGCGAATATCGCGGACTTCGGCTTCGGCGCGGATTTCAGCGCCGCCTTTTTCGGCAAAGTAGAGATAGTTTTTGAGGAGCGTATTTTTGGCATTGTGACGGCAGCCGACCATACAGCCGCCGCAGTGTGTGCAGCCCGCGCGGGATGGTCCTGTGCCGCCGAAAAAGGGATCTGTGACCGTCTGACCGGGGGCACCGAAATAGATGCCGACCTGGGCGGGTTTGAACGTGTGACCCTGGCCCATTTGATCGGCTACCGCTTGCAAGACATGATCGGCAGGCCACAAGCGGGGATTGGTGGTGACGCCTAACATGCGGCGAGCGGTAGCGTAGTGGGGGCGAAGGATGGTTTTCCAGTCGGCAAGGTGGCTCCAAGCGGGCGCTTCAAACATCTGATCGCCGGGTTCCATCAAGACACAGGCATAGACGAGACTGCCGCCGCCGACTCCGCTTCCGTGCAGCACCAGCACACCTTTGAGCATGCTGATTTGCATGATACCGAAACAGCGCAGCGGTGGAAGCCACAGAAATCTGCGAAGATTCCAGTTGGTGCGCGGAAAGTCTGCATCCCGAAAACGTTTGCCACGCTCCAAGACCAGCACCCGGTAGCCTTTTTCGGTCAGACGCATGGCCGAGACACTGCCGCCAAAGCCGGAACCGATCACCACGTAATCGTACATAACGGCCTCTTTTCCACTACCGGGTTACGGGTGCAAACTGTTTAGTCCGAGACTTCAAACGACTCAACGGTAATGATCCACTGTTCGTCCAAAATTTCCGGATTATCAAAACCGATTGACGAGGGGAAATGGAATTCCGGATCAAAGGTGATCGTCGTATAGAGACCCTCATCGATGGCGGCTGAGGAACGGGCATGCTCAAACAGGCCGGATACCGTATAAGCGGCGGGATCGAACGGCTTAGGTTGGCAGGCACCATCCTGCTGCATAGGGCTGTTGATGCAGGTGGCCGATTGATCGATGATCACGCCATCTTCGACCGTGATGGTGTTGGTTTGTACACTCCAAAAACTGGCGTCGGTGACCGAAATGGTGTAGCTGGAAATGCCCGCTGCCTGCCATTGCGTTTCGGCTTCGTCCAGTTGGCTAAGCAGCGAGTTTGGCAGAGCAGGTTCCACCATCACGCTGGGGGGATTGGGGTTCGCTGCGGTTTCGCTGATGACCAGACCGCCGCACAGCATGGTGGCGAGCATCGTCAAAAGGCCGACCAGCAGGGGGAGACATCCAGTGGGTTGTTCAACGGTCATACGATTCTCCTTTTTGTTGAACATAACAAAAATAGCCGCCGAAGTCCACACTCCGACGGCTTTGGTGAGCCTAATGGGGAGAAATGGTTACTTCATGAGCAGCACCGGGCGGATGCGTTCGATGGCCCAGTCGATTTGTTCCTGCGAGATGGTCAGCGGTGGAGCAAACCGGATGGTGTTGACATGCGTTTCTTTGGCGAGAAGCCCGTGTGACTGTAACGCTTCGCAGAAACGGCGCGCACCGCCTGCTTCGGGTTTGAGTTCCACACCGATCAGCAGACCACGACCGCGCACTTCTTTAACATGTGGGCTGTTGATCTCAGCCAGGTGCTCCATGAAATAATCGCCCATCCGCGCGGCGTTGGCGACCATGTCTTCTTCGATCAGTACACTGAGGGCCGCACGACCAATGGCCGCAGCCAACGGGTTGCCGCCGAAGGTGCTGCCATGTGATCCCGGCGAGAAAACGCCTAAAATCTCACGGCTGGACAGTACCGCCGAGATCGGATAAAAGCCGCCGGAGAGCGCTTTGCCCACCGTTACCATATCCGGGCGAACGTCTTCGTGATCGCAGGCAAACAATTGGCCGGTGCGTCCCAACCCGGTTTGGATTTCGTCCGCGATCAGCAGCACATTGTGTTTGGTGCAGAGTTCGCGCACGCGCCGCAGATAACCATCAGGCGGGACGATGACGCCACCTTCGCCCTGGATCGGTTCCACAATAAAGGCGGCGGTGTTGGGTGTAATGGCGGCTTCGAGCGCATCCGCATCACCGTAGGGGATGGTTTTGAAGCCGGGGGTATAAGGGCCAAAACCGTCACGGTAAAGTGGTTCGGTGCTGAAGGTGATGATCGAAATGGTGCGGCCTGCGAAGTTACCCTCACACGCAATAATTTCGGCCTGTCCTGCGGGGATGCGCTTGAAATCGTAACCCCATTTGCGGGCGGCTTTGAGCGCGGTTTCAACGGCTTCGGCCCCAGTGTTCATGGGCAGAACCATCTGGTAGCCAGTCAGTTCGCAAAGCTGCTCGTAGAATGGCCCCAACTGATCATTGCGAAACGCGCGGCTGGTCAGGGGAAGCCGTTCGGCCTGCTCAATGAGGGCCTGGCGAATGCGCGGGTGACTGTGGCCCTGGTTGACGGCACTATAGGCGCTGAGGCAGTCCATATACTGGTTGCCTTCGACATCCCACACCCAGACGCCCTCGCCCCGAGTGAGGACAACATCCAGGGGGTGGTAGTTATGCGCGCCATACTGATCTTCTAAGGCAATAAGTTCTTGAGAGGAAAGATGCACGGTGGTAGTCATAGAGTTCCTTGAAAAAGTTTTTGCTGTTCGTTCGACTCTCGGGAACAAGCCGTACCGATAACGTGATTATAGCGCCAGTGACCTTGACGGTGCGAACCATATGGAACCGAACTTGCTCTGACACTGCACTACCCACATAATAAGGTTTTGGAAAAGCTTTCATTTAAGGGCGTGTTATGGATAATCCCTACAATCCGCTCCAATCTAACCCTGAATATTATTATGGCCGCGAGGAGGCGTTCGCTTTCTTCCGGCAGAATCTTGTGGGCGCGGCGCACAAACATGCTTTGGTGCTGGTTGGGCGGCGCGGCCTGGGCAAAACATCGCTGCTGCACCAATTGCCCTACCAACTCGACGAACGGTACAGCCTGTGTATTGTCAGTTTAGGACTCATCGGCCTGGGAGACGAGCATAGTTTTTTTGCGGCGCTGGTGGATGATATTCGGTCCGCACTCGAACAGGCGGAAGCGAGTACCTACCGGCTTCCAGAGTGGCCGGAAGATGCAGAGCCGGGTGAACTACGGGATTGGTTCCGTGATGAATACCTGGAGATTGCACTCACGGCGCTGCGTACACGGCATTTGCTGCTGGCGTTGGATGATGCCCATTTGCTGCTGGAAGCGATTGATCACGGCGCACTGCCCGCCGATCATCTGGATTATTTATTGGCGGTGCTGCTGAAATATCCCCGGCTGGATATGCTGTTCACCCTGGATGAGGCATTTGAGGATCGGATATTATCGCTGGAACTGTTCCGCGATCCGACGCTGCATTTCCGGCTGGCGGAATTGAGCCTGGAGGACGCCGAGCGGCTGGTGCGCGAACCGGTCCAGGACGTGTACCACTATGAGGACGGTGTGATCGAGCAGATTTTGGCGCTGGCAGGAGGACATCCGTTTCTGCTGCATTCGATCTGCCGCCTGTTGTTTCGCCGTTCGGAAGAACGCCACCATGCCGGACCGGTGATCGAAAATGATCTGGCGGCGGTGGACGACGCGGTGTTGGATCAGGGCAGCGACGTGCTGAATCCGCTGTGGCAAGCGGCCAGCCAGAACGAACGCCTTGTGCTGACGGGCATGGTGCGGCTGAGCGCTGATCATCCAGACGAGGGGGTTGCATTCGGCTCCCTGTACGACTGGATCAACACGTCGGGTTATGAGATGAACAAAACCAAGGTAGCCGCCGCGCTGCGCAGCCTGGACTACAAAGGGCTGATCCGAGCGGAACCGGATGGCACTTATGCGCTGATGGCTCAGTTTATCCCACGCTGGCTCAACGCGAATCATGCGCTGGATGTCAAAAAGAAGACGGCATCGAAGATCAATACGGCGACGCTGGTGCCGCTGGGCGGATTAGGGGCGGCGCTGCTGCTGGTGGGCGGGCTGGTGGCGGCTTCACTGGCAGGCGTTTTTGATGGGGACGAGGCAGTTCCCTCGAAGGGATCGCCAACTGCAACCTTATCTTTAAATTATCAGGCCAGCCAGCAGGCCTTTTCGGAGACACAGACACAACAAGCGCGTCCCACGCGCACATCCAGCCCGACGCGGACGCCGACGGCAACGACAACACCTAACCTGACGGCAACCCAGCGGTCTATGGCTGAGACGGCAAAGGCGGAAGTAACCGCGACCGTGCCGCCAACTAAGACGATCCTAACTGAAACGAAGGCTGCGCCGCGGACGCCGCGCCCACTGCCGACGAATACACCGCGTCCGACAGCCACATTGGATCCGGGTGATTAGGTTAATCACAAGGGTAAACAAAAACGCGGATCGATCAGATCCGCGTTTTAATCTATAGCGCAAAATATGTTACATCAATGTGGCATTCCAGCGGATTTCGCGGGGGATGCTGTCTTCGTAATCGGCGGCATAGGCGCGCTCGATGATCAATTCGTAGAGGAGATATTTGTTGGCGGGCGTATAACAGGCGGCTTTGACGGCTTCCTCGCGGATAAGCAGATCATCCACGGGAACGGCATAGCCGCTGATCTGAAATTCGCCGCCAATGCCTGCCGGATTGTCAACCAGCGAATGCATGACATAACGGCCATCCCAGCAGGAATCTTCGCCTGTATCCATGAAGAGGAACAAACGACCCTGTGCGATGACCGGCATGACCGTTTGGACACATGGCGCACCGTCAGGTTGAGTAGTTGCCAGGTACGCCACGCGAGAACGATTTAAACGCTTGGCACCCCACAACGCTAAAGTAGGGGCCGCAGCCTCGAATTCACCCCAGTTTGCCATGATATTTTGCCTCTCAATGACCATCTATTTCAGACATCATAGCATGACAATGCTTGTGAAGTGTTGTACTTTCTGACCAAATCCTCTGATCATTGAAGCGCCAGACTGAGCACGCCGGGTTGAAGATTGTCCAGTGCGATCAACCCGGCATCGTCGGCGGTGAGCGTCAGCACGGTGCTTCCGGTGGGTGTGATGGCGTAGGTGGCGTTGGGAACCAGCCCGGTGATCAGCACGCTAGTCACGGTGGGGGCGACCTGGAAATTGGCCTGCGTAAGGCCGTTATTGTCGCCGGGGAGCAGGTCGAACATGACCTGGATAGAACCGGACGCCACCCCACGCATCGTGTCACCCACCACCAGGATATTTTCAGCCGGTGGGGCGGCGCTGGCATCCTGAGCGATAAATACGGTGGCGAACCACGTGTCGAGATTAGGCTGGCCGGGTGCGATTTCCAGACGGTAATAACCATAGGGATCGCGTTCGAAGTTATTGCTGGCAGGCTCACCCCAACTCAAATTGACCGTTTGACCGGCAACTTCATAGCCTTGAATTTGCATGGCGCGGCTGTTGGGGAGCATATTTTGCATGTAGAGCGCGCTTTCACCGACCAAGGAACCGTAAAATAATCCGGTGGGCGTGGGTTCGCTCTGGAAATGGAAGACGGTCATGGGCGTATAAGACGGATAAGTGGTCACAACGCGGTCATACACGATGACGGTGCCGGGCCGCCAATAGACCAATTCGCGCAGGACAAGCGAAACTTTGGCGCGATTTTCGGGCGTGGTGTAAACCGTGCTGTTATAGGCGGCGGTGATGTCGGCGCGGATATAGGTGGCGGTGGTGGATGCGCCAAAACGAAGAATAGAGCCGGTATCATACGCCTGCCAGTTGGCGAAAAGATAGTCGGTGTTGATGGCCGTACGCGCCGCCGGATTCATCGTGCGCTGGCCGCAGTCGTTCAGCCAGACCTCACGTTCGCCGTTGGGCCGGATGCCGTCGAAATTTTCGGCCAGATCGCAGATCAGAATGGTGTTGGCGGCAATCGAGCGCACATAATAATTGGCGTCGTGGTCGGAGGTGCCATCGCCGCTGTAGACGCCGCTGCGCACGACTAAGTCTTTGCCATTGTGAAAGATCGTAAAATTGCCCTGGTCGAAAAACTGGTGATAGGTGATGCGATCTCCCGCGTTAAAGCTGACATAGGTCGCGGTTTGATCAAGCTGGCCTTCGTCGTTGGTCCAGTTGGAGCGCATGAATACATGGCCTAAATAGGGCGCGTACCAGGTGGTGGTGGTCGGCGGCGCGCCTGTCGCCAGCGGATCGCGCCAGAGAAATTCCTCCACGGCCATCCACGCGGGGCTGGTATCGGGCGGCTGGCGCAGGAACCAATCCATCCAATCACCGTGTTCGGTGCTCTGAAACACCGTGCGCAGCAGTAAATCCTGGGCGCGACCATAGGCGGACGCGGTATGATACCGCTCGGAATCCCCGATGATGGACGGGTAGCTGTGCATCGGATCGCCCCAGTCCTCGTTGTAGGTGCGCACCTCAGAAGGGTGGTACAGAAACATATCGTAGGCAAGGCGGTCATACCACCACCGTGTATCGTCAAAATAGTTTTCGCCCGCCGCCGTCCACCAGGCGAGCGCGGTCTGGACTTTGGGCCAGTTGGCGATAAAACCATAGACCGGGCCTTCGGCCCACGCACCGCCAGTCTGAAGATCGAGGACGGGGATAATGGCGGTGGTGAAGACGCCACGAGCGTAGTCGATCAGGCCGCTGGCTTCGGGGCGAACATCTTGCAGGGCGAGGCTTACCGCCGTGATCGCCCATAACCAGCGCGGCTCAACATTACCCACCGCTAGCTGCTGACCATCGAGCCAGATCAGACCCTCGGTATCGGCGTTGGGATCGATGAGCCGCTGGGAGGCGCGCCAGAGCGTATCTTCGATTTCACCCAGATCGGCCATCGTCAGGGTGTTGTACAGCCAGTCGTAACCGAGCGCCAGCCCGGCGACATTTTCCATAAATTCGCTGTCGAAGCCATCCGCGCCCGACATCACACCGTGGGTTTCGATGCGGTTGACCAGATCAACCATAATCATCTCGGCGCGATTGGCATAAGCGGTATCTTCGGTGAGCAGCCAGGCCAGCGCCAGCGAACGCAGCGCGGTGCTGGGAGTCCAGGATGCATCTTCTTCGGGGGAGGCCGACTCGATATAGGTTAGAAAGTTGGACCACGTTGAGGTGTTGCGCGCCATGCGGGGCTGGAGGACATCATCGATATAAGCTTGGGTGATGAGCAGGCGGGGGTGCTCACCCATTCCGGCGACGGGCAGCGGAACTTCACCATCCGTCTGCGCGCGCAAAGGGGGAACGTCAGGCGGCACGGTGGGTACAAGAGGCAGAAGTAAACTCACGAGAAGCACGACGCCCCAACACGCCTTTTTGACGTTCACGGTTGCTCTCCCAGTGTGCAGTTAGAAAGGTAAGTCGTCATCCATGCCCGATGACGGGAAGCTGACCGATGGTTCGATGCGCAGCCAGGTTCGCCCGACGCGGAACAGTTCACCAGGCTGGACTTCCACACGCCCATTGATTTTGTCTTCGCCCACAAAGGTGCCGTTGGTGCTGCCGGTATCTTCGAGCCAGAAATGGCCGCCATCGTAGCTGATGATCGCATGTTCGCGGGATACCTGGCTGTCATAATTGAGGCATACGTCGCAACCCTCGCGGCGACCAATGGTGATCTCGGTGTTTTCGTCGCCTTGCAAAAGGGTTTCAAAGTTCAGCACGGCTCCATCCTGGGGGCCGCTCATTAGTCCGATTGCAATTTCGTCCATAGCCATGTTTTCCGATCCATTTTCTGTGTACGCTCAATTATGACGCAGCACGAGGTCCGTCTGCAAAGGGATCATTCCTCTTCACCTAAACGCCGCCGCGCTTCAGTGCGTTTGTCACGCGATGGTTTGTGCGACGGGTCGATTTCCAGGGCACGGTTGAAAATGCGAACGGCTTCTTCATAACGCGCCAACTGCATCAGCAGTTCGCCCCGGTTGTGCCAGAACCAGACATCACGCGGGGTGGCCTGAGTCGCGCGTTCGTAACATTCGAGCGCTTCTTCGCGGCGATCCAGGGCAGCCAAGGCGAGTCCTTTGCCGTTCCAGGCCCAACCATAATTGGGTGAGATTTCGAGCGCTTTGACATAGGCGAACAGCGCTTCTTCATGACGATCCAACCGCCGCAAAATCTGGCCTTTACGCGCCCAGGCGGAGTCGTTGCGGGGGTCGATGTGCAGGGCGATGTCGATGACATCCAGCGCTTCATCCTGGCGACCCAGCGACAGCAGCGGCTCAATCTGGTTGATCCAGTACCAGACGCTCGAGGGATCTTCCTGGGCGGCACGTTCGTAACTGAGCAGCGCTTCTTCGCGGCGATCCATCGCTTCGAGGGCCAAACCGCGCCCGTTCCAGGCCCAGGCATAATGGGGTTCGAGCTTGAGGCTTTGATCGTAGGCGGTGACGCTTTCTTTATAACGCCCCAAGCGGCGGAGCGCCTGACCGCGTTTGGCCCAGCTTTCGGCATGCTGGCGGTTGATGCGCAGGGCACGTTCGAGCGGTACCAGGGCATCTTCGAACTGCTGCATGGCGATCAGTTCGTCGGCCTGGTTATACCAGAACCACACATCGTCCGGCTGGAGCGCGGCGGCTTTGCGGAAGCAAGCCAGCGATTCCTCGTGGCGGCCTAACGCACTGAGGGCCAGCCCGCGTCCATTCCAGGCCCAGGCATAATCGGACGACAGTTCAACGGCCCGGCTGTAACTGGCAAGGGCCTCTTCGTAGCGACTCATGCGGCGCAGGGTTTGGCCCTGTTTGGCCCAGGCACGGACATAACGGGGATCGGCTTCCAGGGCACGCTGTAAGGCTTCCAACGCCTCGGTATGCTGCTTGAGAAAGACGAGGGTATCGCCTTTGTTGTACCAGTAGAGCGGGTTGTTGGGTTCGGCCAGCGCCGCGCGGTGATAGGATTCCACCGCCTCGTCATAACGAGCCAGAACTTCAAAGGCCACGCCGCGCTCATTCCAGGCCCAGGCGTAATTCGGGTCTAACTTCACGGCACGGGCGAGGTAGCTCAGCGCACGGTTGGGATCGTCCATATGGCGGAAGATATTGCCCAGACGCGCCCAACTGCGGGCATGATCGGGATTGACCTGCACGGCTTTTTCGAGCAGCGGGATCGCT
>DATAMF010000053.1:0-10834 GCA_036260665.1 Aggregatilineaceae bacterium | reverse complement strand
CTATCAAAGCGAAATAAATAAGGTGACGGGTGGTATTTCTTAGTATACCCTAGTCTCTTGGATCAAAGAAATGCAGCTTTTCTACTAGTGCCGGTACACACTAAGGGGCGCGAGGTGCGCCCCATGATTTACCCGGCGAGCGAGTTGAGGAAGCGGCGCAGCGCCTGCGAAAACTCATCCGGTTTTTCGAGCATGGGCAGATGTCCCGCGCCGTCGATGGTCACAAAACGGGTGTGGGGCATGTCCGCGGCCATCTGCTGCATGAGATCGGGTTTGACGATTTGATCCTCGGTGCCGCCCATTACGATGGCCGGAACCGAGATGTTACGCAGGGTATCCAGCGAGTCGGGGCGTTGGGCCATGCCGCGCAACGCGCCCGCGATGCCTATGGGTGACGTTGCCGCCATGATATCGAATACGTTTTGCGCCATGTTCGATTTACGATCAACCTGGGGCGCGAAGGCAATCGCCATCATGCTGGTGGCGGTGGCAGAACTGCCGGTTTGTTCGGCGGTTTCTGCGCTGGCGAGGCGCTGAATGCGGCGGTCTTCGGGATCGGCTAAGGGATGGGTAGCCACAAGCGCGACACTGAGTATCCGGTCCAGAGCGTCGCGCAGCGCGGCCATCGTGATATAGCCGCCCATGCTGTGACCGACCCAAACCGCTTTATCGATGCCGAGTGTGTCGAGCAGTTCCACTAAATCGCGCGCCATGATGTCCATCAGATAAGGATCATTGGGAACGGGACTCTGACCGTGCCCACGCAGATCGGGCGCGATGATACGGTAGGAATCGCTGAGGGAGTCGATCTGCGCACGCCAGATGGTATGATCGAACGGGAAACCGTGAATGAGCAGCACAGGCAGGCCGGTGCCGCGTTCTTCGTAATTGAGTTTGATTGTCGATTGCATATTCTGCCTCCTAACGCTTGTATAAGGTAAAATAGCAGAAATCATAGCGGGACGACCAGAGTGTAATGAGATTATGACGGGTTCGGATGTGTTGAACGGCTCGATTGAGCGCATTACATACTACAACGATGAGACGAATTACTGTGTGCTGCGGCTGCGCCCGGATCAACTGCAATTGGGGCGCGATCCGCTGGTGACGGTGGTGGGCACGATGCCCGAAGTGCAGCCCGGCGAAAGTGTGCGGCTGCAAGGCGAATGGACGTCGCACCCCAAACACGGGCGACAGTTCCGCGCCGAGGTGGTGACTCAGGTGCGCCCGGCCAGCGTGGAGGCGATTAAACGCTATTTGGGCAGCGGCCTGATCAAAGGCGTTGGCCCGGTGACGGCGAAGCGGATTGTGGATTATTTTGGGACCGATACGCTGGATGTGCTGGATCGCATGCCGAAGCGCCTGCTGGAAGTGCCGGGCGTGGGACGACATCGCACCGGGTTGATCGGGGAAGCGTGGATCGAGCAGCAGCATATCAAAGAAGTGATGCTGTTTTTGCAGGGACACGGGATCAACAGTGGGCTGGCGGTCAAAATTTATAAACATTACGGCGACCAGTCGATAGCGATTGTGTCGCGCGATCCGTATCGATTGGCGCGGGACATCTTCGGGATCGGGTTCCGCACGGCGGACAAGATCGCGCGGGATCTGGGCCTGCCGCCGGATTCGCCTGCTCGCGTGGCGGCGGGGATTATCTTCGCGCTGAACGAAGCGACGGAAAATGGGCATGTGTTTCTGCCGCGCCATGAACTGGTCGAGCAGGCGGCAACCATGCTCGAAGTCGAGGCGAGTCTGGTCGAAACCGGGATGGATACACTGATCACGCGGGGCGAGGTCAAGCTGGAGACGATTCCGGGCGGCTTGCAGCATGTTGAGGCGGTGTATCTGCCGTCGATGTTCTTTTCGGAAAAAGGCGCAGCGAATCGAGTCAAGCTGGTGCGGGATGCGCCAACCAGCCGGTTAGATGATCTGCGGCGGCGGGACTGGGACAAACTGTTCCCGCAGTTGACGGCGAGCAGCCCGATAGCGCTCACGGCGCAGCAGCAGGAAGCGGTTAAGCTGGCACTGACGAACAAGATCAGCATTCTAACGGGCGGGCCGGGAACCGGAAAAACAACCACGCTGCGGATGTTGATCAATGCGTTGGAACGGACAGGACATCGATTTTTGCTCGCGTCACCCACCGGACGCGCGGCGAAACGGTTGGCGGAAGCCACCGGACATCCCGCCAAGACGCTGCACCGGATGCTGGGGTACAGTCCGTCCGATAACAAGTTCACCTTCAACGAGGAAAATCCGCTTGAGGCGGATATGGTGGTGGTGGACGAGTCGTCGATGCTCGATCTGGCGCTGTTTTATAACCTGCTCAAGGCGATTGCGCCGGATACGCATCTGCTGCTGGTGGGCGATATTGACCAACTGCCGAGCGTGGGCGCGGGGAACGTGCTGCATGATGTGATTCGGAGTGATGCGGGGCCAGTGACGCGGCTGGATACGATTTTCCGGCAGGCGGAAACCAGCCAGATTATCCACAACGCGCACCGGATCAACCGGGGCGAACTGCCCGATTCATCCAATCAAAGCAACGATTTTTTCCTGTTTCCGGCGGAAGAACCGGATGTGGCGGCGGAACTGCTGGTCGATATTGTGCAGAACCGGGTTCCCAGTCGATTTGGCTTCGACCCGGTGGACGATATTCAGGTGCTCGCGCCGATGTATCGCGGGCCGGTGGGCGTGTCGGCGCTGAATGATGTGCTGCAAAACAAACTTAATCCGCCGAACGAACGGATCGCGGAACGGCGGCTGATGGGACGGTTGTTTCGCGTGGGGGATAAGGTGATCCAGACGCGGAACAACTACGATAAAGATGTGTTCAACGGCGATATTGGACGAATCCACAGCTTTGATATGACGAATCATATCATGGTGGTGGTGACTGACGGGCGATTTGTCAAATATGACTGGTCCGAAGTGGACGAATTAACGCACGCGTACTGCATCAGCGTTCACCGCGCGCAGGGCAGCGAGTATCCGTGTATTGTGATGCCGGTCATGACACAGCATTACATGATGTTGCAGCGCAACCTGTTGTATACCGGAGTCACGCGGGCGAAACAACTGGTTGTGCTGGTCGGCACGCGCAAAGCGATTGCGATTGCGGTGCAGAACGATGACGTGATGCAGCGCTGGACGGCGCTCGATTGGCGGATCAAAAGCTGATCACCCCCGCCCCCCCTTTGAAGGCTGTTTGAGGGAAGAATGATCTGAAAAGGGGCGAGATCCTGGCAGGAAGTCCTACTTTCTGGCAAAAAGTCAGGTGCAACTGCTTCGATAGACCGATTTTTACCCCGCCCCCCCTTGGCGACGTCTCACGGGAAAAAGTTTCCGTTTGACGACGCGCCACGGGGAAAAATGATCCACACCGCGCCAACGGGTTGTTAAAGAGCGCGCAAAGAGCACAACCTCATCGTAGCACGGATGTTCGAAGTTGTCATCCCCATCGGATGACTAACTTGGAATACTAACTTGGATGGTGAGTCATGACAGTATTACACGCGCCCGGAGAAACGATCCTGGATGTAGGCGCGCTTGGCAACATCATCCCGCGCGGAGGAGAGGAAGTGCACCCAGGCATGACGCTCGTGCCAGACGATGCCGAGTTCCCAGACACAGTAGGTGCCGCGATGGGTCGTCTCAAAGTCAATTAATTGATAACCCGCCGCCGCTCCAACGGGTTTGGCATAAACCGATTCCCACATTTCGTTGGTGTTGCGCCAGGTGGTCAGCAAGAGCAGCAGCATTGACCCCGCCCGATGGAGAATCACGAAGCCCAATTCACCCGCTAAGGGAAGACGCTCGGCCTCCGCTGCAACGAAAGCGCGAGTCTCGGCGGACTGGTCGGGCGTAATCGGGGTATCCTCCGGGTAGAGGTCGTACCATTTCAGATAGGCGTTCGGCAGCACGAGATCATCGCCTGGGGTGACGATCTTTTCATAGTAGTGGTAGCCTTCCGGCACGACGTTGCCCAACTGACTGAGGCTGAGGTTCGACGGAACGGTGGACATTTTGATGCTCCTTGGTCTTCGCCTGATGGGATTTTAAGAAAAAGAGCACGGGTGCGGCAAGCCGACGCCCCGACCAATGGTGGACATTGAGCGCGGGGCGTATGGCCATACACCCAATATGCGTCAATTTAAGGGTGTTCACCTCGCGCGTCAAGAAAAACCCTACCCCCAGCCCCTTCCCGCAAGCAGGAAGGGGAGCAAAGCGGGCGGGGCAAACCCACGCCCCGACGTAGGACGTGTCCTGAGCAGGGCCTAGCGCCAGATGCCCCATAGGCATCAAGTTAAGGGATTTACCCCTATCCCCCAACCCCCTTTCCCCACTATCGTAGAGAAAGGGGGCAAGGGGCGCAGCAAGCCGCGCCCCTACGACGAGTCTGATTTCGGGCGATTCTCGGCTGAAAAAAGGCTTAAGTTGATGCCCATGGGCCTAGCGCCAGATGCCCCTCGTTGCTCTGCGATTCCAAAAGATGTGGGGTAAGGTAGAGCCAACCAAGTCGGCTATTCATTGTGGGGATGAGGGAAAATCTGCGGGGCAATTCGTGAATTGCCCCTACGAACCTCACCCCCTCGGTCCCCCGCGCCAATTCGGTTGGAGAGAGGGAGAAGCGAGTATGAATTTAGGCGGGGCGGGGGGCATTCGTTTTGTCGAGCAGGACGGTTAGCGCCTGCTGGTGAAGCTGCCCCAGGCCGGTTGTCGCTAAAATATGGGTACCGGATAGGGCGTCGTGGGAAACTTCGCCGTGAAAATCGGTGACGCGGCCCCCGGCTTCCTCGACGCAGAGCAGCCCCGCCTGGACATCCCAGGGATGGGGGCCGGATTCCCAATAGACATCGACACGCCCAGCGGCAACATAGGCGAGATCGAGGGCGGCGGAACCGACGCGGCGCACCCCCTGCGCCCGCAGGACGAAGTTTTCGAAGTTATCCACATTGTTATCGGGATTGGTCCAGCGGTTGTAGGGGAAGCCGGTGATGGTCAGCGCCTTCGCCAGTTCGCTGATGGCGGAGACGTGCAGACGGCGACCATTGAGATAGGCACCACCGCCGCGCACGGCTTTGAACATTTCGTCGCGCAGGGGATCATAGATGGCACCGAGCAGCGGGCGCAGATCGGGACCAGACAGCGCTATGCTGACGGCAAACACGGGAAAACGGTGGGCAAAATTGGTGGTACCGTCCAGCGGATCGATGTACCAGTGATAGGGTGTGGTGTCCGGTGCAGGGCCGTAACCGCCGCCCTCTTCGCCTACGATATGATGGGTGGGGAAGGCCTGCTGCAAGGCGGGCACAATATAGGCCTCGGATGCGCGATCCGCATCGGTTACGAGGTCAATGGATGTGCTTTTGGAATTGATCTCCGGCGTGCGCTCGTAATGCAGGCGCAGAATCATCCCGGCCTGGCGCGCGATACGTTCGGCGGTGTCCAGCGCGGCGTGTAAATCCAAGTTGTCCATGAGAGTCCTTGTCCAGACAGAAACCCTCTATCTTTGCACTTTTACTTCATGCTCGTTTACCCCTCCCTAAATCCCTCCCCACTGTGTGGAGAGGGACTTGAGCCGCACGGACTCCCCTTTCTCTACGAAGTAGGGGGGGATAGGGGTAAAACCGAAAATCTGCAAAAGCTAGAGAGAAACCAATAAACGGGATGATTATAGCGATAAGTTGACAAAAAAATCGGGCAAGGACTAAATTCAAGCTAATGTTTGGTATTCAGATAAGGAAAAACGCTATGCTGCCCGACAATCGTATACCCGATAATGAGGAAATCCCGCCTCCACCACCCCCACCGCCTGCGCCACCACCGTTTTATGGTGGAGCACCGTCACCCTATGGGCCACCGCTGTCGCCGCTGCCGCCGTTTGGCGCTGCCCCGGTGCTGCCCGATCAGCCGGGATTCCGCCCTGGATGTATCACGGCGTATGTGATTTTGATGCTGCTCGGTGTCGTGATGGCGGTCTGCGGCGGCCTGTCGTTTTTGATCGTGGATACGGCACCGAGCGACACCTTAGCGGACACCAAAGACTGCTACAATATGGGGGATCATGTTTTCTGCGGCACGATTGACGAGGTGTTCGAGGAAGCCTACGGCGTGGCGCTGTCCGTGTTCGCGGTGATCATGTTCGGATTAGCGGTTCTGAATGGGATCACGGCGGTGGGGCTGTGGCGCATGAAAAAGTGGGGATGGGTGCTGCTTCTCCTGTCGCTGGGGCTGTCACTGTTCCTGGGCACGCTCAATCTTTTGACGGGGAACGTGTATGCGGTGGTGACGCTGATTGTCGCCGGGCTGATTCTGTACTGGTTTGTGCAGAACCGCTGGCGGTTTGTGTAGGGAACCTCTATCCTCTCGGCCTCCTTTCCCCGCACGCGGCTATACATTACCCACAAGTCGGGGTAGAGCGAAAAATTAACGGGGCAATTCGTGAATTGCCCCTACGAAAAGCCGTTGAGCGGCACCTCTATGAACCCCTATCCCCCAACCCCCTTTCCCCACTATCGTAGAGAAAGGAGGCCTGGGGCGCAGCAAGCCGCGCCCCTACGAACCGTCGGTGTTTCGGGTGCATAAGGGCGCATAGTGGGCAATTCGTGAAAGGACTCAGATAATGGAACCAGACGATGATCTGGAAGAACTGCGGGCGATCCGGGAGCGGTTTAAATCCGCTCCACCGAAAGATAAAACCCCTGTCGAACTGACCGACCTGGAGCAACTCCAGAAGCGAATGGCGCAGATAGAGGCGCGGCTGACAGCATTGGAGGCGGACCTGTCACCCATCATTGACCAGCGTAATATGGGACAGAGACTCTTCCTCATCTTGATGGCTTTATCATCTCCGGTCTTGTTGTGTGCGCTGTTAGAATCCTGTTCGGGATAAAATCTTATCTCCGCACGAAATGCGCCAGACTCTCGATGTGGAAGGTCTGCGGGAACATATCGACGGGCGTGACATCCACCAGCCGATAACCCTTCTGGACAAGGCGCTTGGCGTCGCGGGCCAGCGTGGACGGTTCGCAGCTCACATAGACGATGGTGTGCGGCGCGTGGTCGAGCAGGGCATCCAGGGCGCGTTTATCCAGGCCAGAACGCGGCGGATCGACCACAGCAGCATCAAAGGGGCCGTCAAGTTCGGGCAGAACATCTTCCACATTCCCTTCGATCAGATCGAGGTTGTCAAACTCGGATAGATTCTCGTCGGCGTCGGTGACGGCGGGCGGGTAACTTTCAATGGATGTGACCAGCGAGGCGCGCTCCGCGATAAAGGCCGAAAATAATCCCACACCCGCGTAGAGGTCCAGCACGGATTCGGTACCCTGCAAATTCAGTTTTTCCAGCACGAGTTCGACCAGTTGGGCGGCCTGGGGCAGATTCACCTGGAAAAAGCCCCCGGCTGTCACGCGGAAAGAACGGCCCAGGATGTCGTAGGTCAGATAGCTTGATCCGATGAGGTTGACCGGTTCGTTGTCGCTGAGCTGAAAATTGATCGAAATGGGGAGATCGGTTTCCAGTTCGGGGGCGTCGTCGTCTTTGGTGCTAAGAATCACCATGCGGTCTTCGCCATTTGATCCCACCTGCAAGCGCACGCGATCCAGGTTGGGGATTTCCTCAAAGTTCATGGCGTAGAACAGGTTGAGAAGTTCGGGGCGGATGATGTGACATTCTTCGATAGGGATCAGTGCTTCGTTGTCGGTGCCCACAAAACACAACTTGCCCTCGTCGTTGACATGAAAGGTGACGTGCGAGCGGTAATACCAGCCGTCGGGGCTGGGAATGGTCGGGTTGACGGGGGGATCGTCAAACCCGCCGATACGCACGAATTGATCCACCACCACATCCCGCTTAAATTCGGGCTGAGAAGCGGTTTCGATGTGCTGGAAATGACAGCCGCCGCAGCGTCCGGGGCCAAAATGGGGACAGCGCGGCAGGACACGTACCGACGAGGGTTCCAGCATGGTCACACCTTCGGCAAAGGCATACCGCTGGTGATCGTCAGTGATCCGAGCGGTGATACGTTCGCCGGGAATCGTGTAGGGGATGAAGATGGGACGACCTGCGGAACGTCCGAGCGCAGAGCCGCCGTGTACCATCTCTTCCAGGGTTATTTCAAATGTGTCGTCAGACAAAAAACACCACCCATCAATTCAGATAGTCAATATCTTCGATAACCGTGTTGTAGAACCGCCACTCGCCCTCATAACGGCGGAGTTCGTGAACTACGGTGATGCGATTGTCCCGAAAGGTGGGGCCGCTGATTTTGCGTGTCACCTGGACCACTCGCACCTTCGCTATATTATCGCTTTGGCTGACCATTTCCATCTTTTCGATCTCATACTCCAGATCGTATTGGTCCAATAGCTGGGCGGTGATCTGGGCGGTTTGATCGTAGACCGGCGCGTCGGGGTGGATGGTATCCATGTAATCGGCCAGGTTTTCAGCTTCCAGGGCGCGGATATTGGCATTGAGGATGGCTTTGATCTCGGACGTGACAGGCTCGGCGCGGGAGGCTTGATAAACCCATAGTACCAAGAGACTTCCGACGGCCAGCACGATGATAAATCCGATCAGGATGAATTTGAGGGGATTGGAAGCAGGCCGGGGCGGAAACGCCTCACCCGGGGCGCTGTACGGCAGGGGGATTGACCCAGGATAGGGATTGTTCCAGGGAGCCTGATTCTCGGCGTGGACAGCCGGGATCGGCGGGACAAAGCGGATTCGTTCCAAACGGGCGCGGGCCTGTTCATGGCTTGGATCGAGCTGCAAAACGGTTTCGAGCGCCCGGCGTGACTCATGGGGATCGGTCACGGCCTGGGCGTAGTAGTACCAGCCGCGTGCATCCTGAGGATTTTCCTGGATTGCCTGTTTGAAATACCATTCGGCCAGTTCACGATTGCCGGATTGGGCGGCGGATACGCCTTGGTTGATCAAATTGCGAAAGTTCTCGTTCACCAGCGGCTCCAATTTACTCGAATTAACTTAGTATAAACGGATAATAATGATGGGCAAGTGTGAGGATGCCTGTTGTGCTAGAATGGTGTGAGCGCGTTTATTTTTCGGAGGGGATATTGTTGTGATACGCAAGATGATGCAAGCCGCTGTGTTAGGTGTGGTCCTGGTCGCCACGCTGCTCGCCGTGCCCACCGCCCAGGCTATAGATGATCCCAGCATTATTTTTACGAACGCCCGCTGGACGATTGCATGCAGCACCGGGATGGGCCGCGCTGCTTATGATCTCACGGTGATTATTCCCGCGGGTTATACAGGGATTCACCGCTGGTCGTGGGGGGATGATCCGATCTGGGGGGCGGGGAGCGAGTCACAAGCATTTACCGAACCTGCCGGATGGTACATGCAGCGTTCGTATTACTGGGACATTGGCACACCGGGCTGGCAGCGGGAATCGTGGGAGATTTTCGCACCGTCAGGCATTCTAGTCAGCGCTGCGTATTTTTATGCAAGCTGTGCGACGGGCGAAATCAGGCTGAGCTACAGCGATGTCTACGGCTATAACGAACCCGCCGCGTCGGATCGGGTCGATGCGGTGGTGAATTATGATACGCCGGTGTATGGTGAAATGTCTCTGAATAACCCGGTGCCCAACGCGATCTTGCACGCGGGGCAAACATGGTTTGTGGTGGCAGAGGATACGGATACGGCGGGCCATGTCTGGTATCAGGTATATGTGGGCGGACCGTTGGCGTGGGTTCCGGCAGGGGCGGTGACGCTGGCGGGGCCGGTGCCGGATTAAGTGAAGTTCATCCTGGGGCGTTACGCCCCAGATGCGTCAATTTAAGGACGTCAACCCCTTTCCCCCCTATCGTAGAGAAAGGGGGCTTCGGGCGCTGCTTGCTGCGCCCCTACGAAGCGCTCCTAACAGGGAAGGGAGCGGAAAATTGGTCAGGATTTATCGCCGTCGTCCAGGGCATCGTGCAGGCGGGCGGCGAATTCGTCGCGCTGCTGGCGGCTCAGGGTCAGGGTGGGGTCTTCGTGGCCGATCAGCTTATCATAAGCGGCGCTCAACTGCGCGGCGCTGTGCGTCCAGGCATGATGACGGACCACCCAGGCGCGTCCCTGCTGGCCGATCTCACGTCCGCGAGCGGGATGGTTCAGAATGTCCAGAATCGCGTCAGCAAAGGCGCGGGGCGTGTCGCGGATCAGCATATGCTCACCATCCACCGCATTCAGTCCTTCGCAGCCGACGGAGGTACTCACGACGGGACAGCCACAGGCCAGCGATTCCAGCAGTTTGAAGCGCGTCCCGCTGCCGCTGCGCAAGGGGCAGACGAAGAGGGCGCTGCCCTGTAGATAGGGGCGCGTGTCATCCACCAGCCCTTTGACGATGATGCCGCTGTCCGGCTGCTGGCCCAGTTCGACCAGTTCCGGCGGCGGCTCTTTGCCGAGCAGCAGCAGTTGAAAACGGGGATATTCCGCGCGGACAAGCGGTAATATCTCGCTGGCGAAATAGAGGACGGCGTCTGTGTTGGGGAAATATTTATAGTCGCCCATATACACGGCGGTTTGCGAGTCGCGCTCAACCGTTTCGTTGACATTGAAGTATTCCACATCGACGCCGTTGGGCGCTAACGCGGTGGCAACTCCCGGAGTCGCTTGTTTGACGATGCCGGCATCGACCTCGGACATCACGCCGACCACTGTGGCCTGAGTCCAGGCGCGCGGTTCCCAGAGGCGCATTTTGAGGGCTTCGAGGGCAATGGCGGGGCGCATAAAAAAGGGGCTGGCAACCTTCGCGTGACGCCACCAGGCGATATATTCCACCGCCGGTTCGGACAGCAGCACGGGGATAGCGATCTCAGCGGGC
>DATAMF010000052.1:0-2004 GCA_036260665.1 Aggregatilineaceae bacterium | reverse complement strand
GGCGCACAGATTGACGTGATTCCCTGCGACGACAGCGGGCAAATATCGCTGGATGCGCTGCGCGAGATGATGGACGAGCGGGTGAAATTGATCGCGGTGACGCATGTGCCGACCAACGGAGGACTGGTTAACCCGGCGGCGGGAATTGGTCAGATCGCGCGGGAAGCCGGGGTGTGGTATCTGCTGGATGCATGCCAATCGGTGGGACAGATGCCGGTGAATGTGGACGAGATCGGGTGTGATTTTCTATCGGCTACCGGGCGAAAATTTTTGCGCGGACCGCGCGGCACAGGATTTTTGTATGTGCGGCGGAGCCGATTGGATCAAATTGAACCGCCGTTTCTGGATTTGCAAGCGGCGACCTGGACCGCGCCGGATCGTTATGAAATGCGGCCCGATGCGCGGCGATTCGAGGCGTGGGAAAGCAGTTTTGCCAGTAAGGTCGGGCTGGCGGCGGCGATTGATTACGCGATGAGTTGGGGACTGGACGAGATTTATGCACGGATCAAGCTAATCGCGGGATGTCTGCGGGACCAACTGCGCACGATTCCAGGCGTGACGGTGCGCGATCTGGGTGTGGAGCCGTGCGGAATCGTGACGTTTACGGTGGATGGCTATTCGCCGGACGAGGTCAAGCAACAAATGGCGGCGAAAAAGATTAATGTCACCGTGTCGCGGGCGAGTTCGACACTGCTGGATATGCAGGCGCGCGAACTGACGAGTCTGGTGCGGGCGTCGGTGCATTATATCAATACTGAGGCGGAAGTGGGGACGCTGTGTGAGGTGATTCGGGGGATGAGGTAGATCACCCCTATCCCCCGGCCCCTTTCCCCGCGCGCGGAGAAAGGGGGGAAGATCGGGCGGCCCCCAGAGGCATCAAGTTAAGGGGTTTACCCCTATCCCCCAACCCCCTTTCCCCACTATCGTAGAGAAAGGGGGCGACGGGCGCAGCAAGCCGCGCCCCTACAAAAGGGCGATTCTTGACTGAAAAACGGCTTAAGTGCCTATAGGGGAAGATCGGGCGACCCCGACGTAATGGCAATTTGTACGAGGAGAGTGGCATGTTAGCAAAGCGCATTATTCCGTGCCTGGATGTGATGAATGGGCGCGTGGTCAAGGGGATCAATTTTGTGAACCTGCGGGATGCAGGCGATCCGGTGGAGCAGGCGAAAATTTATGACCGCGAGGGGGCGGATGAACTCGTGTTTCTGGATATTACGGCGACACACGAGGGCCGCGAAACGATGCTGGATGTGGTGCAACGGGTGGCGGATGCGATCTTTATCCCGTTTTGTGTCGGCGGTGGGCTGCGCACCGTGCAGGATATGCGCGAGACGCTGCTGGCCGGAGCGGATAAAATAGGGATCAACAGTGCAGCAGTGCATACGCCAGATTTGATCAGCGAAGGGGCGGAGCGGTTCGGATCGCAGTGTATTGTGGTGGCGATTGATGCGCGCTGGAACGGGTCGAATTATGAGGTGTATGTTAGCGGGGGGCGCAAACCCACCGGGCGGGACGCGATTGAGTGGGCGTGCGAAGCGGAACGGCGCGGCGCGGGGGAGATTCTGCTGACGAGCATGGATCGGGACGGCACGCAGGATGGATATGAGATCAAACTGACGCGGGCGATCAGCGATGCGGTGAAGATTCCGGTGATTGCATCCGGCGGGGCGGGTAAACTGGAACATTTCGGGGAGGCGATTACGGCTGGGGGGGCGGATGCGGTGCTGGCGGCGAGTCTGTTCCATTACCAGCAGTTGAGCGTGGGACAGGTGAAAGCTTATTTGAAGGAACAGGGGATTCCGGTGCGGATGGTAGAGACGCCCTAAAGCATCTCCCCCCTTTAGTCCCCCTCTCTAACCCTGCTAGCAGAGGGGGAAGTCAAGGAGTTATGTTGTGAACTTGTCATTGACCAAATGGATGATTTGTAGCTGCGTGGTGATGGCCCTGATTCTGGGTGTATACACGAATGAACCTCATCCTGCAAGCGCCGTTCAGCAATCG
>DATAMF010000048.1:0-8255 GCA_036260665.1 Aggregatilineaceae bacterium | reverse complement strand
AATTTACGACATCTGGGCGGAAATGGGCTTCCAGGTGTACCGCAGCCGGGACGTGGAAGACGACGAGACGAACTTCACGCTGTTGAACATTCCGCCGTACCACCCGGCGCGCGATATGTGGGATACGTTCCACACGACGACTCCCGGCGTGATCCTGCGGACGCATACCAGCCCCGGACAGATTCGGGCGATGCACGAATACGGCGACAACGGCACGCAGCCGATCCGCGTGATTCTGCCGGGGATGTGCTACCGCTACGAGCAGGTATCGGTGCGGCGTGACATCCAGTTCAACCAGGTCGAAGGGCTGGCGGTTGGGCGGAATATCCGGCTGACGGACCTCAAAGGCACGATTACCGAGTTCGCGCGGCGCTTGTTCGGGCCAGAACAGCGCGTCCGGTTTCGCGGGTCGTATTTCCCCTTCACCGAGCCAAGCATGGAAGTAGACGTGGAGTGTGTGTTATGCGGTGGCAGCGGCTGCCAGATGTGCAAATACACGGGCTGGCTGGAGATCGCGGGGTGCGGGATGGTGCATCCGGTGGTGCTGCAAAACGGCGGATACGATCCGGCGGAATGGAGCGGCTTCGCGTTCGGGATGGGACCGGAGCGCATGACGATTCTGAAACACGGGATTCCTGACATCCGGTATTTCTGGCAGAACGATCTGCGGTTTTTGGAGCAGTTCTAGGAAAGAACGGGGCAATTCGTGAATTGCCCACTATGCTCACCCCTATCCCCCGGCCCCTTTCCCCGCGCGCGGAGAAAGGGGAGAAAAGCGGGCGCTGCTTGCTGCGCCCCTACGAGTCGCCCATCGTTGAGTTTGCGCGGGAGACAGGCGGGCTACGGGGAAAAGTTGATTGGTATTCGCAGGCGATGAATGTTAAGCTAGCGATGTATCGTACACGCTAGTTTGCAGGGGAAACGAAAAATGTTATTGAACCTAAAAACCATTCATACACCCACCACACTAGAAGAGGCGATCTCGTGGCTGGCGCAGCCGGGGGCGTATCCGCTGTATGGCGGGGCGGCCCTGCAACGGCGCAGCAGTTCGGATGTGCTGGCGGGGGTGGATTTGAGCCAGTTGGAATTAGATTATGTCCGTGAAAGCGAAAACTCCCTACGGCTGGGCAGCATGCTGACGCTGGAACAGGTGCGGCAGGCGTGCGCGGAACGCGGTGAAAAATATCCCCGGCTGGGCGCGGTGGCGACGATGCTGGCAGCGGATTGGCCGGAAACATTGCGGAATACGATGACATTGGGCGATCTTCTAATGGAGCGTGAGTCGCAGTCGATGACAAATGTGCTGCTGCTGGCGCTGGGTGTGGTGATCAAACGGATGGACTTGAATGTGCATCTCACGATGCCGGCGTGGTTGACGATTCCGGCGGATGTGTCACGGTATCTGATCGCGCATGTCCGCATTTCGCGGGGATCACAGGCGGTCAACGTGGCGACTGAAAAAGTGGCGCGGACACCGGCAGATGCGCCCATCGTCGGGGCGGTGGCGTGTGTCGAAAAAACGCAGGCCCCGGTCAAACAATATACGACGCTGGCACTGTGCGGCGTGGCAAAAACGCCGATTCCACAACCGGACGCGGCGCGGACCTTTGACGAAACGGGGAGCATTGATCAGGCATTGGACAAGTTGATCCTGGATCCGCCGGATGATCACTGGGGGAGCCGGGAATACCGGAGCGAAATGGCGCGGGTGCTGACACGGCGGGTATTAGAACGAGCCAGCCATTAGCGGGGGAGAAAAGCGCCCTCATTGTATAAAGGAGTTTTTTGCATGACAGTCGATAATGACGATGATCTCCAGAAACTGCTGCGGATCGGGCAGATTTGCGGGCAGGCGCTGCAATATATGCTAGGACAGGTTGAACCGGGCATGACGACAGGCGCACTGGACGCGCTTGGGGCGGAATTTCTGAAAAAACACAGCGCTCGATCCGCGCCGATTCTGGCGTACAAATTTCCGGGGCATACCTGCATCAGCCTGAATGATGAAGTGGCACATGGTATCCCTGGCGAACGGATTATCCAGCCGGGCGACATTATCAACGTGGATGTGTCGGCGGAACTGGAAGGCTATTGGGCGGATACGGGCGCGAGCATGGTGGTGCCGCCGGTGACAGAAGAGTATGAGCGGCTGTGCCAGTTCACACGGCGCGCCCTGGACGAGGCGATCAAAACCGTGCGCGCAAACCGGCTGATCAGTCAGGTGGGGCGGGTGGTCGAAAACATTGCGCGCGAAGGCGGCTATCACATTATCCCTGAACTGGGCGGGCACGGCGTCGGACGGCATATTCACGAAAAGCCGTCGGTTCACAATTTTTATAACAAGCGCGATAAAGAACGATTCACCGAAGGACTGGTGTTCACGATTGAACCCTTCCTGACGCCGGGACGCGGTCACATTTTCACGGCGAAGGATGGGTGGACGCTCAAAACCGTCGATCACACCATCGCGGCGCAGTATGAACACACCCTGGTTGTCACCAAAGGCGATCCGATTTTGGTCACGGCGGCGTAATCCCCAGTTATACTGCCGTTTGGGGTTCATCTATAGGAGGCAAAGCACCATGCGCAAGATTCTGAAGTGGCTTGGAATAATTCTGGGCGTCCTGGTTCTGCTCGTTCTGGTACTCTCCACGATTTTATACTTCGTGGGGAAGGGCAAACTGGACAAAACTTACGAGGTGAAAGCCCAGACACTTACCATCCCAACGGACGAAACAGCACGAGAACGAGGACAACATCTGGTTGAAGCGGTCAGTATCTGTACGGAATGTCACGGCAATAACCTGGGCGGCGATGTCCTGCTGGATAACGCGGTCCTCGGCAAATTTATCGCGCCGAATCTCACAGCGGGTAAGGGTGGGATTGGTGGCACATTTGATGCAGAGGATTATGTGCGCGCGATCCGGTACGGTGTGGATGAGGATGGCAAACCGCTGCTGGGAATGCCCTCCAATAGTTTCGCGACCTACAGCGATGCGGATTTAGGGTCTATTATCGCCTATCTGCAAGCGGTTCCAGCGGTGGATCATGAGGCGGGTGAGTCGGAATTCGGACTGCCGCTGTATGTGATGATCGGAACCGGATTGATGGGCGATCTGCCTGCTGATAAAGTGGAAGACGGGCAGTGGGAAAATGCACCAGAACCCGGTGTAACGGCTGAGTATGGAAATTACCTTATCTCTGCTGCATCCTGCCGCGATTGTCATGGCGACGACCTCACCGGGGGTACGGGTATGGCTGGACCGAAAGGCCCGGATTTAACAGAAGTGGGCCAGTGGAGCGAGGCTGATTTTATGCGAACGCTGCGAACCGGGCTGACGCCGGATGATAAACGGCTGGACTCGGAAGAAATGCCCTGGGACTACTACACCTATATGACGGATGAGGAACTGCAAGCCATCTGGACGTATCTGCAAACTCTGGACTAAACATGGATCACTTCGAACAGCTCAAACGGATCACGGCGGGCTTGAATAAACGCTTCCCGGATGGTAACGATCCGTTTCAGATTATGACGCGGCTGTTGGAAGAGTGTGGCGAACTGGCCCGCGAGGTGAATCACTTCGCGGGTTCAGGGGTCAAATGTGAAAAATACGGCGAGCCGGATCGGGCACACCTGGCGAAGGAAATCCGGCAGGTGTTAACCTGCGCGCTGCAAGTGGCGGCGTATTATGGTGTGGAAGCTGAACTTCAAGACGCGATTGAGAGCGCTTATCAGCAGGTGAAAGCGGAAGGATTGATCGAGGATTGAGCGAGGCGCGCTGTGTTCGGCTGGATTTGCAGGATTACCGGACGGGGATCGTCCATGTGACGTGCCCGGCACCGGCGGAACTGCTGCTGGAAGCGCTCGACGTGGACAACGGGATCGAGGTGATCGGGCTGCGGCAGGATGCCGGACAGGTGCAGTACGATCTCAAAACGGTGTACCGGGACTGTGTGGGGGCGGATAAACAGCGCAACTTGGTTTATCCATTCATGAATGAGCGGGAAATTTTTATCGCATCGGGGGCGCTGCCGTACCCGGTGGGGTGGGAAAACGGCGCACGGTTTGCCGTGCAGATCGATCATCTGCCGCCGGGGTTCACCGTTTATTCCAACTGGAACACCGGGGAGCATGTGCCCGCCAAGCTGTCTAATTTTTTTGTGTACTGTGCGGCGGATCAACAGCCGTTCACATACCAGTACCGGCGGGGCGACGGCACCATCCTTACCCTGAATCTGTTGGTACAGGCGGGAAAGACGATTCCGGTTGCGGCGGCGGACCTGTTCGCGTTTGTGGATGGGTATCTGCGCTATCTGGAAACGAACCTGGGCATTTATAACCGGACGCACGCGGTTAATATCCTGGTGCTGCAAGCGCCGGATGATTTTGAGCAGTTAGCCAACGGTAAAAGTTTTGCTACCGGCGAAATGATGGTGAATGGGCTGGTGTGTTACGCGCCGCCCAACAGTGATTACCTGGAAAAAACGCTGGGCTACCGGGACTATGGGGCGTATCTGTATGATGGGCTGGCGCACGAGTTGACCCACCTGTATACGAGCACCGCCGGGGAAGATAAGTCGATGATGTACTCATCGGCGGCGTGTCCGGCGTTGGATGCCCGGTTGATGGGTGAGGCGCTGGCCGGGTATGTGCATAACACGTATATGCAGCGCGTATATTATGGCCGGGCGGATGGGATGATCACGGACGCGATCCCCCGCTGGTTAGGTAAAGCGCGTGGGCGTCGATTTCCGATATTGGATTGGTTTCTATTGGATGGCTGGCTGCAAGCAAATTTTCAGGTCACCGTGCTGGATGTGTTCCGCGAAATGGTGAAACGATCCAATTGGGCACCATTCGACTCGGTGGATTTCTTATTTACGACTTTAAACGACGTTTTTTCGATTGAAACGCCGCCGGACATCCGGGAGATGCTGACCGGGGAAGGCGTGCCGGATTATGTAACATGGGTCGGGGAGGCTCTCGCTACGCGAGGGTTCCGGCTGGTAGAACAGAATAACCAGTTTCAAGTTTGCGCAGAGGAGCAGGGCAACAAATGAAGGTTCCGATTTCCTGGCTGAAGGATTACGTCGATCTGACGATTTCGATTGAAGAACTGGCCGAACGTTTGACGTTGGCCGGGTTGGAAGTCAACAGCATTGAATACATCGGTATTCCGCAGGGACAGCCGCCGGAAGGCGTGAATCAAGCGCTGTCGAAACATCTGGTGTGGGACCGCGAAAAAATCGTGCTGGGTGCGATTCATGAAGTCAAAGCGCATCCCGACGCGGATCGGCTCGTGCTGGCGATGGTCGATTACGGCGGCAGCGAGTTGGAGCAGTGCGTTACAGGCGCGCCGAACCTGTACGAGTTCAAGGGCAAAGGACCGCTGGATCCGCCGCTGCTGGCCCCCTTCGCGCATGAAGGCGCGGAAGTGATCGATGGGCACGGCGACGGCGTACAGCGGATGGTGCTCAAGGAGCGGAAACTGCGCGGCGTGCCGAATCGCAGCATGGTGTGTTCGGAAATGGAACTCGGTATTTCGGACAGCCACGAGGGGATTCTGCTGCTGGAATGGGCCTCATATGGGCATTTCGCGCCGGGCACCCCGCTGCAAGATGTGCTCGGTGATGCGGTGATCGATATTGATATTCTGCCGAATATGGCGCGCTGCTTCAGCATCATCGGGGTGGCGCGGGAAGTCGCGGCCTTGACCGGGGCGGCGCTGCGCATGCCGTCACTGGATGTGCAGGCCGACGGGCCGACCATCGAGGGACAGGCGCGGATCGAAATTCGGGAGCCGGAACTGAATCCGCGATTCACGGCGGCACTGATCAAGGGCATCAAAATTTACCCGTCGCCGCAGTGGATGCAGCATCGTCTCAAGCTGGCGGGGATGCGCCCGATCAGCAATATTGTGGACGCAACAAACTATGTCATGCTGGAACTGGGCCAGCCGCTGCACGCCTTCGATTATGATATTCTGGTGCGGCGGGCGGGCGGCCAAGTGCCCACGATCATCACGCGGACGGCGGAAGCAGGCGAAATTCTGGTGACGCTGGATGGGCAGGAACACACGCTCGATCCGTTCAACGAACTGGTGGCGGATACGGCGGGCGCGCTGGCGATGGCCGGGGTGATGGGCGGGCTGGAAAGTGAAGTGCAGGACCCCACCGACGAGCATCCGGGCAGCCAGAATGTGCTGCTTGAAGCGGCGAACTGGAATTTTATCGGCACCCGGCACACGATGCAGAGCCAGAAAATGTCCAGCGAGGCGGGTTTGCGCTTCAGCCGGGGCGTTCACCCGGCGATTGCGATGGTTGGGCTGCGGCGGTGTATCGAATTGATGCGGCAAACGGCGGGCGGCACGATTGCGCAGGGGATCATTGATGAATATCCGCTGCCCGCGCCGACACTTGAAATCGATCTGCCGCTGGTGTATGTGGATCAACTGATCGGCTTCGAGATTCCGAAAGTGGAGTGTATCCGCATTCTGCGGGCGCTCGAATTCACGGTGACGGATCAGGGCGAGTCGCTGCATGTGATCGTGCCCGATAACCGCGTGGATGTCGGATCGGGGATCGTGGGTCAGGCGGACCTGGTGGAAGAGATCGCACGGATTTACGGCTATGACCGGATTCCGAATACGGTGATCGCGGATATGCTGCCGCCGCAGCGGGCGAATGTGCTGCTGGAACGCGAAGAAGCGGTGCGGGATGCGCTGGTGCGCGAAGGACTGCGCGAGATTGCGAATTATCGCCTGACGACACCGGATCGAGAGGCGCGGCTGACTCCGGCGGGGCAGCGTTCGGATTGGGTAGATGGGGCGTATGTGGCGCTGGCGAACCCGATTTCGTCGGATAAAACGGTGATGCGGCATACGCTGCTGGCCGGACTGCTGGACATCGCGGCGGACAATGCACGGCACACGGATCGACAGAAATTATTCGAGGTCGGGCCGGTATACTGGCCGGTGGAAGGCGAAGCGCTGCCTGCTGAACCCGTTCACCTGGCGATTGTGCTGACCGGGGCGCGCGAAATCGAACAGTGGCAGGGGCAGGTGGACCTGGGCGTGATGGATTTCTTCGATCTGAAGGGTGTGATCGAGGGGATGCTGCGGGAACTGCGTGTCACCGGCAAGGTGACGTATGTGCCCGCCGATCACAGCACGTTCCATCCGGGGCGCACGGCGCAGCTTGTGATCGATGGGCGCGTGGTGGGCGTCTTCGGTGAGATTCACCCGTTGGTCCGGCAGGCATTCGGGTTCGGGATGGACCTCAGCCGCCCGGTGCTGGGCGCGGAACTCGATCTGGTCGCGCTGATGGCGCAGGTGATGACGCTGCGCGAGATCAATCCGGTGCCCGAATTCCCGGCGACGTATCAGGATATCGCGCTGGTCGTGGACGGCAAAACGCCAGCGGGCGACGTGGAAGCGGCGATCCGTGAGGCGGGCGGCGCACTGCTCGAAGATGTGCGGCTGTTCGATGTGTACCAGGGCGATCCGATCCCGGCGGGCAAGAAGAGTCTGGCGTATAAGCTGACGTACCGTGCGCCGGATCGCACGCTGAAGGATGAAGAAGTCGCCAAAGTGCATGAGAAGATCGCACGGGCGGCGCAGAAACGCCTGGGGGCGGAACTGCGGGGGTAGGGCTGGCGCGGTTTGATCTGCTGTTTCAGGGAGTGAAAAGACATCTTCTCACTCCCTTTTCTTTTGAGGAGGTCGCAATAGATGGGTTCTAATTTGGATGTGAGACTGGCCCGGTGGCTTGAGGAAATAAGAGAAAAAGCGCCGGGGGCAATTGAAAGAGAAATCGAGAACCGGGTGGGGCCGTATCCTCAGCTGAAGGAAATTTTGCAGACTTCACCCATTGATTTAGAAGCGATGCGCGGCATCATGTCCAGTTGTACGGTGATGACAGACATTGGGCGGTACAGTTCGGGCGCTTTCAAACAACTGCTGGATAAAGACGTGGCGGCCAGGCATTTGATTACACGCCTGATTCGTTTAGCTCCCAATCAACCCGCACAGGAAATTGATGATTTTGTGAATCAAGCGCATCTTCGGTGCGATCTCTCGCTGGCCTCGCTGACTTTGATCGCCAGCCTGATTTTGACCTCAGTCTATCCAGCCGATTTTGTGGATTATCCGGCGGCGATTCGTTGGACGAATTTTGCTCGATATTTGGAGCAGGGCAGGCCAAAAGACGGCGCTACACATGGAGTGTGTATTGAATGGGCAAATGGTTTGGCT
>DATAMF010000041.1:0-4770 GCA_036260665.1 Aggregatilineaceae bacterium | reverse complement strand
GGATTGGAAGCGCCGCCTGCCGACGCGTCTTCGCCGCGCCCGCCGCAGCGCCGCCCCATTGGGGCCGAAGAAGTGGATGCCCAGGGCCAGCGCTCCGCGATCATTGTGGTGGCGGGGTGGCGAGGCGGTACGGGCAGCACGACAATGGCGGTTAACCTGGCGTTTCTGCTGGCAAGCCGGGGCCGACGGGTATGTATGGTGGACCTGAGCACCATCAGCGGGCACGTGTCGCTGCATCTGCATCTGGCTCCGCCGCAGCATTGGGGACAACTGCTGGATATGGGCGATAATCCAGATGCGCGAGCGGTGAGCGGCCTGTTGGTGCAGCATCACGGATCGGGCATTCACCTGTTGAACGCACCGAGCACCCCTGTTCCGCAAACCATGTCCAGTGCGGCGATGCAGGCGGTGTTGAAGGAACTGAGTCCGCATTTTCATCATGTCATTGTGGACGCTCCAATGCTCGATGCGGCGGCAATGGGGGCGATCCATATCGCGCGATCTGTGGTGCTGGTGATGTCGGATGATCCGGCGTCGGTCCAAACGGCGGCGCAGAGCCTGAACGTGATACAGAAATGGGGCGTCGATATGGCGCGGGTGCGGGTGGCGCTTAATCACGTGCGGCCCACGAATGATGTCCCGGCGGAGACGATTCAAAAGGCGATCAAACGTCCGCTTTCGGCGGAGATTCCGTATGCGGCAGAACAAATGGCGTCGATCCGGCGCGGGGTGCCGCTGGTGATGGGAGAACCGCAAGGCGCATTTGCGCAAGCGGTGCAACAACTTGCGAATACCATGGTGATGTGAATGGAGAAATATTGATGTTTAAGCGTGCTGTTGTGGGCTTGTTGGTCGCGCTATTGATATTCCCTGGGCTGGTTAGGGCGCAGAACCACCCGCCGATTAGTGTCGAGAATGCTTCGACATTGGCTGTGCTGCGTGACATCACGGTGCCGGGCGGGGCGGTGCGTGCGCTCGACTTCGCGCCGGAAGGATCGCTGGTGGTGACAGGCAGCGCGGATGGAAAAGTGCGGGTGTGGGATGCGGAAACGGGCGAGATGCAACGGGAATGGGACGCGCATCCCGGCGGCGTGAACAGCGTGGATGTGGGCGCGGATGTGATCGTTTCGGGCGGGGATGATGGCGCGGTGCGGCTATGGAATATGAGCAGCGGCGAACAAACTGCGGAGTTCACCGATCACCAGGATGTGGTGCGCGCGGTAGCCTTTAGCCCGGATGGGAGTCTGGTCGCGTCGGCCAGCCAGGATGGCACGATTGGGTTGTACGATGTGGCGAACGCGGAACGGGTGCGCACGCTCGAAGGCCATACAGCGGGCGTGTTGAGCGTGGCGTTTAGCCCGGATGGGAAAACACTGGCGTCAGGCGGCGGGCACCTGGATAACTCGGTCCGGCTGTGGGATGTGGAAACGGGCGACGAGATCCAAGCGCTGGAAGGGCATGAAGACGGCGTATGGAGCGTGGCGTTCAGCCCTGATGGCAAGTTGATCGCCAGCGGCAGCGCGGATGAAACAGTCTGGCTGTGGGATGTGGCCGAAGGAAAAGATGTGGCGCAGTTTGACCGGCTGCGTGATCGGGTGGTGTGCGTCCGGTTCAGCCCGGATGGGACTTTGCTCGCCAGTGCCGATTTCAATAAGAAGCTGCGCGTGTGGGATGTGGCCGAAGAGGAAGAACTTGCCGATGTCGAACTGCACGAGGTTGGCCTGCTTCAGGTGGCCTTTAGCGCCGATGGCACACTGCTGGCGACATCGGATACCAAGGGCGTGGTGAAGGTGTGGGGTGTGCCGTAGAAAATATCAGGCGGGGGAAGCTGAGCAAGCAGCGCCTCGACCGATCTGTCCGCATCCTGGTGGGTTGACCGGCTGGCGGGAAGTGGAACACAAGGAGAATTATGACGACAGCTTTAACGCGGATTTTATTGGTTGAGGATGAGCCGGATATTGGGGATATGCTGCGCCTGTTTTTCAACTGGCGCGGTTATGCGTTCTCCCATGCGTGTGATGGCGAGGAAGCCTTCGAGATTGCGACCCAAACGGTGCCGCACCTGATTCTGATGGACATCAGTCTGCCGGATACCGATGGGTATGCGCTGACCTTGAAACTCCGGTCGTGCCCTCGCACGGCGCATATTCCGATCATCTTTCTGACGAAATGGGCCAGCCGAGAGAAACGCTTAACGGGATTGGCACTGGGGGCGGATGATTATCTGACCAAGCCGTTCGACTTACAAGAACTGCTGCTGCGCGTTCAGAATACAATTGCCCGCGCCGCACGGGAATATTTTACCGATTTGCGGACCGGGTTTCCGGCAGCATTTACGGCGCGTGAACGGCTCAACCAGGCGCGCCAAGACCCCAAACAGGCGATTATCGAGGTCATTCTGGAAAATGGCATTCCGTACCGGGAGCAGTATGGCAGCGCCACCGCCGCCGATATTTATTATGATGTGAGCAAGCTGGTGCTGTCGGTGGTCAATCATAAGGGCCGGGCGACGGATTTTGTGGGGTATCTGGATGAGGATCAGTTCATTATTATCACCGCACAGGCGAACGCGCAAAGTGTGGCGGGGCAGATCACGGCAGTCTTCAACAACTCGGTGATGCGGTACTATCCTGACGGTATCGAACCGGTGGATATGATGCGGCTGTTCTGCCGGATTACCAGCGGTGAAGACCGAATTGAGGTGTCGTAAGCATCCATTAAACAGGAGAAAAAGTCCTATGTTTCTAGACAGCTTGCCCCTTGATGACGCTCAACACTGGCTTGTTACCTGGGGATTTGAGGGTGAGGCATTCGAAACACTGCGCAGTCATGCCGAGGAGGTGAAGTATCCCGCACGGGCCACGATATTCTCGGAAGGGGAGGCGTCGGACGGGATGTATCTCGTGTTGGAAGGCATGGTGTTGGTTTTGCGGACGGATGAACAGGGTAATGAAGAAACGATCAGCATCGTGACCGAGGGACAATCGTTTGGTGAAGTGGGCCTGTTGATCGGCCAGCCGCGTAATGCCACCTGCGCCGCTGGGCTGGATGTGAAACTCCTGCGGATTACTCCTCAAGTGCTTGAAAATCTGGAACAGGAACGCCCGGAACTGATGATGCGTATGTACAAGGTGCTGGCCCAAACGCTGGCTGAACAGTGGCTGCGTACCGGCCCCTGGAGTGGAGAGGGGAAATAGAATATGGCAGAGGAAATCGTAGCTCCAGCCCGGCCCAGCAACCCGAATACGGAAGTGATCAAGGGGATGCTGCGCGCACCGGAAACTTCGGAAGAACTGGACATTCCGGCGGCGATTGTCTCCGATATTATTATGCGCGTGCTTTTCAATGAAGGGCATGTCAACCTGCGGCGGATAGGGGAAATTATACGGCTGGAACTGAAACTGCTGGATAATATTCTCGAAAAGATGCAGTATGAGCAACTGGTCGAAGTTGCCAGCGCTGGGTCGATGGGACGGTTCACCTATACCTACAGCCTGACCGACGCGGGAAGCAAACGCGCGCGTGACTCGATGGAACGCGGCCAATATGTGGGACCGGCCCCGGTGCCTATCGAAAAATATATGCGCATGATTCTGCTGCAAACGTCCCAAAAGCTGCGGATTGGGCCGGATCAGGTCAAAGGAGCCTTGCAACATATGGTGCTGCAAGATGGCTTCCACCGCCGTATTGGTCCGGCAGTCAACGCGGGCACGTCCCTGTTCCTGTATGGCCCGCCGGGAAATGGCAAAACGACGGTGGCGCAGGCGATTGCCAAACTGATCGCCGGGGCGGAGCCGATCTGGATTCCGTATGCGGTCAGCACGGGCGGGTATATCGTCAGCCTGTACGATCCGCTGCTGTTCAAAGAGGTGGAACTGAGCAAGGAAATGCTCAAGGGATACCGGACGGGGAGTCTTGGCGGGGAAATGGATCGACGCTGGGGATTGTTTGAGCGCCCGGCGGTGATGGTCGGCGGGGAACTGACGCTCGACGCACTCGATCTGCGTTTTGATCCGATTACCAAGTTTTATGAGGCCCCGCTACAAATGAAGGCGAATGGCGGGATGTTTTTGATCGATGACTTTGGCCGCCAGATGATCAGCCCCAGCGAACTGCTCAACCGCTGGATTGTGCCGCTGGAGTCGGGCTATGACTTTTTGCGGCTGCGAACCGGCCAAACACTGCAAGTTCCTTTCCGCCAGTTGATCGTCTTTAGCACGAATCTGGACCCGCATGAACTGGTGGATGATGCATTTCTGCGGCGAATTCAGATGAAGGTGTTGGTGGGGAGTCCTGACGAGCGGATGTTCTTCCAAATCTTCGCTACGATGTCGCAGGCGTTGGGCATCCCGCTGGAAAAAGACGGCTTCCTCTATTTGCTGCAACATTGGTATCGTGAACCGGGGCGTTCGATGCAGTCGGTGCATCCGCGCGATATTTTGAAAATCGTGGTGGCGATGTGCGAATATGAAGGGGTGCCGCCACGACTAACTCCGCAGTTGATCGACGAGGCGTGCCGCAGCTATTTTGTGGAAGGGACATAATGGGTTCCCTTGATCGGATTAAGATCAGTGGGTTTAAATCAATCCGCGAACTGGACCTGGAATTACGTCCGCTGAATGTGTTGATTGGCGCAAATGGAGCTGGAAAATCGAATTTTATCCAGCTCTTTTCGCTGCTCAACGCGTTGGTGGATGAGCGTTTACAGAACTTCGTGGCACGGGCAGGGGGAGCCACTAATCTGCTGTATTTTGGACGGAAAACAACGGA
>DATAMF010000038.1:0-4723 GCA_036260665.1 Aggregatilineaceae bacterium | reverse complement strand
AGGGCCGGGGTTCAGCGTGATACAACGGCTGCGGCGGGGGGGGCATAATTCGGCGCGGGGGGCATATGATAGAGTGGCGGGGCGCTCGGCACGGGTGGCGGAGCCTGCACCGGGCGCTGGGGTACGGCAGCCGGGGCCGGTTCAGTTCGGACGGGTGCCGCCGGAACTTCGAATTGAGTCTGTTCCGGCAGCCGCCCCGGAATATGCAGCGCCTTTTCGAGATCGGCAGAAAAATCGGTGGCGGCGGCGTAACGTTCGTCGCGGTTTTTCGCCAGCGCTTTGGCGATCACCGGCTCAATCGTGATCGGCAGATCGGGCTTGAGGGTATGCGGCGCAGGCGGTTCGGTATCGAGATGCTGGTACATCAGGCCGTGAGGGGTTTCAGCGGCAAATGGCACCTGCCCCAGCAGCATTTGATACACAATAATGCCTAAAGCATACACATCTGTCCGGCCATCCACCGGTTCAGCCCGCCATTGTTCGGGGGCCATATACGTCGGTGTGCCCATCACCGCGCCCGTTTGTGTCAATCCAGTTGCCGCGCCGCCGCTGATCATCTTGGCGATGCCAAAATCGGTCAGATACGCATTCCCCAGATCGTCCAGCAGCACATTCGTCGGCTTCAGATCGCGGTGAACAATGCCGCGCCGGTGCGCGTAATCCAGCGCCGAGGCGATCTGTTTGGTGAGTTCCACCACGCGCTCCACCGGGATCGGGCCTTTGCGCAGTTCATGCGCCAGACTGCCGCCTTCCATCAGCCGCATGACCAGATACATCAGATTTTCATGCTTGCCAAAATCATACACGGGCAGAATATGGGGATGCTGGAGCTTGGCAATAATCTGGGCCTCGCGTTCGAAGCGGGCCACAAATTCGGCATCAGTAGCGAGATCGGGCGAGATCACCTTGATCGCCACATCCCGATCAATATTCAACTGGCGCGCGCGGTACACCGTCGCCATACCGCCCTTGCCGATAGGATGCTTGAGGATGTACTGGCCGATTTGGGTGCCGGAAAGACTGTTCATCGTATTATTCGCCGGATATATGAATATCAGATCTACCGCATCATAGTATATCAGGATTATCGCGGGTTCGGAGCTTTTTGTATCCCCCATAAACGGGGGTGATCAATCCGAACACGGCGTCAGTTCTTCCGCCTGATGGCTCGACACCCACCCGAAGCGCCACCGCCCGTCATCCGTCGCGCCGTAGTACCATGTTTCGCCATCCGATCCGGTTTCCACGCGGAAAACCGTCAGCGGCGTGCCCTCATATAACAACGCAAAACGGTTCGCGTCCGGATCCGGGCTGAAGCGCAGATCAGTGCTGGCCTGGGTCGTCTGGATCGTGCAAACCGCCCCCGCCGACGAATCCTGCAAGGAGATCAGCGGCAGACTGGCACACGCGCTGGCCGGTTCGAGCACCACATACAGATCATCGACCCAGCCTTCCACCATATACACAAACCCCGTACTGGTATGCAGCAGCGCCGGGCGCGGATCGTCCGGCTGCAAACTGCCCACCGGATCGTAGCCGGTGCCGGGGCCGTTGCGGATATTGACCGGAACATTATTTTTCGGGCGGACCAGGCAGGTTTCCGGCGTGGGCGTGACCGTCGGCGACACCATAATCGTATTCGTTGGCGACGGCGTATCGCTGCCCTCTGGTACAGAAGTGATGACGCTGGGAGTCATGGTCGGTTCGACAACCACCAGCCTGCTTTCCGTCGCCGCAAGAGTCGCCGTGCCTCGATCATCCTCGCGTTTGCCGTCATTCCGCTTCATGAACAGCCCGATCAGCAGCATGATGCTTGCCACCGCCACCACCCCGCCCAGCATCAGCAGTGCTCGCACCCGGCGGTACAGCGCATCCGAGCGTTTGCGGCGCGGCGCGGGGCGTGGATACGGTTGGGAGTAACCATAGGGAGCCGGGATGGGGGGGGGCGCACCCTGCAAGCGCTGCGCCCAATCCGGCAGTTCGGCGGGCCGCACCTGGCGCAGCTCGTACGTCGATTCATCAGATTCCTCGGCCCCGGTTTCATCCGTCGCTGGGTAGCGTTTGGTCGGGCGTTTGGGCTGGTAATCAGGATTAGACGAACGTGTCACCGCCCGTCGGAAGGCGTCCGCGAAGTCCTGCGCGGAACTGTACCGATCCGCCGGATGCTTGGCAATCGCCTTAAACACCACCGCTTCAATCGTCCCCGGCAGCGTCGGATGGTAGCGCGTCGGGCTGGCGGGCAGCATATCCAGATGGCTGTACATCAGCGCGAACGGGGTGTCGGCGTCGAACGGCTGGAGTCCGACCAGCATCTCATACACCACCAGGCCCAGCGCATAAATATCGGTGCGCGCATCGACGGGCTGGGCGCGCCACTGTTCGGGGGCCATATACGACGGCGTGCCCATCACATGCCCGCTGGACGTAATATTCGCCGTGCCGGACAGCATCTTCGCGATCCCAAAATCGGTCAGATAGCTGTTGCCCTCTTCATCCAGCAGCACATTCTGCGGCTTAAAATCCCGGTGGATCACGCCCTTGCTGTGTGCATAGGTCAGCGCCGACGCGATCTGAGTCAGCAGCGCGGCGGTCTGCCGCAGCGACAGCGGCCCTTTTGCCATCTCGCTTGCCAGCGTGCCGCCCCGAATCAGCCGCATCACGAGGTAAATCAGTCCTGCCTGTTCTCCATAATCGATCACAGGCAGGATATGCGGGTGCTGCAAGTTGGCTATCGTTTCCGCTTCACGGCGAAACCGGGCGCTAAATTCCACATCGTCCACGAGGTCGGTACCGAGAATTTTGATGGCAACCTCGCGCCCAAACGCCGCCTGCTGCGCGCGATACACCACCGCCATCCCGCCCTTGCCGATAGGTTCCAGCAGCCGGTACTGGCCGAGCAGTTGTCCCGCAAGCTCCATAACCTCGCGCCTTTCTGACAGCGAATCCCCCTATCATTATACCGGGAGAAACGCGATCCGCGCGGTGCTCATTTTTAAGGCCGATCTAAAAAAATAATCATCCCCTTCATCTGGTTTGACTCCCCTTCCCTGAGGGAAGGGGAAAGCGGGGATGGGGTCAAGAAAATAGTGGCGCAGCCTAATCCGCCCAATGCCACGTGCCCGCCGCCGGATCAAATAGCACGGTTTGCCCGGTGGGAATCGTGATCGACATGGGCACGTTATTTTCCATGCGCGCGGTTGCCAGATACCCCTGCTCCGATCCAACGGCCCAATTCAAACGATCCCGCACGGCAGCATGCGCGCCCCACACCTTGCCGAATCCATTGTCAGGACGCACCCGCCCCACCGGAACGCCCCAATAGGGGTTATTGGACAGCGTGGCGTACTGGCTGAACGAATACATTTCAAATGAGCCGCCATTGAGCGTGTCCGCATCGTAAAACACATAAATATCCTGGGTATCCGCCCGCCAGACCATAAAGCCATGCTCAAACCGCTGAAACGTCGTGCCCGGCTGATTTTCGTAAAGCTCCGGTTCCAGCACTTCCACCGCCAGCGTCGAGTCGTCCACATCCTCATACTCGTTCCCCGCGCTGGTATAAGTAACGCGCATCGCGTACAGTGTGATTTCGATCTCACCGGGGACCGTGCCCACCGGAATCCGAACGGCCTGGCTGCCCACCGTCGGCAGCGCGGGTACCCGCCCGATGATCACGCCCGCGCTTTTGATTTCGATCCGCGCCTCATCAACACCATGCACCGCCCAGTTGACGATCACCGCGCTGCCCGTCTCGACGGTGGGTGTATTGGTGCTGAAATGGACGATATACGTATCGGGCCTCGGTTCGCTGGTGTTGTACTGCCATGTGGTCTGATCCGGGCTGATCTCGTACACAATCCCGTTCGATTGCGTCAGCAGCGTGCTGCCGCTTGCCGTCGTCCGAATCCGCATATAAAAGCCGACTTCCGGGTAAGCAGGCGACCCGATCAACTGCCGGACCTGCGCATAGGTGCCCCACACCTTCCCAAATCCAAAACGCGCCTGGGTGCGCCCATCATTGAACGCGGGCACATCGGGCAGTGCAGCATAGGTCGTGGCAGGGAACGTGAGCACCGTGTTATTATCCGCGATCACCCAGATCAAGCCCGTGTCCGAACGCCAGAGCATCACCCCACTGGCGAAGCGCTGCCCCGTCGCATAGACCACCTCATCGCTTTGCGCCGCCGCCGGAGCCACAACCGGAGTCAGCGCAGTCAACACCAGAACGCCCACCAGGAACAGGAACTTTTTCATTTGGACCTACCCTCTCCTTTGCAGGACTAACAGCGTCATATCGTCTAATTGGGGCGCTGGCCCCATAAAGTTCTGGACATCGGCCATCAGGGTTTCCAGGATGCCTTGCAGCATCCTGACTCGCCTGCCCAGACGCTGATGGAAGCCAATGACCGGATTCTGGCCGATACGCGCTCCGATCAGTTTGTGACCGTGTTTTATGGCGTGCTCGATCTGGTTGAGAATACCCTGATCTACACCAATGCGGGCCACAACCCGCCGATTTTGCTGCACGCCGATGCGCCAGCCGCTATCCTGGATCGAACGGGGATTCCGCTGGGCATGTTCCAGAACATGATCTGGCAGGAACGCACGGTGTCGTTCGCGCCGCAGGACACGCTGATGCTGTATACGGATGGGATCAGCGAGGCTCAGAATGTGAGCGGGGATCAGATCGGCGCACGGCGGCTGTTGGAAGTCGGGCAGACGG
>DATAMF010000034.1:0-6587 GCA_036260665.1 Aggregatilineaceae bacterium | reverse complement strand
ATTAGAATCGGGGCATGACTGATGAACAGACGATCCTCGAAGGTTACGTATCCGTACGCGCGGCCCTGAAAGCCCAAAGCCGCGCCATTCATTCGATCCTGATTCGCCGCGACAAGTACGACAAGGGCATCGCCTGGCTGGAACGCACCGCATCAGCCGCCGGTATCCCCGTGCGCCGCGTCGAAGAATCCGAGATCGAGCCGCTGGTCGAAGGGAATACACACGGCGGGCTGATCGCCCAGGTCGGCCCGCGCCGCTTCAGCGATCTCGACGCCATCGGGCGCGATAACCCGGCCCCCTTTGTTGCCATGATCGACGGCGTGGAAGACCCCTTCAATTTTGGTCAGGCCGTGCGCGCCCTGTATGCCGCAGGCGCGGACGGGCTGATTCTGCGCCCCCGGAATTGGATGTCAGCGGCGGGCGTCGTGGCGCGGGCCTCGGCGGGCGCGTCCGAATGGATTTCCACCGCCCTGGCCGAAACCACGCTCGACGCTGCTCAGTATTTCCGTTCGCGCGGGCTGGTGGTCGCCGTCGCCCACGAAGAAAACGCCGTGCCGATCTATGACGCCGATCTGACCGGGCCGCTGTTTCTGGTCATCGGCGGCGAAAAACGTGGCATCACCCGCTCGTTTCTGGATCAGGCCGATCTCCGGCTGGCGATTCCCTACGCCCGCGAATATGACCAATCGTTAGGCACCACCGCCGCCGCCGCGATTCTCGCCTTTGAGATCATGCGGCAGCGCAGAAAGTGAGAGGACAGGTATGGCGCGTAAATATCAAGGCCCCAATCCCGAACGCCATTCTCAGCCGCGCATCAAAGCGATCTCGGCCACCTACCAAAACGTTGAAATGCGCTCGCTGCTCGAAGTGCATTTTGCCGAACAACTCGACCAGCACGAGATCGCCTGGAAATATGAGCCGGAACGCATCGGCGCGGGGCACTATCTGGTTGATTTTTACCTGCCCGAACTCCGCTGCTGGGTGGAGGTCAAAGGGCGCTTTGAATTCCGTGACGATCTGCTGCTGCCCAACGTGGCGATCAACCTGCACCGGGATCGCGGCGAACGGCTGTTTTTATACATGGAAGATCAGGCGTTCAGCGTCGGGTTCAAAGATTTCAAGCCGCTGACTCACGACGAATTTTGGGCAGCGATCAAGGAAGGTTAAGATGGCGCGAATTTTTCTGGTCCGGCACGGCAAGGCCTCGAAAGATATGGAAAAATACGCCTCGGACAACGTACGCCCCCTGACCAAACGCGGGCGCGCCGATGTCGAGCAGATCGCGGCGCAGTTAGCAGCGGCACAGGTCGAAGTCCAGCAGATTCGCCATAGTGGGATTCTGCGGGCGCGCGAAACCGCCGAAATTTTGGGCCAGCACCTGAATCCGCCCGGCGGCGTGATCGAAATCAAGGGATTGCGCTGGGAAGACCCGGTCGAGCCGCTGGCCCGTGAAGCACACCTGGAACCCGATCCGGTGATGTTTGTGGGGCACAATCCCTTTATGGAAGACCTGACCGCCCTGCTGCTGACCGGAACCAAATCCGATCTGCCGCTCGTCACCTTCAAAACGTCCGCCGCCGCCTGCCTGGATTATGTCATGGGCCAATGGACGCTGGTCTGGCTGCTCTGCCCGGATGCCATGCCCACCCACGAGGAAAAATAACGAGGTGGCGTAGGGGCAATTCACGAATTGCCCCGCGCTCAATGCCCGTCCTGCGTAGGGGCGTGGGCTTGCCCCGCCCGCTTTGCTCCCCTTTCTCTACGAAGTGGGGAAAGGGGCCGGGGGATAGGGGTTCACCAAGCCCCCATTAAGTAGCATGCGGCGGCTGGTAATCCTCAATCGACAATCCATACGCCTCTGCGACCAGTTCCACCGGGTGGATCGTCTGCGCCCCGGTGAGCGCTTTGATCTGCCAGCGGCACGTCTCCGTATCGCAGATCACGGTGTCGGCGTGCGCCTCGTAGACTTGCTGCGCAATCGGCCAGCCCACCGCCTCCGAAATTTCGCGTTTTTCCGCCTTGTAGCCATACGTCCCGGCGATCCCGCAGCAGTCCGCGTCGATCTCCCATGCTTCCAGCCCAGGGATCAGATCAAGCACATCCAGCGCCGGGCGGCCCATGCCGTGCGCCTTGAGCTGGCACGGCGCGTGATAGGGCAGTTTGCGGTTGATCGGCTGAAAATCGAGCGGCAGCCGCCCCTCGTGATGCAGTTTCTCCAGAAATTCCATGAAGTCGTAGGTATGTTCGGCCACCAGCCGCGCGTCGGGATCATCCAGGCCGAGGATATGTTCGTAATCGCCCTTGATCGCGGTCATACAGCTTGCCGACGTGCCCACAATCGGAATCCCGCGCCGCGCATAGTCGGCAAACGACTTGATATTTTTGCGGGCATACTTCCGCGCCGCCTTAAAATCGCCGTTCGACTGCGCCGGAAGTCCGCAGCAGGTTTGTTTCGGCACCTCGACATACAGCCCGATATGTTCCAGCACGGCAATCGCTTTTTTAGCGATATGCGGCTCATAGGCGTTCGTCGCGCAGCCGTGAAAATATACCACCCGCAGCGTATCGTCTTTCGGTTCGGGGCGCGGGTAACGTTTGATCTGCTTTTTCCACCACCCCCGGAAGGTATACCCCGCCCACCCCGGCAGCGGCGCGCGGGCCGAAACTTTGATGATCTTCTCGCCGATCCAGCGCAAAAAATGAGATCGTACCGCGAAGTTGAGCAGCGGCGCGAACGGCGTGCCCAGCCGTGCCCACACTTCGTTACGGCTAAGGAACCAGTTACGCAGCGACATACCGTGTGTCTCCACAAGATGCGCTTTGGCCTGCGTGTTGATCTCCATCACCTTAACGCCGTGCGGGCACACCAGCGTACAGATGCCACAGCCGGAGCAGTAATCGATAGAATGATCAAATGAGGGCACCGCCGGATCGCGAAAGCGCTGTTCCTGCGGGCCAACCACCTTTGGGCCGGGAAACAACGGAGTCACCGCCGCATACGGGCAGGCCTGCGTACAGATGTTACATTTGATGCAGTGATCCGCCGTAAAAGGTGTTTGTTCGATTAAATGGAGCGTGTATTTTTCAGTCATCAGGATATTTCGAGCACTTTTTTCTGCAAGCCGTCAATCTTCACTTTGGCCGAACGTGCCGCCTCGACAAAAATCTGCGCCAGCGCCGCCTCGTCTACTGTTTGCATCGGTGTGAGCTTTTTGATCTCATCGAAGCGTAGATCAGTTTCCAGCGCCAGCGCCGCGACCCCGCGCAAAATCCCCGCCGCGACTCGCCGCGCCATTGCTTCGGTCAACCCCGCCTCGATCCCGGCCTGGGTCATGCCTTCCAGCACGGGCAGCACGGATCGCATCGCCGCACCGGCCAGCCCAACCGCCCAGTTCATCTGATCGTCGCGCACTTCGACGCTCATACCCAGCTTGGCCAGCAGCATCTCGGTCAGGGCGTGCGCTTCCACCGTGACCGATTGACCATAAGCCACCGGATTCATGCCTTTGCCGACCATCGAGGGTGGATTAGGCATCACACGGGCGACAGCTACCCCCGCCGGAACCAACGCTTCGATCTGGGCAATCGGCACCGCCGCCGCAAACGAGATAATCAACTGGCCGGGATGTAAATAAGGCGCAAGCTGGCGCACCACCTCCAGCACCGTCACCGGCCCCACACTGATCAAGAAGACATCCGCGCAGAAAATCGCCGGGTTGTCCATTGTTCCCGCCTGCACGCCAAACCGCGCCGTGAGTAAGCCTGTTTTTTCCGTGTTTGGATCGCAGACCCCGATCTGGCTGGCATACACCCCCGACTCAAAGAGCCGTTCGACCAGAATCGAGCCGATATTCCCTGCGCCCACAATCGCATACCGCTTGTGAAACACGTCGCCCTCCTATAACTGCGCGCCGCAGTTCGCTAAATCGAGCGCCATCCGCAGGTGTTCCAGCGAGGTATTGCCGCCCGAACACACCAGCCCGACCTTTTTGCCGCCCAACGTGCCGCGCTGTTCATACGCCGCCGCCAATGGAGCCGCGCCCGCTGCTTCAGCCAGGGTATGTGCCCGCTCCACCATCCAGGTGATCGCGCACATCAGATCATCATCGCTGACCAGCACAAAATCATCCAGCAAATCCCACAATATTGCCTGTGGCAGTTCAAACCCGACTCCCGTCGCCACGCCCTCGGCAAAGGTCTGGTTAGTGGCCGACAGCACCCGCTTTGCTTTCCACGATTGGTACGCCGCCGGGGAAAGACTCGACTGCACCCCGATTATGCGAATGGCCGGGTTAATCGCTTTGGCGGTAATACACGCACCCGCCGCCCCGCTGCCCCCGCCCACCGGCACAAAAATCACGTCCAGATCGGGCACATCTTCCAGCATTTCAAGCTGAATCGTGCCCACCCCGGCGATCAGGTGCGGTTCGTTCCCCGCGTGGACATGCCGGTAGCCATGTTCGCGGCCCAGCGTTTCGGCCTGCTGGCGCGCCTCGTCAAAACGTTCGCCGTGAAAGATCACGTCCGCGCCCATGCCGCGCATCGCCGCCACCTTGCCCGGATTCGCGCCTTCGGGCACCACAATCTGCACCTTCACGCCGAACAAGCGCCCCGCGTAGGCCACCGACTGCCCATGATTGCCCGTCGAAGCGGTGATCAGGCCGCATGCGCGTTCATCGGCTGTCATCTGCGACACCAGGTTGATCCCGCCGCGCACCTTAAACGCCCCGACGGGCTGGTAATTTTCATGTTTGATATACACGTCCGTCCCAATCAGCGAATTGATCGCCGGGTAGGTATGCAGCGGCGTGCGAGCAAGGTACGGGGCAATGCGATGTTTCGCTTTGACGACATCGTGAAACGTGGGTCTGTCCATGATCTACTCCGTCAGCTCAAGCGCCGTGCGAATCGCCTTATACGCCGTTGCCAGCGCAATGCCTTCCGCACAGCCATCGGTCAGTGGATTAAAACCAGCTAACATATGTCCTACCACATACACGTTGTCCAGGACAACCTCACCCGCCGGATTCAGGGGCCGCATCTGCTTATTCACGCGAATCCCGCTGTGCCGGTGAACCGGGTGGCCGCGCGGCAGCAGCAGTTGATCATGGTACCAGCCGGTGCGCCCTTCTTCAGACGGTTTTTCGACAGGCAGATCAAAAATCGCTTCCCACAGCCGCCCGCTGACATCGCTCTGGATGCCGCCGTTATACAGGCCCCCCGTCGCCAGGACAAAATGATCGGCGTAAAACGTGTTACGATGCCCCAGCGCCTCCACTTCGACGCCGGTGCAGTGGTTGCCCTCCACGATGCCGCGCACCACCGGGTGCCCGATCTGGACCCGCACGCGGTGCTGCAACAACCACCGCCGGAAACGTTTGCTCAGGCGCGTCCCGGCGCTGTTGGGTGGCAGCGTCGGAATCTCGAATATGGGATAGCCCAAGCCCTGGCTCAGTTCATCCACTGCTTCCATGTGTTTATCCATGCCCAGCACCGCCGCAAATCCAATGCTCTGCATCCCCTGGACATGGCTTTTCATCTGCCGGATCACAGCCTGCCGCACATGCGCCAGATCGAACTGGTTCGCCAGGTCGTTCGGCCACATATCCCAGTAATGCTGCACTTCCGGCAGTTCAATCGAACACACCCGCGCGTCAATACCCTGCGCCTTCAGATTTCCGGCGGCCAGCGTGGGGTTAAAGTCGCGCCACCCCTGAAAACCCACCAGCAGCACCGGCTCTTTGATGTCGGTCAGGTCGCCGTTGGCGATGGCCTGCGGCGCGAGCATCGCATGCTGGATCGCGCCCATCATCGTCGGCAGATACATGTTATGCCCATCTTTGCGCCGCCCGGTGTACGGTAAGCCCATCTCCGCCGTCACGCGCCGGAACACCTCAATGCCGCACACAAACGCGTCATCTTCCGCCAGCGCATACGGATGATCCGGGTGCAGTGCTGCATACCCGCGCACCTCTGCGATCACGTCATCATCCGCGCGATCACACACGCTGATCCACCCCGGCGTGACCATCTGCTGGCCCCACCCCTGCGCGATCAGCCGGACACGTGCCCCGGCCCGCACTGCATGCACCGCTGCCATCAGACCGGCCAAGCCCGCGCCGATCACAATCACATCACTGCCTGCTACACTGCGCCCGTTGGTACAAGGAGACTCAGTCATCGCTCCGCCCCTCCTGCTGCATCAGTAAATCGAGGCCCAATGTGCGGCGGTAAATCAACTCATCCAGATAAAACTGGCGCAGTTGGTGGCCCCACAACAAAGGCCGTACCCCTTTGAACCGCTCGTTCACAAACGCCGCCAGCGCGTCGGTAGCTTGCTGGCTGGTGGTCTGTCCTTGCACTTCCCGCAGAATCCCCGCCGCCCGGATGGCGCAGAATCCGCCCTGGCATGGCCCCATCCCCAGCCGCAGATCGCGCCGCAGATCGTCCAGCGCAACAGGCTGATCGCCATAGGCCGCAATCGCTGCCTCAAGCTGCGTCCGCGTAACGAGTTCGCATTCGCAGATCCATTCTGACGGCAGTTCGCCGTGTTCCAGCTTTTGCCAGCGGTGCGTCAGATGGTGATA
>DATAMF010000029.1:0-1866 GCA_036260665.1 Aggregatilineaceae bacterium | reverse complement strand
TGGGATCTGACCAATTCGCCCGATCTGGAATTGCCGGGAACCTTTGAAGAGTTTGCTCTGCCAATGGTTTTCTGCCTGACCTATCTCACCCCGCCCGAAATTGAAAGCTGGGTCGAATCACTTCTGCAAATAGACAGCCCGCAGTGGTATCTGGCGATCATGACATGGTGGTTAAAGTGTTACCCAACGGTTTTGGACGATCCACTCATTTCGCAAAACAATCTCACCACCTTTAAGGCCGCTGCGACTGGCTGCCTTTCGCTTGAGATGTTTCAACGGTGGGCGGCTCACATCCAAACATTCCAGATGTTTCAGCACCATGCTGAGTCTTTCCCCATTGGCGATGATCTGTATACCTCCATTCAGCAGACACTTCAAAATTTTCAGAAGGAATTTTTCGGAGGTTGAATCATGTCTTATGTGATCCGTTCCTTCGACCCATCATCGGATGTGCTTTGCCTGCTGCGCTTTTTCAACGCGCAGGAACGGCTGGACGGCGACCCGAACCCCTCCACCGAAGACCATGTGCGCAGCCAGATGAACTGGCGCGGACACGATCCGGCGCGGGATCGCTGGGTGATCGAGCATCCCGACGATCCGCATTCGATCACCGGCCATGCCTGGATTTTCACCCAAACGCCGCACCGCGCCGCCTACAAAGTGGCCGTTCATCCCGCGTGGCAGCGGCAGGGACTCGGCAGCGCACTGCTGCCCTATGTGCTGCACCGCGCCGAAGAGATCGGTGTGCGCGAAATCGTCAGCGGTTGCGATGCGGCAGATCGAGCGGCAGTCGGTTTTCTTGAACATCACGGCTTTCAGCCGCGATCCTCGAACTGGTTTTTGACGCTCCCGGCAGCCGCGCCCATCCCCGATCCGGTGTGGCCGCCCGCCTATACCGTGTGCCGCTATGCTGAGGTGAATGATCTGGCCGCGCTGGTCGAGGTGCTCAATCGCTGCTTCCATGATCTCCCTGGTCATGCTGAAAACGAACCGGGTGTGATCACGGTTGAATCTCTCGCCGCACGGATCGGCAAAACCCATATTCCAGAGGATATGTTCCTCGTGTTCGCAGACTCGACTCCGGTGGGCGTCTGTGTGCTCCGGCGGCATGGGCGCGCGGACAACCACAGCGGGATCGATATTCTGGATCAGCCGGGCATTGTGCCGGAACACCGCGATCAGAATCTCTATCTTCCGCTGGCCTTAACGGTTCTGCATTGGCAGCGCCAACACAGTGATCGGGATGTGATGCTGGAAGCCTACGGTGAATCTGAAGCAGTGATCGCGAGCTATCAAGCGCTGGGATTCCAGCTCGAAAGCCGCTTTATTGAGTATGGACGCGCGATAGGGAGGGCAGCGGGTATAAAGTACTATTAATTTAGAGTTGTGAAAACCGTAAAATACTTAGTATAGAGGGTTGAGGTTTTACGGGGGCACAACGATGTCTTATTCGACAGACGAAATTATCTGCGAGAACTGCCAGCACAAAAACGAGCCGACAGCGGTTCACTGTTTCAAATGTGGTGCCCGGCTGGTTGCGCCGGATACGCTGCCTATTTCACCGGATGAGATTCCCGACGACAAGCTGATGGATATGCAGTACGGCATGCGGACGATTGAGCACAGCCGGTTGTACAGCGGCGCGCTGTTTCTGACGGTGCTGGAACACGCCGAGGCGATCATTGTGATCGATAAACACGACATTGTGTTGGGCCGTGACGATCCGGGAGCCAAACCCACGCGGGGCAATCTATCGCGCTTTAATGCATATGGCTTGGGTGTGTCGCGCAATCATGCGCAGATTACATATGAAGACGGACAGTATATTCTCACCGACCTGGGCAGCGCCAACGGCACCTGGATCAA
>DATAMF010000400.1:0-2041 GCA_036260665.1 Aggregatilineaceae bacterium | reverse complement strand
AATACCCTGCAGGATCGTGGCGATCATGATCGCGATGAAAACCAGGGCTTCGTTCATGTGAACGCTGCGCCCCATAATGTAAGGACGCAGAAAAAAATTCTTCAAATTGATGAGGACCAGATAGACAATGACCACAATGCCCGCCACCCAGAAGTTGGAAAGCGGGATCCAGGTGGAGCCCTCGAGCAGCGCAACGCCCGCCGCGATCACAACCGCCAGGAATGGACCGACATCCGGCACAAGGGTAAAGAAACCGGCGATCATTCCCAGGACCAGTGCGCCGGGAATGCCGAGGATCACCCAGGCGATCGTAAAGGCAACGCCGACGATGAACATCAAAACGATCTGCCCGCGCAGGTATGCCATCCAGACATTGCGGATGCGGCTATACAGCTCCTGCATCTCCGGACGATAAGACGGTGGAGCAAGGTCGATCAGCCAGTCGCGCAGGGTGGGCCACTGTGACAAAAACAAATGAACACTGACCAGGATCACCAGGAACCAGAGTACGCCCACTGAGGTCGTTTCGAGGAGCTGCAGCGTCTGATCAGGCAACGGCGACAGGACCGCGTTCTGCACCTGGAAGAGGCTCTGCCCCCATTCCTCCAGGTGAAATGTCAGACCAAAAAAATGAATTGGATACGAAAGGGTAATGCGTATCTGGTCTGCCAGATTCAACAGGTCTTCAATGATGATCTGCGCCTCGTCATAAAAGATCGGCAGCAGCGTGGCTGGCAGCCCGATCAGCAGCAGAACGGCGGAGAAATAGACCAGATTGACGGCAGCTCTCCGATCCATCCGCGTGTGCGTCATCAAGTACGTGACCGCGGGATTAATGAGATAAGCGACGAACGCGGCAACTGCCAGATTGGCGACTGCATCCCGCGCGTAGATCAGGAGGGCGATCAGCAGGACGAGACCTGTGATCCCAACGACGTAACGAAATGTCTGACTCCAATTCTCCCTGGGTATCATAACAACCGTTTCACTGCCTCCAGTGTTGGTTCGATAATTGGGGCAGGCTGGACCGCCTGCATTGCGGCGCGGACATCTTTGAGTCCGCTGCCCGTATTCAGGACCAGGATCGGGTCTTCGCTCGCGACCACGCCTGAGGTGGCTGCCTTGACCAGACCGGCGTAGGCGGTCGCTCCAGCCGGTTCGGCGAAGATGCCCTGAGTGCCAAGTTCGGCAATGGCTTTGAGGATCTCCTCGTCTGATACATTAACGTACGTGCCACCCGTTTCCTTCGTCGCGCGCACCGCCCGAACGCCGTCGCGCGGCAGGTCGACGGAGATGCTATCCGCAAGGGTCGTGGCAGAGACCGGCGTGATCGTCTCCGTGCCCGCGTGGAAGGCATTCGAGATCGCGGCGGAGCCTTCCGCCTGCACACCGATGATGCGCGGCATGTCCGGCAACCAGCCCAGCTGATAAAGATCCTTAAACCCTTTGTGGATGCCGGAAATGATGTTTCCATCTCCCACCGAGACAAAAACTGTCAGCGGCGCGTGATCTTCATCCACGCTGGTTTCTTCATGCCACTTCTCGTGAGCACCCTCCCACCATTCCCAGATCTCCAGAGCGGCAGTCTTCTTTCCCTCCGCGGTGAAGGGGTTGTAGCCCGTGTTGCGGCAATACCAGCCAAACTCGTTTGCAGCTTTGACCGTCAGATCGAAGGCATCGTCGTAGGTCCCGTCGACGAGGATGACCTTCGCCCCAAAGACCAGCAGCTGCGCCACTTTCGCCGGCGGCGCAGATTTGGGTGCGAAGATGATCGCCTTCTGCCCCACCGCTGCAGACATGCCCGCCAGCGCCGCGCCCGCGTTCCCGGTGGAGGCAGTCACAACGATCTCGGCATCGATCTCCTGGGCGCGCGTCACGACGATGGCGCTGGCGCGATCCTTGAAGGAAGCCGTCGGGTTGCGGGACTCATCCTTGAGCCACAGGCTTTGCAGACCCAGCTTTGCGGCGAGGCGCGGTAACCGGTAGACCGGCGTCCCGCCCGCGACATGGAGCGGAGTTCCCGCCCCGGGAGGCTCCGGCA
>DATAMF010000701.1:0-2029 GCA_036260665.1 Aggregatilineaceae bacterium | reverse complement strand
AACCGATGGCTCCGGCTTGCAGCGCGGCCTGAACGAGTTCTTCATCTTTAAAGCTGGTGAGCGCGACCACCTGGATCTGGGGATATTTCTGGCGAATGGCACGTGTGGCGCTCACCCCATCCATTTCGGGCATAATGAGATCCATCAGGATGACTTCAGGATGCGTTTCACCGCACATCCGAATCGCCTCTTCGCCATTCGAGGCTTCACCGACCAGTTCTAAATCATCAAATGCACGCAGCACGACACTGAGACCGCGCCGCACGACATCGTGATCATCCACCAACGCTACACGAATTTTATTCTCTTCAGTCATAAGTCCTCGGGCCACTGAACGGTTATTTCTGTGCCATGCCCTGGTTCACTCTTGATGGTATAGCTTGCCTCAATCCCGCGCGCGCGTTCCTGCATGATCTGCAACCCGAACCGATTCGGTGCTCGCAGCGATTGGTCAAAACCGCGCCCATCATCCTTGACACACAAGATAATCTGCTCGTCTGTTTGAGAAAGTGTAATGGCGACGTGACTGGCGCGGGCATGCTTGGCAATATTATTTAATGCTTCTTGTACGATTCGATACAGCGCCACCTGCACATTCGGTGGCAGGGCTGGAACGCCTTCTATTATACCCAATTCGACAGTGATCCGATTTTTTCCTGAGAAAGCCTGAGTCAGATGCCGCAGCAGTTCGTCGAATCGTGTTTCGATCAGAGCTGTAGGGCGTAGTTCGAGCAGCAGTGTGCGCATTTCGGCTAGCGCACCGCGTGTCAGCAGGTGCAGTTCTTCTAAACCTTGCTGGACTGCCTCAGAATCGCGATCCCAGAGCCGGGGCAGTGCTTCGGCAACCACACTGGCGGAAAACAGAGTCTGGCTGACGGCATCGTGTAAATCGCGTGCCAGACGCTGCCGTTCTTCCATCATCGCCAGATTGCGTGACTGCTCGAACAAACGGGCATTGGCGATAGCGAGCGCCGCCTGATCGGCAAAGGCTTGCAGTCGTTCCGCATGGATCGGGGTGAAAAAGTTGGGCAAGGCGCTGTCCAGATGCAAAAAGCCGATCGTTTCATCCTCACGGCGAATGGGTGCTCCCACATACGAGGGCAAGCACGTGCCGCTGAGATCGTTCCACCAACTGGAATAGGCGCTCTTATCCTTAATCACCAACGGTTGGCCTGTTTCGACCATCTGGCGCAGATGAGGGTGATCCAGTGTGCTGAACTGCCTTGATACCAGCGGCTCTTCCAACCCGTAGGCGGCATATCCATAATGCCGTGCCACCACAGCCTGATCCTGCTCGATTAGCATGATATGGGCGGCGTGGTGCGGCACAACACGCCCAATATTGGCGAGAATCAGTTCCAACACCTTTTCGAGATTCAAAGTGCTGTTTAAGGCAGCGGCACTTTCGCGCAGCGCTTCCGCTAGCGCCCGCTGTTCGTGTTCGGCAATATCGGCACGCTGGCGTTCAACCGCTTGCGCCAGAACGTCAGCCGCGACCTGAAGGAAGTGAACCTCATCGAGCGTGAACTTGCGTGGCTGGGTGTTATAGCCGCAGAAGAGACCGAACGGATGGCCTTTCCCGTGAATGGAGACACATACACTGCTCTCAATGCCGTACTGGCGGATAAACTGAGTGTTGGCGCAGTCTATTTGTTGGTCTAGCCCGCTGATAATGACGGGTTCTCGCTTGCGAATCGTTTGCCCTTCCTGGCTGCGCTCATCGGTATCCAGCAGCGCCGTCCCGATCATGGCCTCCGGCCAGCCCACGCCCGTTTGTAAATGGAGTCGGTGTGTTTCTGGCACTAATTCCCAGATGGCACACAAGTCAAAGCGCAGGGTTTGAGTAACCAGGCTGATCGCTCGTCGCATCAGGGGGGCGGGATCGGTGCTGAACAAGGCTAACTGGCTTAGTTCTGCCATCGCTGCCTGCCGCATGGCGCGGGCTTTCAGTTCCGCTTCGGCCTGTTTACGCTCGGTGATATCCTTGCCTGTCGATACAAAATGGGTGATCTCACCTTCAGCATCACGC
>DATAMF010000700.1:0-6341 GCA_036260665.1 Aggregatilineaceae bacterium | reverse complement strand
TATTTCAGCTCAGGACGCAGGCGCGCCACAAAGTCAAAGGCCAGCACGCGGCCATAAATGTCCCGGTCAAAGTCCAGCAGATGTGCCTCAACGCGCACTTCTTTACCACCAAACGTCGGACGATTGCCTACATTGGCAACCGACATAAATTTCTCGCCGTCGAGATAGGCCCATCCCGCATAAATGCCATTTTCCGGCAGCACCTGTTCGACCCACACATCAAGATTGGCCGTCGGAAAGCCAATCGTCCGCCCACGCCCATCGCCATGTACCACTTCGCCCGCCAGTTGGTAGGGGCGTCCCAGCCATTCCGCTGCTTGTTCCACGCGCCCCTCGTTCAGCGCGGCCCGAATTCCATTACTGTTGATAATTTTTCCGTTGTTATCGTTCGTCACCAGTTGTACCACCTCAACATCAAAGCCCTTCGCTTGGCCTTGAACACGTAAAAATTCCACATTGCCCTCGCGCTTATAGCCCAGCGCAAAATCCGGCCCGATCCATAAGGCTCGCAGCCGCAGATCAGCGATCAGCCGATCCACAAAATCCGCCGCCCGCATCTGCCGCACCTCGTCGTTGAAGGGGTGCGTCACCACCAGTTCGACTCCCAACCGTCCGAGCAGAGTCGCACGTTGTTCGGGTGTCGTCAGATAATAGCGCCCCGACGCCCGCCCCAGCACCACGTCGGGATGCGGGAAAAAGGTGAGCACCGTCGGAATCCAGCCCTGCTCGTGCGCCGCCTGGACCAGCCGCCGCAGCAAAAACTGGTGCCCCCGGTGAACGCCATCAAACATGCCCACTGCGACGAGGGTGGGCGCAGCGGGTTGGGCATCGGCTAATTGATAAACGTGTCGCATAAGCTCCTTCAATTCCGGCAAATCCGCACCGATTCTACAGGGATCGGGCGAATGCGCAATGCCTGACAGTAGACATATAATGAGTATGTGATTTGCTGCTCAATCTGGAAGGATTATCGATGAAAATTCGCTGTTTGACACTTATTCTTATTCTACTTTTATCCGCCTGTGGCAAAGAGGAAAATGACCAGCCCACCAAACACTCATTGAATCCGGTGCGCAATTACAACACGTGGCGACTGACCGGTGTCGAAAATTTGAACGAGACCATAAAGGCCCGTTTCCTCGAAACCCACACCGAATTAACAACCGGCGATGAAGTGCGTGTCACCCTTGCGCCGCTTTCCCCCGATGGAACCACCGCTGCCGCTTCCATCGAGGTTTACCTGGACAGTGGGGCCGAAAAGCCCTGGTTTATCTGCTCGTACACTCTCGATACAGCCGATCTCCCCTGCTACCAAATCCCCGCCGATCTCCCGTTTGATGCCGAAATCGAATCGGCGGTCTGGTCGCCCGACAGCCAGCAATTCGTCTTTAATGAAAATTGGGCAATCTTCATACAGGAAAGTGATCTGTGGCGCTTTGATGTGTCCAGCACCACGCTCACCAATCTGACGGACGACCATGTCATCGGCGGATGGTTCGATATAGACCCTGCCGTGACACCCTACGGTCTCGATCATGCGCCGATGTGGCACAACAAGGATCTCTATTTCCTGCGCAGCAGCCGCGCTACCAAGGATGCCGACTTCGAGACGGCGCTCTACCGTCTGAAGGGCGCGCAAGGCGAACCGGAACTGATCCACAAACTGCCCAGTGATAACCCAATCGGTGTGGTGGGCCTCAACTTCAACTACGCGCTTTCCCCCGATGGCCAGCAGATCGCCTTCACCTACCAATCCTTACGCGAAGAAGATAGAGCTAAGATCGGAGTCTGGCTGCTCGATCTTAAAAGCGGCGACTTCAAGCAGATCGCCGCTGAGACTGATTTTCTGGTCGGGGCCGCAGACTACATCAAGGAACTGATCACGGAACAGCCTGGCATCACCGTTTTCACCAATCTGGCGTGGAGCAAAAACCGCCTGATTGTGTACGCGACCTATCCCGTTTATGAAATGCACATCCCTGCTAACTTTTACTCGTTTACAATTGATGGATCAGACATCCGTCCCATCTTCGATACATCGTCTTACAAGACCGAGAAGGAGATGTACGAAGTGGTATCCGATGCGCAAACGTTACGACCCCATGTCGGATTTGTGTCACCCGATGGTGGCAGCTTCTTCTACGTGCGTGGCAGACTCGCCAACGATATGCCGGTGTCAAGTGTGCCCATCACTTTTGATGCCGCCCTGGAAGATATTGGGACCGTGTCCGCCGGGGGAATTGTGGCAGATCGCAGTCGGCGCGGCAGCAACCTGTTCACCATCAGCGCAAATGGCCGCGTGTTGGTCGAGGATATGCTGTTGACATTTGAATAGGATTATTCCGCCAGGAAGACCTTTTCCGGCTTCCAGTCCTCGCCGCGCCGCTTGAGCACGGCCAGCAGTTGACCGTTTGAGTCATACGCCCGCGCGATCTCGCCGGGCGTTTCCGCTAAATGGATCGTCATGCCCTGCCGGATGCGCAGCGTATCCACCACGCTCAAGCGGACTTCCGCCGCCTGATACAGCGCCATATCGGGCGGCAGCAGATAATCCTGCCACGTCCCATCCTGCATAGCGAGCTTGAATGTTTCCCAATCCACCGCATTTTCGACGGTAAAGAGTCCGCTGGCGGTGCGTTCCAGCGCGACGAGATGCGCCCCGACACCCACCGCGCGTCCCAGATCAAATGCCAGACTGCGGATATAGGTACCCGGCGAACACACCACTTCGATCTCCACATCCGGCGGTTCCCAGGCGGTCAAATCGAGGCGGTACACCGTCACCGGGCGCGGTGTGCGTTCAACCTCAGCCCCGGCCCGCGCGATCTCGTACAGTTTTCGCCCTTCGATTTTGATCGCGCTGTACATCGGCGGCACCTGTTGAAATTCGCCGCGAAAGGTCGCCAGCACGCCTTCCACCCGCGCGCGTTCTACCAGGGCCGGATTTTCCGCCACGATTCGCCCTTCGGCGTCGTAGGTATCCGTTTCGATGCCCAAACGCACCCGCGCCCGGTAGGTCTTTTGCGATTCCATCACATATTCGCTCAATCGCGTCGCCGGGCCGAGTCCCAGCACCAGCACGCCCGACGCCATCGGATCCAGCGTCCCGGCATGCCCCACCTTTTTCACGCGCGTCCCACGCCGCACCGTTGCCACAATATCGTGGCTGGTCGGTCCCTTCGGCTTACAGATATTGAGCAGTCCAAACACACCCATCAATCCCTCGCAGGTTTGTAGGGGCAATTCACGAATTGCCCCGCCCCAAGAATTTGAAAGCGGACCAGAGGATAAGGATCGCCCCTACCGCTCCACCTCTGGCATCCCCCGCTGCACTTCCGCCTTCAACATCTCGATCACGCGCGGCACCAGAATCGCCATCGTTTCCCCGCGCACCGTCGCCCCAGACGCCAGTTTATGCCCGCCGCCGCCCAGCACCACCGCGACATTGGCCGTATCAAACCCCGGCACCGCTCGGAAACCCAGTTCGATGTTCCCATCCGGCTTTTCTTTGAATACCGCCGCGATATACGCCTCTTCCACCTGGACCAGCATACTCACCAGCCCGCCATCGTCCACTTCTGTCATCCCGACGCTGCGATACATCTCCTGCGTAATCACCGCCCAGATCACATGCTCCGCAAGCTGAACGGTAGGCAGCACTTTCGTCCACAGTTGCAAATCGGTATACGATTTGCGATTCACCGTGCGCTGTACAACCTCCGATAGCGACCCGCCCGCATCCATCAGGCGCTGCGCCTTGCCCAATGTGTCAGCCGTGACATTATCCGTTCGGAAGCACAGTGTATCTGTTACCAGCCCGGTCAGCAGACACAGCGCGCTGTCAGCCTCCAGCGCCACGCCCATCCGATCCAGCCAGTCCAGCACGCCTTCCGACGCGGCTACCGTCTGAATATCGACCAGATTCGCCTGCCCGAACAGCGTGTTCGTGCGGTGATGATCCAGGTTGATCAGCGGTACACCCGTTTGGAGTGCCGCCTGTCCTGCCTGCCCCATCCGGCTCTCGTCGCCGCAGTCCACCGCAATGGTGAGATCGGCGGCCACACCATCCAGGAGCGGGAGAACATCCCCCGCCCCCGGCAAAAATTGCAGATCGACCGGCACGCCGCCATCCACCACGGCGGTGATGGCTTTTCCCATGTGGCGCAGTCCATGCGCCAGCCCCAACATCGACCCAATCGCGTCCCCATCGGGGTTGACATGCGTCACAATCGTAATATACTGCGCGCCCGCGACCAGTTCGCGCGCCTGGTCCCAATCAAGCCTCATCGTCGTCTTCCGACTCCTCGTCAGCTACCGGCTGCGGTTCCCGTTTTAACGCGTCCAGCAGGTTATCAATCCGTTCACCCTGCTCCATCGCAACATCCCAATGGAATTGCAGATAGGGCGTTTTGCGGAACCGTGTCCGTGCGGCCAGTTCGCGCCGCAGAAATCCCGCCGCCCGTGCCAATCCATCCATCACTTCTTTTTTGTCTTCCAGCGAATGCACAAAAATTTCCGCGTATTCAATCTCGCGATCCACTTTGACTTCAGTGACAGTCACGGATGACAGCGCGGGATCAGTGACCTCGTTCATCAGCAGTGTGCTCATGATATTGCGGATCAAATGCGCGGCACGCTCTTGTTTAATCGTCATCCTTCCACCTTCCTTTGCAGCTTTCGGGTATCCAGTGCCGGGCTGCGGTACAAAGCCCGCACCACGTCGGGCGGCAGTGCTCCTGGACGAAACCAGCGCCAGCGCCACCACACCCGTGCCATCAACCCTGCCCAACTGATGCACGGACGATCCTCGGCCATCTCGCGCCAGGGTTTGCCCGCACCACTACTCAGATTATACACGCCCGCCATATCCTGCTGTACGGCCAACACCAGCGTCTCTACCAGATCCGCCTCGTAGGTGACTTGCAGCTTTTTACCTTCCCACTCACACACCAACACCGGCGTGTGCTGAATAAACTGGTCCAACGCCGGGTAATGCGGGCCGCTCACCCATGCTGTCCGAATTTCGGTGATCGCCAGCGCAGGCGTCCGCCGCGCCACACCGTCCAGATAATCCGCCACGAACGCCCGCCGCCGCGCATACTCCCCGGCCTGATACCCGCGCAGCGGCGCATCTTCGCTGATGGTTTCGGCCTTCTGCAAACCGTAAACCAGCGCGCTGTTTGGAACGATCAGCTTCGGAACGCCCGCCGCGATCACCGCCCGCGTGAATGATTTAACCGCCGCCACCGGATCAGGCATTTTGCGTCGCCAATCCACCAGGCCGGGCAGGTAGACCGCCGCATCAATTCCCTGTAACAGCGCAGTCCATTCGGGACGATCCCACGCCACCCACACAAAACGCATCCCCGCAACCGGCGGCGTACAGGCGCGTACATCCAGCCCGATCACCGCCGCTACGCCCGGCGTGTTGAGCAGCCGTTCTGCGATCTGCCGCCCCAGCCATTCTGCGACCCCCGCGATCAGGATTCGCACGCTTGTTTCCCTTCCACGCACTAAAAAGGCGGGTATGGAAACCCGCCCCACTGTGATAACCAGCATACCCCCCTCTTTCTCCGCGCGCGGGGAAAGAGGGCCGGGGAGAGAGGGGTGAGTTTTTTAGTTCACCCGCTCGCGAACATAAAACTCGATCCGATCACCCACCACGAAATCGTTGAAGTTGCTCAGCGTGATACCGCACTCAAAATCGGTACGCACTTCGCGCACATCTTCCTCGAACCGCTTCAGGCTGCTCACGTTCGAATTTTCGATCAGCACGCGACCACCCCGCAGTACCCGCGCCTTCGCGTTACGGCGAGCCATCCCTTGCAGGATATACGACCCGGCGATATTGCCAATCTTCGGCACGCGAATAACCCGCCGCACTTCGGCCAGTCCAATCACCTTATTCTCGTACTGCGGTTCTAACATCCCATGCAGGGCCAGTTCCACGTTTTCGATCAGTTCATAGATCACGCGGTAGGTGCGAATATCGATTCCGTTCGATTCCGCGATGCGTTCCGCCGCTGAGTCGGCGTGGACGTTGAACCCGATGATGACCGCGCTCGATGCGTTGGCAAGGTTCACATCATTTTCCGTGATCTCGCCCACGTCCGCATGCAGCACGCGCACAGTCAGATCATCTTTGGTGATGTTCTTCACGGAATTGACCACTGGTTCCAGTGATCCATCCACATCGACCTTGATGATCAGCAGCAGTTCTTTGGCTTCGCCCGCCTGGAATCGCTTAAAGATGTTAGAACCGCAGTACGAGAATAAGGTGATTGGACTGGCCGAAGTGCGGCGGGTTATTCGCGTGCCGAAGATTGGCAATATCGCCGGGT
>DATAMF010000699.1:0-3156 GCA_036260665.1 Aggregatilineaceae bacterium | reverse complement strand
TTTAGGGCGAGTTGAACCGGATTCGCCAGTCGTTCGTTGATGTCGGAGAGGGTGCGCAATTGGAGCTGGTGGGCATCTGTGAGCGTGCGTTCCCGTTCGTTGAAGAAATTCAGCAGCGCTTCAAAGTCGTGGAGCAGCGTGCCCGGCTGGTGATCATCGATTACCAGATTTTTCAATAGTTTTTTTTGTTCGGGCAGCAGTTTTAGCCCTTCGGATAAGGGTAGAAACATGATTGACCTCCCAAGATCATCGTAACTGGTGTTCAGTATAGCGTGGCTTGGCGAAAATATTTTTTAGGAAACTGTGAGTTGACATTTTGGTCAACCTAAATTAGAATTTCTTCATGGAAAACTTCTTTATTCTATTCTAAATAGGACTGATCACAGGCCATGACCCAAACCACTCGAACCCTGGCTGATCTGGAGCCTGGACAAACCGGAACCGTCGTGCAGCTTCACAGCAGCGGCCCCAACCGCCGCCGCCTGATGGACCTGGGGCTGGTCCCCGGTACGGTGGTGACGGCTGAATTTAACAGCCCGATGGGCGATCCGGTGGCGTACCGGGTGCGGGGCGCGTTGGTCGCGCTGCGCACCGATCAGGCCCACGAAATTGATATATCGGAGTAACGAGCATGGAAACCAACGTCACACCCCTTTCATCTGCTTGTGCAACCTGCCCGGTGAATCGCCATCTGGAACGCCTTGGTGTCAAGATGGATCAATGGGATTATGTCGTCGCGCTGGCGGGCAACCCCAACACGGGCAAAAGCACCGTCTTTAATGCGCTGACCGGACTCCGGCAGCATACCGGCAACTGGCCGGGCAAAACCGTCGCCCGCGCGGAAGGCGGTTTTCAGTTTGGCGAGAAACGCTTCAAACTGGTCGATCTGCCGGGGACGTATTCGCTGCTGGCAACCAGTGTTGATGAAGAAATCGCCCGCGATTTTATCCTGTTCGGCCAGCCGGACGTCACCGTGATTGTGGCCGACGCGACGCGCCTGGAACGTAATCTGAATCTGGTGCTGCAAGTGCTGGAAATTACCGATCAGGCGGTGGTCTGCCTGAATCTGATGGATGAAGCCCAGCGGCACGGCATACAAGTCGATGCGCGGCGCTTGGCGCGCGATCTCGGCGTCCCGGTGGTTCCCGCCGTGGCGCGGCGGCAGGAAGGCATCCGCGAACTGGTCGAAGTGATGAGCGATGTGGCGCACGGCGAAATTAAATCGCGCCCGCACCGTATTTCGTCCACGCAGAATCAAGCCCTGGATCGCGCCGTGGATCAGCTTTCTTCCCAACTTGAAGACCAGTTTCCCGGCCTGGCGAATGCGCGCTGGGTGGCGCTGCGGCTGCTGGATGGTGATCAAACCATCGAACAGGCGATCCGCGATGGCAGCCTGGGTGATCTCTCCAAGGGGGATCGGACACAGTCGGTGAGTGAGCGCTTGATCCAGGTGAGCAACCTATGAGCGCGAACGATCTGCTTCTCAACGCCCGCGCCCTGCGCGACAATCTCGGCACCGATCTGCACGATCCGCTGGTCGAGGCGCTGTATACCGAAGCCGCCCAGATCGCAGATCGCGCGGTGACTCGTCCCGGCGAACGAGAACGCTTCGATCTGGATCGCACGCTGGACCGGCTGGTGACGAGCCGCGTGTGGGGCTTCCCGATCATGATTCTGCTGTTCACGCTGGTCTTCTGGCTGACGATTCAAGGCGCGAATGTGCCCTCCAAGATGCTCGCGTCGCTGCTGGTGGACACGATCCACCCGATTTTGAAAGACGCAGCCGCCGCGCTGCATTTTCCCTGGTGGTTGAGCGGGATTCTGATCGATGGTGGCTATCTGGCGATGGCCTGGGTGATCAGCGTCATGCTGCCGCCGATGGCGATCTTTTTCCCGATGTTCACGCTGCTCGAAGATTTTGGGTATTTGCCGCGCGTGGCCTTCAACCTGGATCGCCTCTTTCACAAGGCGGGCGCGCACGGACGCCAAGCCCTCTCGATGATGATGGGCTACGGCTGTAATGCGGCGGGCGTGGTCGCCACGCGGGTAATCGACAGCCCACGCGAACGCCTGATCGCAATCATCACCAACAATTTCGCGGTGTGTAACGGACGCTGGCCGACGCTGATCATGGTTTCGACCATCTTTGTCGGCACGGCAGTCCCGGCGGCGCTGGCGGGATTCATCTCGGCGGCAGCAGTCGTCGGAATCGCGCTGCTGGGCATTGTGGTGATGTTCCTGGTATCGGCGTTCCTCTCGCGGACCATGCTCAAAGGCGAGTCGTCGGTGTTCAGCCTGGAACTGCCGCCTTACCGCCCGCCGCGTATCATGCAGACGCTGTATACCTCGATGATTGACCGCACGCTGATCGTGTTGTGGCGTGCCGTCACGATGTCGCTGCCCGCCGGGATGATCATCTGGCTGATCGCCAATATCGACCTCAGCGGGGCGAGCCTGGGCGAACATATCGTGCATGGGCTGGATGGGGTCGGCTGGCTGTTCGGTCTCAATGGAGTGATCCTGCTGGCCTATATCGTCGCCATTCCTGCCAACGAGATCATCATCCCTACGATTCTCATGCTGACCGTGCTGACCGAAAAAATGATCGGCGTCGGCGGCGGGGCAGGGGTGATGTTCGACGCGAGTTCGGATACCGCGCTGCGCGATATTCTGCACGCGGGCGGCTGGACGACGCTCACCGCGATCAACCTGATGCTGTTCAGCCTGCTGCACAATCCATGCAGCACCACGATCCTGACGATCTATAACGAGACGAAGAGTCTCAAATGGACGACGGTGGCGACTCTGCTGCCGCTGTCGCTGGCCTTCCTCGTGACGCTGACCACCGCGACGGTGGCGCGGCTCCTCGGCTGGGCGTGATCAAGTGAATGGTAGGGGTAGGTCGTGATTGCTTATCCCTACCGGTTTCTAAAAATATCCCCGAATATCCCACCCTCAAACGAAAATTCCGCGCCGTGTGATCGGTGCAGCAGAAATATTCTCACAGGCTGTACTCTCTTCCGCATAGAGCTATTGGTGTTTTTTTCTACGAGATAAAAATGCCATTATCAAGCCCTCTCCCACCCCTAGTGCTCCAGCGCAGATCGCTATTGCCACCAATCTTATTTTTTCATCAGGACTCATTACAAAAAGGAC
>DATAMF010000698.1:0-9206 GCA_036260665.1 Aggregatilineaceae bacterium | reverse complement strand
TGACAACCCGTATGATACTGCGCGCACCAAGACACGTTTGATTTTTTTCAGGAGTCGAAGTCCTTCGTCGCGGTAAAATGTTCCAGGCCGTGTGAACTATTATGAGGCTTGGAAAAAATCTACCGGAAAAGACAGGAGGGTACGTAGATCATACGTATCAACTTAGAAACCGTATGGAAAGGTAGTGAATAAGAGTATACTGAGCATATAAAGGGGAGGTGAGTCGAAAAGAGCAACTTCATGGAACGGCGAGCCCTATACGACAGACGTAACAGATGAAGAATGGGCAATCTTGGCCCCTCTGATTCCGGTTCCCTTACCAGGCGGTAGACCCGCGAAGTGGCCACGACGCGAGCTTCTCAACGCCATCCTGTATGTGCTCAAGACCGGCTGTACCTGGCACTTGTTACCGCATGATTTTCCACCCTAGAGCACCGTGTTTTGGTATTTCCGTCGTTGGCGCAAAGATGGCACCTGGGAGCGGTTGAATACCGTTTGGCGGGAAGGCGTGCGACGACAACTCGGACGAGAAGCCCAACCGAGTGCCGCGATCATCGACAGCCAATCCGTCAAAACGACGGAAAAAGGGGGGTAAGGGGTATGATGCGGGCAAGAAAATTAAAGGACGCAAACGTCAGTTATTAGGCGATACCCAGGGTTTCGTGCTAAAAGTCCAAGTCCAACCCGCTTCCCTGTCGGATACCCCAGTGATCGGTTTGCCAGCGCGGCTCCCTCGCCTACAGCTGCTCTGGACCGACCGGAGCTACAGGGATCCCTTTGCCAATTGGGTTCAGCGTGAACTAGGTTGGCGAGTCGCGTGCGTGCGGCATCCGGCCAACCCCGCTGGCGAGTATGCGACCGTACTGCAGAATTTCCTGGGCGAAACGTCCTACGTGGAACGCTATCCCATCGGTTTTCGGGTACTCCCACGCCGCTGGGTCGTCGAACGCACTTTCGCTTGGCTGTCACACCAACGTCGCTTGAGCAAAGATTATGAATTGCTCCCGGCCACTGGCGAGGCCTGGATCTACTTGGCGAGCCCCGCCTTCTTTGGAAGCGATCCATTAGTCTTACTTCTTAAAAAATCTCTTTCCATACGGTTTCTTAAGCATCTTGAATGATAAATATGCCTTACCTTGATTGCTAGTTACCTAAATTTGGTGCAAATTAAGCGACAAATGATAAAAACGGATAATTGAGCCATGACAAGAGCGAGTTCCTGAACGAGAGTAAAGGTTAGCCAACCGAACTCATGAAAGGAACTCACTCCGATGACAGAGTGTACCAGCTATTTTTCGCCCCGGACGAGTCTGGCCGCCGTAGGGGTCCATATGCGCCAACAAGGGATGTGGGAAGTCATCGAAGACATGGTGAAAGAAAGTGATCACCCACACGCCGACGGACAAACTGTTGGACGGCCTGATCAATATTCTGGCCGGGGGTGAGGGCGTGGTCGAAATCAACACCCGTGTGCGACCGGATCGCACGTTGCAAGCGGCGTTTGGGCGGACCGCTTGCGCGGACCAGTCGGGGGTGAGTGCGACCTTGAAGGCGTGCAGCGAAGCGACGGTCATGCAGATGCGCGAGGCCCTGGCGCGGATTTACCAGCGCCACAGCCAGGGCTATGGGCATGATTATGCGGCTCGCTACCAGGTGTTGGATGTGGACATGACCGGAATGCCTGCCGGACGCCAGGGGAAAGGCGTGACGAAAGGTTACTTTGCCAAGCAGAAGAGCCAACGGGGACGCCAGTTGGGGCGGGTGTGTGCCAGTCTGTATGAGGAGTTGGTGGTGGATCGCTTGTACAGCGGCCAGCGCCAATTGGGGTTCGCTTTGCAGGAATTGGTCCAGGCGTCGGAAACGGTGTTGGACCTGGATGAAAGCTGCCGTGCGCGCACGATCCTGCGGGTAGATCGCGGCGGTGGAACCGAAAAAGACATCAACTGGCTGCTGGATCGACAGTATCCCCTCCTGGTCAAAACCCATTCCTGGCGACGTGCTCAGAAGTTGGCCGCGAGTGTCACGGAGTGGGTGGTAGATCCCTACGACCCCGGACGTGAGGCTGGCTGGGTTCAGCGCCCGTTTCCCTATGCTGCGCCCACTCAGCAAATTGCCGTGCACACGCGCCAGGCCGATGGCGAATGGAGCGAGGCGGCAGTCCTGATTTCGACGCTCTCGCCCGACGCGCTGCGGCAACTGGTCTCGACCCCTTCCCCGCTCTGGGCGGTGGTGTATGCCTATGATTTGCGCGGCGGCGGCATCGAAACCCAAAACCGGAACGATAAGCAAGGCTTGGGTCTGACCAAACGCAACAAAGCCTCCTTCGCCGCTCAAGAAATGTTGGTCCTGCTGGCCCACCTGGCCCATAACTTGACAATCTGGACCCGTAACCATCTGGCGAAAACAGCCCCGGCCTTGCAGCAGTTCGGTCTTCGGCGTCTGGTGCGTGATGTCCTGCAAATCCCAGGCCAAGTTCAAATCGATCCCCACGGCCATATCGTTCAGATTACCCTGAATCGTTTGCATCCTTTTGCTCAGGTTGTCGTCCAGGCTTTCTCATCCTTCTTGGCGCGGGATGATTTGTCGCTCAATTTGCGCCAAATTTAGGTAGTTAGAAAAGGACGTTGGTCAAGGCCAAAGCGATGAGCGAGGCCAAGACTTGATGGAAAAACCTGAATTGGAACGCGCATGAAGACGTTGCAGACCCATTTTCTCCAACTGTCCATTGACGGTCTCAATCATCGAGCGATGCTGACCGATCAGACGTGCATCGGCTTGGCTATTGCCGCGCATATTGCGACGGTACTTCGGGATCAAACGCACCTCACCCGAAACATAGGCCAACAACTCGTCTTTCTGACAGACATAGCCTTTGTCCGCCACGATTTGACTGCTGGGGGCAAGTCGGCCAGCAAGTCCTGAACCGGGACCAGTTCATCCCAGGCGGCAGGCAGCAGGTCAAAAGCTACTGGGACCCCATACACATCACACACCAAATGCAGTTGCCAGCCAAAGTAATGTTCGCGTTTCGCCGCACAATAGCCTTCGTACTCGGGTCCTTGCACTTTGCGACAGCGCGGCGCCCGCACTCGCTTACACACCGGAACAGGCATCGTATCGATGATAAAAACGCTTCCCTCAGCCAAGACACTGCCTACGACTTGTGCCACGTGCCAGACCCAATCGTGCAAGGCGTGCAAGCGACGGTTGAACCGCGACACGCTCAATGCCCGAAGGTAACCCAACGCAAGCAGCAGTTCCAGCGTCCGTTCATGATGATTCTGAAAGTACTTGGCGGCAATAACCGCGACGGTCAGAATTTCAGCCGCGCTCACCTCCGCCCGTTCGTCGTCCTGGTAGTTCATCACGCGCAGCAGATCAATGATCACATATACCGTTACAATGTAGGTGTCGTTCATGCTGTTTTCTCTTTGAATGGTCGTTTGGCGACTTCCATTCTACCGAGTGCAGCATGAACGCTTTCAACTAGCAATCAAGGTAATATGCCTTAATTCAAATGTCGGATCGGATTTTGTCATATAGGACACCGTAAAAGTTCCCTGTAAAATCTTTGCCTATCGACAAAATGCACCAGTCAACCAAACAGTTTTGTTACCAAATTTCCGATCCTTAAGGCGCAAATTCATTAAGTTGGTGCCATGAGAATTACATAGATCATGAATGTGCAAGGGAACATCTTTGTTGTTTATTTTCAACGTGCATAGCAGCAGAGCCCGCATGAACGCCCAGCTTAGCCGGGCCAAGTGCCGAAACCATACCTACCACTTACCTTGCTCATTCGCCTAGTCATATCTGGCCTACAGTAGCCCAATCAATACGTTTACATCGCCGTTTAAGTTGTGCCAGTTTGATCCGATAACCAGGCCGGACCCAATATATAGATATGGTTTTAAGTTGTTCTTTCTCACTTCTGCTCGCCTTGATAGCTATTCATGTGGGTGGCGATGATGGTGGGCCATTAAACGACCGCGCGCAACCTGACGGGCATTATCCCGCAGTTTTTCGAGGGCGCAGTATCACCCGGGGTACGGCGTATCTCTCGCAGCCGCAGCACGACATTAGGTGTCTTCATGCGTAAACGAACGTAGAGTGTTCGCAGCTTTTCTTTCTCACAGAAACCCGAACACTATCTCATATACTGTGTTCACCTTGATAGATGGTCATGTGTGCCGCGGCGATGGTGGGCCACGAAAAGACCGCGTGCGCAACCTGACGGGCATTTTCCCTCAGTTTTTCGCAGAGTGCAGCATCGCCTAGTGTGCGGTGGATCATACGCGCTAACGCGCTGGCATCGCCCGGCGGCACAGTGAGAAGGTGCTCGCCAATCGTCAGGTGGGGGATCGGGTAGCGCGGCTGCGTGGTAATGATGGCGGTTCCCTGTGTCAGTGCGGCCATAAAACCACCATTTCGCAGCGAAGCGCCTGCAGCGTAGGGCAATACTACCACATCGACACTTTGCAGCGTATAGGCCGCTTCGCGGGCGGGCAAATAGCCCGTAAAACAGACTCGCTCGGTGACACCTAGGTCCCTAATCAGGGCCTTGTGCTGGTCGCTCAGGCGCACAATCTCGGCGGCATCGTTGCCAGCCTCAGATATCTCTTTGCCGATCATCATCAGGACAGTACCGGGGACATCTTTCAGAGCATAAAGCAGCGTTTCAAGCCCGCTCGTGGTGCCGAACTGCCCAATCACAGCTTTGTCCGGAGCGATCGCGTACCGGCGACGGATCTCGACATTCTTCGCAGTTTGGTTTTCATATGATGTGTAAGGAATATTGGACCCGATCGGAATTTGTAGGACCCGGCGGGCAATACGTCTCAGGTATTCGTAATCCCCAGTGTCCGCTGCAATGCTCACTGCCGCCGTCCGCACCAATAGATCGCGCGTGAGGGCACGCAAGAGGCCAGCTTTGCGAAACAAGTGCGGCACTTGCAGGTCATGAAACGTCACCGCAATGCGGCCACCCCAGCGCCGTGTACGAAGAAAAAGCGGTAGCATACAGATCGCTGGGTGTCCGTGATAAATATTGGGCTGGTATTGAATGTGAAGCCAGTTGGATTCCGATTGGGTCAGGTGCCTTGCGATGATGCGCAGGGTCGACCAACCCCACCCCCCAACCGGGAGCAGGGACACCTTGTCTTGACAGTTCAGGACGCTGCCGGATGGTACAATCAAGCTCACTTCGACCCCTTTATCCTGCAGAGCCGAAACCAGTTGATCCGTATAATCTCCAATGCCACCCCGCTGCGGGGGGTATTGGCCGGTGATCATCGTGATCTTCATTAGCCACCTAAGTTTTGTGCAAATGGGCAAAAGGTAACTCTAATTGAACGGGGCGTGGCTTGAGAGCCTCAAGCAAAAGGGTCGCCCAACGAGAAGACGGAAGAATGGCGAGATGCCAACGACCATCCCAGGAAACATGGGCACGAACACGAGCAACGTGACGAACCAATTATTGGGAAGTGGCCTGGGCGAGTTCGGTCTGTGTCAGGCGAGCGAATTTGGCCCAATGGATCAGGTTATGGGACAGAAAGACGAAGCGCAAGAAGGCATAGATGGCATTGAACTTACGCGAGCGCAGATTTTGGATGTTGTAGACCGGACGTGAAGTGGCAAAGAAGGCTTCAATGGTCTGGCGCTCGTTGTAAAACTCAAAACAGCGGGACACGCCGAAGTCGGTGTGAGGCAGGTTAGTATACAAAAGAGAATATTCGACATGACCATCCGGCTACGCTTGAATTCGTAGGTCTGGTCGTTGGCGACCAAGCCACTCTGGTCGATGTCCACCACCATCTGACCCGCCGCGCGCCGTGCTTGCGACTGTTGCATAAACAACTGGGCGTGGACTTCCCCCAACTCGACCACATTCTCCGCGCTGAAGCGGGTCAGATAGCGATTGATTTGCGACTGCTCAGGAAACCGGTCCATCCACAGGTAGTTGGCGGCGGCGCGCTCTTCGCTCAACGTCTCATTGATCGTCTTCGTGTTGGCACAGCCCATCACCAGCGAGGCAATCACCGTCTGCGCCTTGTTCAACTAGCTGTAGCGCACTTGTTTCATCTTGACCTTGACGACCCGTTCCAACAACCCAAACAGTCCGATCTCTTTAGCAAATTCCAGCACCATCATCAAAAACATCGACACCGTTTCGTCTTGCTTTTCTTCCGCTTCATACGTTATTGTCGGTTTCATGGAATGACCTCATTGAGTAGGATTTTCGGCAAACTAACCCTACCTCATTGCGGTCATTCCTTTCACATTTGCACAAAACTTAGGTAGCTACCTAAATTTGGCGCAAATTAAGGCACATATCATCACGCGCCAAAAACGCAGCAAAGGCCTGGACTACGACCTGAGCCAACGGATGCTGCTCAGCCAGAGAAAATTGAAGGGGATTTCTAGCAGCATCGCAGACCAGACGCAGTAACCCGAAGTGCCGGAGGGGCGGTGACACGCTGGCCAACCGCTAGCGCACCCACAGCAACAGGTTATAGGCGAACTGCGCCCGCAAGGCCAACATTTCTTGGGCCTGAAACGACCGTTTGTTGCGTTTGGCCAGGCCCAGACCTTGTTTGTCGTTGCGATTGATGGTTTCCAAACCACCGCTGCGTAGGTCATACGCGTACACCGTCGCCCAGAGCGGATCGACGGTGTCGGGAACCAACTGAGCTAACGCATCCGCCGGGAGCGAGGAAACCAAGACCGCATAGACCCATGGGCCGTCGGTTTTCTGAATACGCACGGCGATTTGTTGGGTGACAGCGGCGTAAGGAAGCCGGGCGGTGACCCAACCGGCTTGCCGTTGGGGATCACGCGGGTCCACCCGCCAGTCGGCCACCGATTGGGCCAGTTTGTGGGCGCGCTGCCAACTGATGTTTTTCACCAAGATCACGTAACCCTGTCTCAGCAGCCAGTTGATATCGTCTTCGCTGCCGCCGCCGCGATCCGTGCGCACAATGGTGCGCTGTCGGCAGGCTTCGTCCAACTCCAGAACTGCCGCTGCCGCCTGGACCAGTTCCCGGAGTGCTTGACCCAACTACCGCTTGCCCGGATACAGGTAATCCACCACCACTTCCTGGTACGTGGTGGCGCTGACGCGCCCCAATTGGCGTCCGCGCGTATGGAGCGCGTGGGCAAAGTCCCTTGGTGGCCCCCCCCGCCGGCATGCCCGTCATTCCACGTCCAGGAGTTGGTAATGCGCCGTGTAATCATGTTCAAATCCCTGACTGTGCTCCCGGTAGATCGCCGTCAACGCGGTGCGCATTTGCTGCACCGTTTCCTCCGTGCATGCATTCAAGGTCGTGCTCACCACCGACTGTTCCCCACAGCCCTGCCGCCCAAAGGCCCTCTGTACGGCCCGATCCGGGCGTACCCGCGTGTTGATCTCGACCAGCTCCGCCGCATCCACTCAGGATGCTGATCAACGCATCCAACAGCTTGTCTGTCGGTGTATAACGCATCGTCTTTTGTTTGATATGGACGTGCTGCTCGATGCGGTTCCACATCTTCTGGCGGCGCATATAGGTAGCTAACCACGGCTAAACTCATCTGTGACGAAAAACTCGTGTTACACTCGCTCATGGGAGGACACTCCTTTCGCAAAGTTCGTTTGGGAACGTTGACTTTCGCTCAGGTTTGCCCTCTTTTCATATTTTCCTCACACCACGCGATGCATTGTCGCTTATTTTGCGCCCAATTTAGGTAGCTTTATACTGCTGGTGGGGGCCAGGACCGGGATAAGATGATGTGTTTGGGGAGCGCTTGCAGGTTTGCCAATGTGCCACCCGGTGTGTAAACCTCCATCTCGCTGTTCTGAGCGATTTTGAATATCTCCTCAATGTGATCTCCTAGTTGCTGAACAGCCTGGGGATGCAGCTCAATGATCACGGTTACTGGACGCCGTTTCAATAACGTTTGTTGCAGACCACGCATCACACGCACTTCAGCGCCTTCTACGTCCACTTTGATCAGGTCCGGTTCCGGTTCCCTGGATTGCTCGATAAACGAGTCCAGACTGACAGTCGGTACAGAGATGCGCTGCTGTTTTTCATACAATCCCGCCGCAAGCGAATGCAATCCGTCAGTGTTCTGGACGATGTAGAAATCAACCGTCCCATTTTGATCGCTTACGGCGTTGGGAACTACGCGAATTATATCTTTCAGGCGATTAAGCCGGATATTTTCCCGCAGACGTATGCAGTTCTGAGGTGCGGGTTCAAACGCCACGACTCTGTGTGCCCCTGATACCGCTGCTGCCAATGAATACACGCCTATGGCGGAAGCGCCTACATCATATATGACTTTCGCTTGTTGAATAACCTGACAGTAAAGCGGCCAGATGTCAGGCTCATACGGATCGTAGGCCCCTGCTGCGAAACTCCGCTGGGTATAGGAAACTCGGATGGCATGAGCGGAATCCACCTGCCATATATATTTCCTGCGGCTTAAAAACACAGCCCGTAGGCGATTGGCTGCCGTGCATGCCTTTGTGCGAAGAAAAGCCATGAGTCATCCGCTCCCCTAAGATTTCGACCATTTCACCGCTGCAAGATCTTCATAAAACTTCACCGTTTCCGCTGCTACCCGTTCCCAGGTATACCGTTGTCGAGTGCTTTTCTGTGCTTCGTATTGGAGAACGCTTATGCGTTCAGGATGCTCCAATAGCTGATACAAAATTTCAAATAACGCATTTGTGTCTCCACTGGGCACAATGAGTCCGTTTTTATCATGTGTGATCAAGTCGCGCATTCCGACGCCGCTGCCAACCACCACACATAATCCTCGAACCATTGCTTCTAGGGCGGCTTTACCAAACCCTTCAAATAGTGAAGGGAAGACGAAAACGTCACAACTGTCTAATAGGGATACCAATTCTTCTTGTGCCATCCAGGGAATAAAGTCCACCTTGAGGCGAGCGAGTGGAGATAGACTGGATATTAACTGTTCAATGCTTGCGGGATGCGTAACCCATTTGAAGGAGAATGTCACCTGTGACTGGGATAGTCTGTTAATGACTTCAACGAGAATATGGCTACCTTTGGTTTCGCCAGTCCACCCGACATAACCCAAAGTGACAGTACGTCTCACTGCGTCCTTGGAGGGTAAAGGTTGGTGGTGGAAGATGTCCGCCGCAGCCTGGTGAATCACCCTGATTTTGCTTGCCGACGTGTGATAACGACTGAGAA
>DATAMF010000697.1:0-13246 GCA_036260665.1 Aggregatilineaceae bacterium | reverse complement strand
GAAGGAGCCGGACTGGCGGACGCTGTTCTATTACAGCAAAAACGACCTGATAGCTTGAGCAGGTCGTCGCAGTGCTGGGGAGGCAGGATTCGAACCTGCGATAGGCGGCTCCAAAGGCCGCTGCCTTGCCACTTGGCCACTCCCCAACATTGGTTTGCATTATAACAGTTCCTCCTTTAGAGGGCAATCCCAATTTCTGCCCCGCGCGGCCCAATTGTTCGATCTCTCAAACTGGCAAAGTCGCCCCGCGCGTTGTAGACTCTTCACCCAGCACATATGCGCAAAGAGGAATAGATAGCATGAGCGACAAGGGGCGGGACAAGGCACTCGAAGCAGCACTGGCCGACCTGACGAAGCGCTTCGGAGACGGAACCATCATCCGCTTGGGTGATGCCCAGCATTTGCACGTAGACTCGATTTCGACCGGGTCGTTGGCGGTTGACCTTGCCATCGGTGTGGGCGGCATTCCGCGTGGGCGCGTGACTGAAATTTACGGCCCCGAAAGTTCTGGCAAAACGACGCTTTGCCTGCACACCATTGCCGAAGCCCAGAAATTAGGCGGCGTTTGTGCGTTTATCGACATGGAACACGCCCTTGACCCGGCTTATGCTGCGCGTATTGGCGTGGATGTGAACAATCTCTACATCTCGCAGCCCGATACGGCTGAACAGGCGCTCGAAATTGCCGATGCATTGGTCCGCAGCAGTGCATTGGATGTGATCGTGCTGGACAGCGTGGCCGCGTTGGTCCCCGAAGCCGAACTCGAAGGCGAGATGGGCGATGCACACGTTGGGCTGCAAGCCCGCCTTATGAGCCAGGCGCTGCGCAAACTGTCCGGCGCGATCAAACAGTCTAACACAGTCATGATCTTCACCAACCAACTGCGCGAGAAAATCGGCGTCATGTTTGGCAACCCCGAAACCACCAGCGGTGGCCGCGCCCTCAAATTTTATGCCAGTGTTCGCCTCGATATTCGCCGCATCCAGGGCATCAAAGCGGGCGGCGATACGGTTGGCAACCGGACCCGTGTCCGTGTGACCAAAAACAAGGTCGCGCCGCCTTTCCGCGAAGCCGAGTTCGATATCATGTTTAATGAAGGCGTGAGTAAAGTGGGCGATATTTTGGACATTGCCAGCGATCTGGGGGTTGTTGAAAAACGCGGCGCATTTTTTCGCTATCACGACCAGACCATCGGGCAGGGACGCGAAAATGCCAAGCAGTATCTGCGCGAAAATCCTGCCATTGCTGTGCAAATCGAAAATGCAGTCCGCGAAGAACATGGCTTACCGCCCTTAAACGGCGGAAGCGCTCAAGCCTAACGTGTCGATTTGGGGGGCCAGATCGGAATGGAATGATGAACCGACGTTTTGTCCGCTTCCTGGCTGTATGTTTTTGGTTGGTTATACCGCACGTCCATCTTACTGCTGCTGCTCAGACGACCCCCTCCGCGATCTGTGTGTCTGCTTACACAGATACCAATGGGAATGGGATGCGTGACAGCGGCGAAATTCCACTCGCCGGAGTCAAAGTTCATCTCCTGCTTTCGGGTGCCTTGATCGCCACGCATATCACGGACACCCAGGAGTCTTTCTGCTTTGAGAATTTGACTCCCGGCATCTACACCGTCCGTTTTGCCAGCAGCCCAACCTATCGGATTACCACTTCAAGCGAAGGTACTTTTGAAATTGCCTCCGGTCAGCGCCTTACGATTGATGCGGTGGGCGTGGTTCCCATCCCCAGCACCTGGATCATCCAGAGCGCTCCGTCCGAGTCCAACGCGATCTGTGTTTCGACTTACGAAGATGGCAACGCAAATGCGCAGCGTGACCCGGACGAGCCAGCACTGGCGGGGATCAATGTGAATCTTGTGGTGGATAATGTCATTATCGGCACGCATCTCATGGCAAGCAGCGAAAATAACTACTGCTTTGAGCAGTTGTCGCCCGACATTTACACCGTCGCCTTCGGCCAGAGTCCTACCGAGCGCGCCACAACGGATCACAGCGCGACTTTTGCCCTCCCACAGGGCCAGCGCCTCACGCTGGACGGCTACGGCGCGGTTTCTACGCCGATGGGCAGCCTGCGCGACACCATCAACACGCAGATTGTCGCCATCCAACCCGCCGACGAGCCGCTGACCAATGAGGTCCGCCTGATGCTTGCCACTGCCGGATCGATGGTGGTGATGATTTTTATGATTGGTGCGGGAGCTGTTTTAGTGGCGCTCGTGAACTGGCGGCGTCCCCGGCGCAAAAAGCCGCAGCCGCGCCGGACAGATACCCATAAACTCTCGAAAACGGAGCGGATGCCCGGCCACTAGCCCACTTGCAGCAGTTCGTACAGCGCGGTGATCAGTTCCCCGGCATCGATCCCACACCGCGCCAACAGGAGCGCCCCATAAGGATGCTGCGCCAGCGCCAGTAGCAGATGATCGGTCCCGGTATAGTGGCTGCCTAATTGATCCGCCCGATCCACCGCGTGTTCGATCACATCTTCCAGCATGGTGCCCGCGCTGGCTTGATTAAGATTTCGTTCCAGCCATGCCACATCCAGTCCATATGTTTGCAGCAGTCGGCTCGACATGCTGCGCCGTTCGCGCGCCAGCACCAGCAGCAGATGCTCCAGGCTTACATTCTGGTCATCATCCGCCAGTTGCTGCGCCGCATTGAGCACCCGCCGCGAGAGTTCACTCAGCCGCGCCATTCGTTTGGCCGCTTCGATACTTAACTCGGTGACGCCTTCGTGCAGCCTCAGCCGCACCCGCCGCCGAATTCGATCCGGCGTAATCGCCAACCGTCGCAGCAGATCCGGCACCCCACCTTCCCGGCTGCGAGCCAGCGCCAGCAGCAGATGTTCCGTCCCCACATAGTGATGCCCAAACCACCGCGACTCGTCGTTTGCCAGTATGACCACGCGCGTTAATGCATCGGTTAAAGTGGGAGAATTCGAGGAACCACCCGTTTGGTGCAGCCCACGGACTTCGTGCTCCGTCTGTTGGACATCCACTGCCAACTCAGCCAGAATCAATGCCCCCAGGCTTCCACTTTCCCGCAGAATGCCTGCGAACAGATGATCCGTATCAACCGCATTATGCCCGTATTCCTGGGCAAGCAGTCGCGCCTGGTTCATGGCGCGGCGTGCGTGTTGACTGTAGCGATTGTCCAATACCATATGGGTTGATCCCCGCATGCTTCATTCCAATTATAATCGCGTGGGACTCCCCGGCAAACGAAAAAGCTCCGCACTGCATCGAGCAGGACTTGTATCCTACACCGGATTGGTGATGTGGATTTTATCCCCTCGCATTGGTTATAATTCGCCCCATGTACACAATCGGCCTTAATGCTCACTTGCTCACTGCCCAGGCCGGGTATCGCAGCGCCGGAATCAACGGCTACATCTACAACTTGCTCCAGGCTTTGCCCCAGGTCGATCCATCGTTCCAGTACATTGTTTTCACAGGTCGCCATGCACAGCCGCCCGCCGAGTCTCGTTTAACCGTTCGCCCCACACCCTGGGGTACGGAACAACCGCTCCGCCGGATACTTTGGGAACAAGTGATCCAGCCGTTTGCTGCTTGGCGTTTGCATCCCGATCTGCTTCACGCCTTGGCGTTCGTTTCGCCTGTACTCAGTCGCATTCCGTCCGTGGTGACGGTCTACGATCTGAGTTTTGTTCATTATCCCGATCGTCTCCCGGCGGCACGCCGTCATTATCTTCAGTGGTTGACAAAGCGCTCTTGTCTGCGGGCACGCCGTGTGATCGCTATCTCCCACAGCACCGCCCATGATCTCGTCGAAACCTTCCGTATTCCCGCCAATAAAATCGACATCGCGCCGCCGGGTGTGGGGCCGCAGTTTCGCCCAGCCATGAGTTTTGACACTGACGCCTTCCGCCACCGTCACAACCTGCCAGAGCGTTTTCTCCTGTTTTTAGGCACATTGGAGCCGCGCAAAAATCTGCCTGTCCTGCTTCGCGCCTATGCCCGTCTGCCCCTCCAGGATCGCACCCAGGTACATCTGGTCTTAGCGGGCGGCAAAGGCTGGATGTATGACGAAGTTTTCCGCACGATTGAAGAACAGGGCATTGCCGATACCGTACATTTGCCAGGTTACGTAGACGCGAACGATCTCCCACTGTGGTACAATGCCGCCGACGCATTGGTCTACCCGTCCATTTTTGAAGGTTTTGGTCTACCTGTTGTAGAAGCAATGGCCTGTGGGACACCGGTGTTGGTGTCGAATGTCTCGTCGCTTCCTGAAGCCGCAGGTGATACGGGCTATCGTCTGCCCCCCGATGATGTGGAGGCGTGGACGAGTGCGCTGGCCCATGTCATCCATGACGCCGCGTGGCGTGAAGAAGCGGGACACCGGGCAATGCAGCATGCAGCGCAGTTTAGCTGGCACGCAACCGCCGCCCAAACCGTCGCCAGCTATCAGAAGGCGCTTATGCTTTTGTAGGGGAACAGAAAATTATGCACCGGATCGCTTTTTACCAGCCGCGTTGGCTGATGCCCTTAATCGACGCAGGTTTAGTCCTCGTCGCGTTTTTGCTTTCCTATTATTTGCGCTACGAAGTCCAGTTTTTACAGCCCGTAGACGAAGCCAACGCCGCTCCTTTTACGCCCTATCTCCCCTATACTGGCCTCTTTGCAGCGCTGGTCCTGCTGTTTAATCGGAATGCGAGTCTCTACCGCGAACGTCGCGGGCGCACATGGTGGGATGAAGTGTTCGCGCTCGGCAACAGCGCCACCAATACGGCTGTTGTCGTCATGGCCTTTAGCTTCCTTTTTCGCCCCTTAGTTTTTTCGCGTTTATTAATCGTCCAGGCGTCGTTATTGGTTGTTCTCTTGCAAGGGTTATACCGCTTGGGGATGCGTGGCTTACAGGCGCATCTGCGCAAACGCGGCGTAGGGGTCGAACGGGTGCTGATCGTCGGGGCTGGTCCGGTGGGCCTCTCGGTGATGCAGATCATTGTTGCCCGCTCCGACCTCGGCTACAAGCTGCTTGGTTTTGTGGATGACGATCCGAGTCGTGGTTCGACGGACATCGGGCGTGTTCCGGCGCTTGGCGAGGTGAGCAATCTGCCGCGCCTCATCAGTGAGTTGCAGATCGACACCGTAATCATCACCTTACCCTGGCAAACCCAGCGCAAAATTCTCAGCGTGATCCGCGAATGTGAGAAAAAACATATTCGCGTCCGTACCGTGCCCGACCTCTTCGAACTGAGTTTGAGTCAGGTCCAAATCGAAATGCTGGGCGGCATCCCCCTGCTGGGTCTGAATGGTGAGCCGAAGTTGCCCTCCACCAGTCGCCTGGTTAAGCGCACTCTGGACATGAGCTTGTCGTTGGTTGCACTGCCCTTTGTCGGTCTGCTCACCCTACTTCTGATTATCGCTATCCGCCTTGACACCCCCGGTCCCATCTTTTTCACGCAGGAGCGCGTAGGGTTAAACGGCAAACATTTTAAAGTCTATAAATTCCGCTCCATGATCCAGAATGCGGCAGAGATGCAGGAGCAGTTGATCCGCGCCACCGGCGAAGACCCCCGCCATCCCAAGGTGTTGAATGACCCCCGCATCACCCGTGTAGGCCGCTGGATTCGCCGCTTTAGCCTGGATGAAATCCCCCAGATCTGGAACATCTTCCGGGGCGAGATGAGTTGGGTCGGGCCACGCCCCGCCGTCCCACAGGAAGTCGAATTATACGAACCCTGGCATTTGCAGCGCTTGCGGGTCTTACCCGGCCTTACCGGGCTGTGGCAGGTCAGTGGGCGCAATGAAGTGCCTTTTGAAGAAATGTGCTTGTTAGACATTTATTACATTGAAAACTGGTCGCTGGGACTGGATTTGCAGATCATACTGCGCACCGTTCCCCACGTCCTTTTAGCGCACGGAGCCTCGTAACTTGATTAGCCATCCCTATCTTGAACTTGAGTGGGCGACTGCCCAACAGCTTTACCAGTTTACCCAGCGCTTGATTCAAACGCCGAGTATTTCGACTCAGGAAGGCGCTGTTGCCTCCTTGATTGTGGAGCACTTAAAATCGCTCAATTTTCCAAATGTCGAAGTGGACCCGATGGGCAATGTGCTGGCGACCATCGGCAGCGGCAATGGCCCGACTCTGCTTTACGATGCCCATATGGATACCGTTGCCCCGGCGGCTCCCGAACACTGGCCTTTTCCACCCCATGAGGGGGTGATCCAGGATGGCTCGCTCTACGGACTCGGCACCGTCGATATGAAAAGCGCTATCGCCTGCATGCTTTACGGTGCGCGCCAATTATTGCCCTATCAGGATCGGTTGAAAGGCAAACTGATCTTGGCTTTTGTCGTCCAGGAAGAACCCTGTGAAGGGCTGGCTATTCGCGCCGTGATCGAAGAAGATGGTATCCGTCCCGATTATGTCCTTTTGGGTGAACCCACCAATATGCAGATCAGCCGGGGACAGCGGGGCCGCGTGATGTTTAAAGTCTCGGTGGAGGGTAAATCCTCGCATGGCAGCCAGCCTGCCCTCGGACGTAACGCGATTTACGCGGCATCCCGTTTAGTGTTTGCTGTTCAGTTGCTGGCCGATACGCTGCCCAAAGATCAGTTCTTGGGACCGGGTACCATTGCCGTTACCAGTATTGAAAGTCGCGGCGCAAGCCTCAACGCGATCCCCGATCTCTGTAAACTTTACCTGGATCGCCGCCTCACATTAGGCGAAACGGTGATTGCGGCCCAGGCCCAGCTTGAAAGCCTGATCGCCCGCGAAAATATCCCCGCCACCGTGCAGATCACCACCTACAGCGAACCCTCCTATACAGGTGCATTGCATACTGCCCGCGAAGCCCATCCCGCCTGGGTTGTAGATAAAAGTCATCTCCTTGTCACGACGCTGGATCAGGTGATTCGCGGTGTACGCAATCAAACACCAGACATCGGGCATTGGCCGTTTTCCACCGATGGTGTCTACACCATGGGCCAGGCCGGAATCCCCACCGTCGGCTTCGGTCCCGGTGATCCAAACCTCGCCCACACCGCCCAGGAAGTCGTCCGTCTGGACGATCTGAAACAGGCCGCCCACGTCTATGCTGGATTCGCCGCCTCGCTGCTCCTGCCCAACTAAAACCGCCTTCGGTCCTTTCCGTCCCATCGCCACCCTCTTTTCCATAACGAAAGAGGGTGCTGTTTTCTCCCACGCCAACTGGCCTCATCTTGGGGAGCGCTGATCGACGATAACCGCTCTTTCCGTAATGCTCACGCTGCGCCATTTGTAGGGGCAATTCCCACGTGATTAACCATCCGAGTTAACCATTGAAGTTAACCATCCACGACCATGACAACCCGGAATACCCGTGTTATGATGGAATAGCATATGGGGCGCTAATTTTTTCACAGGCTGTTTCGCTTTTTTCCCTTCTCGCGACGCGAAAAGGGGTTTCACGTCGCGAGTTTTCCCTCAAATGGGTAAAGGGGGGGAGGGGGTCTATGACGAAATCTCAACCTTCATTTCGAGGCGATGTCGCTGTTGCCCACGCCTCAGTTATCCTGTTCGGCGGCGGCATCCTGATCGCCGCCATTATCTGGGCCATCCGCAAGGACGAATCGCGGCATGTGAGTTTTCAGGCGGCACAAGCGGCCATCTGGCAAACCATTTTTGTGCTGTTGATGTTCATCCTGGATCGTCTGTTGGGACGCTTCCTGATCATTGGGCTGTTGCTGGGTGATGATGCCCTGCCACTGCTGTGTTACCGCGCTTTTTTGGCGCTTGTCGCCACCCCTTTTATCCTCATCGGATTGCTGGCCGCATTGCGCACCTGGAACGGCGAAAATTTCCATTATCCATTGATTGCGCAGTGGCTTGAAAATCGTCATTTTTGACCAATTCTTCCCTCAAAAAATCTGTATTAAAATTTGAAATAGTAGAACAAAGGAGCTATAATAGCGCTATTATCTGGTGGGAAAAGCCTCGTTGGGCTAAGGAAGACTGTAACCATGTACCGTAACATGATCTTGGTCTGTCACGCCGCCGATGGGCATATTGCTGATGGAGATCGCCAGGGAATCCGCCGGGTCTTAGACTGGTCCGAAAGTGTTGCCAACGTCGAACTGTCGGGCTGCGAATCGTATGAAATCGTGTTGGTAGACGGCGGCAAACTGGAACTGGACGCGCCGGGTTTGGATGGCAATCGTAGCTTTCACCACATGGAGTTATTTTTTGACACATCCGAAGTAACCCCTGGCGTTTTGACGCTGATCTACGAGCTGATGCACGGTGGCGGCTTTGGCCTCATGGATAGTGTGGAAGCCTCCCAGTTCATCGTCTCCCAGCCGCAGCAGGTCGCCTACTTCCCCCGCCTTCCCGAAATGCCCCGTCTGGTTCGCAATTCGCGCGACCTGGGTCATACGCTGGGACACCCGATCCCGTAACTGCTCATCAATCCGACAATAAAAAACGGCGGACTGTGGTAGCCCGCCGTTCTGGTTTTCAGTGTAGTTGGTTACTTGGCGTAATCGACGGCCCGCGTCTCGCGGATAATCGTCACTTTGATCTGCCCCGGATATTGCATCGTCTCTTCGATTCGTTTGGCAATATCGCGTGCCAACCGCATCGACGCCAGATCGTCAATTTCATCCGGCTTGACCATAATCCGCACTTCACGCCCCGCCTGGAGCGCATAGCTCTGTTCGACACCGGTAAATTCCTTCGCGATATCTTCCAGCGCCTTAACCCGTCGAATATACGTGTCCAGGCTTTCACGTCGAGCGCCAGGCCGAGCGCCAGAGATCGCATCGGCAGCTTCCACAATCAGCGCTTCGACGTTTTCCTGTTCCATCTCGTGGTGATGGCTGGCAATCGCATTCACGATCTTCGGGTGGACGCCGTACCGCTTGGCAAATTCCGCGCCAATCTGGGCATGTGTCCCTTCGACTTCATGATCGATAGCCTTGCCGATGTCGTGCAGCAAACCGCCCGCTTTGGCAATCGCCACATCCGCGCCCAACTCCGCCGCGATCATCCCGGCGATATGCGCCGTTTCAATCGCGTGTGCGTGCTGGTTTTGCCCATAACTGGTACGGAATTTGAGCCGTCCCAACAGCTTGAGAACTTCGGTGTGCAGACCAGGAACACCTGCATCGTAGGCGGCGCGCTCACCCTCTTCGCGGATAACACGCTCTACTTCTTTCTGCGCATCCTGCACCAGCTTTTCGATGCGAGCCGGGTGAATACGCCCATCCAACACCAGCTTGGACATCGCGCGTTTGGCAACTTCGCGCCGCACCGGATCAAAGCTGGAAATCGTCACGGCTTCCGGTGTATCGTCTACAACCACATCTACACCTGTTGCCTGTTCAAAGGCGCGGATATTACGCCCATTGCGGCCAATAATCCGCCCCTTCATTTCATCGGACGGCAGCGGCACCACGCTCACCGCGATCTCATTCACCTGTTCCGACGCGATCCGCTGGATCGCCAGGGCAATAATATCGCGAGCACGGTTGTCCGCTTCAAGTTTAGTTTCTTCTTCGATCTCGCGAATCTTGCGCGCCATATCCTGCCGCGTTTCCGCTTCGACCATATGCAGCAGTTCGTCGCGGGCTTCATCACGGGTCATTTCGGCCACGCGTTCTAGTTCCGCTTTCTGCGCATCATACATGGCATTCACTTCATTTTGCCGCTTGTCGAGCTTGCTTTGGCGCTTGTTCAGATTCTGTTCCCGCACATCCAGCCGTTCGTAGCGCGCATCTAAATCTTCGCGGCGCTTCTGCAAGCGGTCACTTTCGCGGTCGAGTTCAGAACGACGCCTTTTAGCACCCTCTTCGGCTTCACGTTGAATGCGAAAGGCTTCATCGCGGGCATCAGCGACTACTTTTTTCGAATCGGTTTGGGCATCCGTTACGATCCGAGCCGCTTCCTCATCTGCCAGGCGCTTTTTGTTTTTGCCCTGTGTGTTTTGATACAGGTACAGTCCACCAGCACCCAGCCCCGCGCCAATCGCGAGTCCAACCAGGACCAACACGATTTCCATGGGGATTACTCCTCGTTTGTATCTTCAAAGATATCAGGTTGTTCTTGGATGATTTCTTCGATTACCTCGCGTACTGTGTCATATCCAAATCCGCGCCGGACCAAAAATGTCCCCAGCTTATTGCGAAATTCCTGCTTAGAGGTTACCCGCATCCGCCGGATTTGCTCCTGAGCAGCGCGATAAGCTGCATCATGGGCATCATAGACTGCCAAAACCTCTTCGATGATCTCCGAGGCTATTCCTTTTTGCTGAAGCTCATAACGCAGTGCCCGCACACCGCGCGGTCGGAATCGCTCACGGCTCTCCACCCAGAACGTAGCAAACGCCCGGTCATCCAAATACCCCAGGCGCTCCATCTTGGCAAGAGCCTCGTCTATAATAATTGCTCCTGTTCCTTTTTTTTCCAGATACCGGCGAATTTCGGCGGTGCTGTAGGGACGGCGGGCAAGCAATGTGACCGCGCGATCAAACGCACGCGTCACCTCATCCATCTGCCGTAAGGCGATGATCTCTTCTTCGGAGAGCACCTGCCCTTTTCGCAAACGGGCCGCTTCGATGATGGGGAGACCAAAAGCAAATTCGCCGTCCAGGTAGATGTTAACCCGTTCCTGGTCATGCTGCTGCACTTCTAGCCCCGTAATGGTTTGGCCCATCAGATATCCCCACAAAACAAACAGCCGTGCATATACATGCCACGGCTGTCCGTAGATGTTGTTCTCTTTGCCAAACTCGTTAGCGTGCCTGGTGATCATGGCACGCCAGGCCCCTCAGATGAGCAGTTAGAACTTAGGGTTTAACAACCCATAAGACTGTCTTGTCTTCCCTGGTTTGAGATGCTCATCCAGATCCTTTTTTCTCTGCCAATATCGATCCCCCTACAGGAATGGATGGGGCAGCTTTCGCGTTGCGTCACCTAAAACTAGCGTTTGGGTTTTTCACACCACCAGGGTGTGGGAATACATCAAAAAGCCAATATCCGCAACACACGGATTCAATCGGCAGCCCTGTTCGAGTTCAACAGTACAACCATGGCACCTTACATTCGTCGCATTGTATTTCTATTATGCACGGAAGTGTTCCGTTATACAAGCATGAGGTAGGGGAATAAAAACATTTTTTCTTACTTTTTTTCAATTCCGCTTCAATCCCTTACTTGCAACACCGCTTTATCTGATGGATACTTGTGTGGTAACTTCGAGCGATTAAAGGATTTCTCATGCCCTCCAAAGTACAACACGGTACGGTGATCTTTCGCCGTTGGGATCGGCATTCCGGTTTGGATGAAACATCGGCCTCTTTTTCATCCCTGAATGATCTGTTTACCTTGTGTTTGCAGGCGAATGATCCGCTGCTTGTTGACCGCGTAATGATCGAGGGTGAAGACGAAACGGGGGCCAAACGAATTGTTACGCTCGTTTTTCAGTCTGTCACCGTGTCCGATACTGATCCTCAATAATTAATTTCCAAACCTGCTGCCTTTGCTTGTTACATCCGGCACGCCTTTTGCCAAATCTGAACGTGCGCGGTAGTATCCCGCGCGACGTATTGGTATGCTCGTGGGGGGCTGAACAGTGAGGTATGGATGGTTAATAAGTCCCCAGGAGACGGCGTAAAGTCTTGGCCTCGCCGTCTGATTAGTGTCGGTTTATTGTTGGCAGCGCTGGTTGTTCTTCTGTTTACCGTTAAAATTGTGTTCTGGACTAACTCGGATGAGGATCGCCCGGTCGCTGATGCAGCAACCCCGCTGCCGTCCCCAACGTCCAAGCCGCTGGGTATTGTCTCTGTCGATTATCCAACACCCTATCCCACACTTCGACCGACTTCAACGCTTACCGCGCTGAACTGGATTCAGGCAACTGCTGGCCCTGCCGAAATTGCGGCGGCGCTGGATTCCCCAGTGATCGGTCAGCCCGCGCTCGGCGTCATGGCACGCCAACTTGATCCCCTGACTATTCTGCCTTCTCGCGCGCGTGGCAGTGTCCTGGTCTATGCGGTGCAGCGCGGCGATACACTAAAAAGCATCGCCGAGAAGTTTGGCCTCCAGGAAGCATCCATCATTTGGTCCAATGATCGTTTTTATGTCAATGCCATGCGTATCGGCCTGGAACTCAACATTATTCCTGTTGATGGCGCATACCATCATGTGGTTGAGCCACAAACCATCGCTTCCATTGCCGAGGAGTACGCGGTTGATCCCTATACGATCATCGATTCCGAATTTAATGCCCTGTTCGGTGCCACGCCTCAGAGTATTTTGCCCGCCGGTTATTATGTGGTAGTACCCGGCGGCACGGGTTCTACAGAGCCAATTTATTGGGATCCGGGTATTGTGATGACCACTGATGGTAGCAATCCGGTCGGCGCTGGTATCAACGCCGGTATGGGTTCCGCCTCGTTTGCGGTAGGAGATCCTGGCTCCTGTGGGGTTCAGCCCGTCATAGGAGGTTCACCGCCCTACACGGCTCCCATCTGGCGCAACTATACAATCACGCAGGATTTCACCTGGGTACACAGCGGCATTGACCTCGCTGTTCCAGTCGGCACGCCTGTCTATGCCGCCGGTGGTGGCACTGTGATTTTCAATGGATTAAGTACCTGGGGCTACGGTTGGACTGTCGTGATCGCGCATGGCGGCACGCTGTCTCTCTACGGCCACTTAAACGGTGACTTCGTGGAATGTGGTCAGGTGGTCGAAGCAGGTCAGAATATCGCGGTGAGTGGCAATTCAGGACATTCCAGTGGTCCGCATCTGCATTTTGAAATTCGCGGCTCCGGTGGTGCCCCACTCAATCCCTGGGATTACCAAAGCTTTTAGCACCTGACACCAATAACCAATAAAAGAGGCCGTCCAGATGGGCGGCCTCAGTGTTTCAGTTTTACAGCCTGATTTTATTCAGTTGCCATTGGATCGAAGCTGGCTTGGATGTCATTCGCTGCCGTATCCAGTTCGGTCAACGCCGTCTGGACATCGCCGCCGCCCGCCAACAGGTTGTTGAAGGCCGCAACGGCTTCACCACGGATCACGTCGTAGCTGGCAAGCTGCGGTTCAACCGCGGTTTCGCCCTGGATCAGTTCCCACGCTTGACCGTATTGCGGGAAGTCTTCGAATATCACACTCAGGGTTTCCTGGGCCGAGAAACGTACTGGATAGTAGTTGCTGACTTCGGCCCAACGTGCCTGCTGTGCAGATTCGGTGAACCAACGGACGAACAGCCATGCAGCCAGTTCCTGC
>DATAMF010000696.1:0-19341 GCA_036260665.1 Aggregatilineaceae bacterium | reverse complement strand
GCGTGCCTGGAGGGATTCGAACCCGCGGCCTCTTGTTCCGTAGACAAGCGCTCTAATCCGCTGAGCTACAGGCACAATTCATTGTGCGAAATATAGTAGCACAGGAATCCTGGATTGGCAAGAGTATCTTCAAAAACTATCCCTGCCCCGGCCATCCTCTGTATCCCAGCCATGCTGAAGACAAAATAACGAAAATGGCTGCCTGTAAGCGGGTCTTTTTGTATAGGCATAGCTAACAGACCGGTTCCAGACAAAAGAGCGAACTGGCAAATCAACCTTTTTCTAACGGCCTACAGGTAAGAAAAGGGTTAAAGTAGATTACTTATTTAACCTTATTTGGGATAAAAGTAGCCTTAATTGGGATAAATGTGGGATAGATTTAGGCTAAATGAGCCAAAATTTATGTTAAATCATGAGGGATTCAGGTTAAATCGGATGATACCGACTAGACCCGATTAGGTGATCAATCGGGCCTAGGTGTATGGAGCGCGCCTATGCTTCGCTAATTTCGATGGTCTGGATTTTATCGCCGGGGTTCGGATCACTCATCGGATCACGCTGGCGAATTTTCATCAGCACATCCAGGCTTTCCTTATCCTTTACTTTGCCAAACACGCCATGTTTGCCGTTGAGATGGGGCGTTGCACCATGCGTAATAAAAAACTGGCTGCCGTTGGTGTTGGCCCCTGCGTTCGCCATACTCAGAACGCCCGCGCCGTCATGTTTGAGCGCCAGCGCCCCCGCTTCGTCATTAAACTTATACCCTGGACCACCGCGACCAGTGCCTGTGGGATCGCCCCCCTGGGCCATAAAGCCATTGATCACGCGGTGGAATGTCGTGTCATCATAAAAACCTTCACGGGCGAGAAAGACAAAGTTGTTGACGGTGAGGGGTGCTTCTTTCGCAAAAAGATCAACCCGAATATCGCCTTTTTCGGTCTTGAAGGTTGCCGTGTATTTCTTGTTGGGATCGATTTGCATTGTTGGCTGCGATGGATATTGTTTAGCCATGAGAATCTCCTTGTGCGTTGCACTATCACTAAGTTACTGAGAGTGTAGCGCTTATGCTTCAAGCGCCGCAAAACGTTCGATAAACGATGCTGTGAAGCGCATCGAATCGAAATAATCCTTGACGTAAATATTCTCGTTCGGTGAATGGGCCTTGGCATTCGGATGCCAGGTGGTCCCCGCGAAAATGACCGGTCGATGGTTGAGCAACACGCTCATCGAATACATCGGCCCGCTGCCGGGGAACCAGGGATACATGATCGGCTCTTTGCCCCATGTTTCCCGGCTGGCTTCGCGTGAGGCACGTTCGACCAAGCTGTTTACGGGAGAAGCCGCCGGACCTTCACCACCGAGCCAGATGATTTCAATATCGGTAAAGCCGCGTCGATCTAAATGCTGGCGCAGTAAATCCTGGGCAATTTGCGGCGTAAGATTGGGCACCAGCCGGAAATCGAGTTTCGCCATGGCTTCAGCCGGAAGCACCGTTTTGGAGCCGCCCCCGGTATAGCCCGAATTGATCCCACAAATGGTGATAGTCGGTTCGGCAATGTAACGGCGGCGCGCATCCGCATCGCTCAAGCCTTTCAGCCATTCGCGGATGCCCCAGCGCTCACGCATGGCATCAAATTCCATCGGGACCGCATCAATTCGCGCCCAATCTTCTTCAGTCAGAGGCGCAACGTGATCCATATAACCATCGAGCGTAATGTTATCGTTCTGGTCTTTCAGCGTGCTGAGCGCCCAGACCAAACGCCACGCTGGGTTAACCACCATCGGCGCAACGGAAGAATGCAGATCGTGGCTGGGGCCTTTCAAGCGGAGTTCAAAGTAAGCGATACCTTTGCAGCCAAGGCCAAACATCGGCCTGCCCGCTTCATCATAACCACCGCCTTCCCACAGCACACCGTCCGCGTCGATCAGCATATTCTGATGTTCGCGGACCCATTCTTCCAGGTGACTGCTGCCGCTTTCTTCTTCACCCTCAACCACCCACTTGATCCGGACCGGAAGCTCACCTTGAGTCGCTATCCAGGTTTCGATAGCCTGGATGCGCGAAAGGAGTTCGCCCTTATCATCAGACGTGCCACGTCCAAAAATCTGTCCATCCTTGATCACCATTTCATAGGGCGGGGTTTCCCATAGTTCCAGCGGGTCTTCGGGCTGGACATCGTAGTGATTGTAGATCAGCAGAGTACGCGGCGCATCTTTGGGGCCAATCTCGCCATACACCAGCGGCGATCCCGGTGTTTTATAAACGGTGACGGATGCGCCCAGCTTTTTGAGCCGTACCGCGACCAGTTCCGCCATCTGGGTGACGCCGCGCCCATCGGCGGCCACGCTCACCTGACCGATAAACTGCCCGAATTCGCTCAGGAAGCGATCACGATTCTGTTCGATATACTGGTTAAAAACGTCGGTTTTGTAGGGCACGTGTCTGCTCCTGACTTACAGCTTATACCCGAATTTTCGCAGCAAATCCTTGCGCCATTGAATGCCTTCTTCGTCTTCCACCCCTTTGGGTGATCCACCATCAATCACGCCCAGAATGCCATTTCCCTGCTCGCTCTTGGCAATAATCACCTGGGTGGGGTTGGCGGTGGCACAGAAGATGCGGACGACTTCGGGCACGTTCTGGATCGCCTTCAGCACATTGATGGGGTAAAAGCCTTCGCCAAGAAAGAGTATGAAACTGTGGCCTGCGCCGATCATCATGGCGTTTTTGATCGCATACGCTTCCAATTCACGATCCGTGCCCGTCCAGCGAATCAACTGATCGCCGGAGGCTTCGCAAAATGCCAGTCCAAACTTGATCCCCGGCACCGCATTAATCAGTGCTTCGTGGATGTCTTCGACGGTTTTGATAAAATGACTCTGGCCGAGGATAAAATTAATATTTTCCTGCTTCTCAATCTGGATGATGTCCACTTCAAGATTCATGTTGCCCTTCCTTGTGCTTGCTTTCGTCTGCTTTAGCATAGCCTATTCCGGGCCAGTTAGCACCCGCCCTGCACATCGGTGATCACCAGATAGCCCTGCATCACCTGCCCGACCAGTTCATCGTTGATCGTCGCCGTGACGTTGATATAGATGGTATACATGCCATAGTCGAGATCGGTAGTATTCACATAGACCTGGACGGTATCGCCGCTGGTGATGGCCTGCGGCATAATCTCGACCGGCGGCCCACCGGGAGGCACCGCTGCTTGGGCTGTAGCCGTAAATCGCCCTGGATAGCCTGAATTCAGCACCTGAAACTCGCCTAACAAAACCGAACCAGGGCAAAAAGCGCTGGCTTCCGCCGTCATATCTTTGGCGTACAACATCATTTGCGGCGCATAATTACTGGTGCGGCGGGTCATATTCGCCACCCGATCAAACACTGGCACCTTAGTGCCATCGGCGCGCAGCACGCTGAACCATCGCATATGGCTGCACATGGGCGTGTTTTCGGGCGGATAAAGCGACCAGTTGAGATTCCACAGGAACATGGGGCCGGCCCAGGGCCAATGTCGATCCGCCCAATCGAAGGCACGGACGGTATAGTCAGCCTGTGTCTGGCCGGACACCCGCAGCCACGCAAACCCGCTAAAATTCGGATCGCTGTCCGAGCATCCAACCCCATCTTCAGCGGGATCACGCAGCCAGCCAAATTCGGTCAGCCAGATTTGTTTATCATAAATGCCGCGTTCCTCGAATAGTTCGCGGATCAATTCCACGCGGCGGAAGTTCAATATCCCCTCGCCCGGTTCATCTTCGGGAGCCGCATTATAACCATAGGGATGGTAGCCAAAAGCATCAAACCATTGAGCGGCCCCGTTATCCAACATTTCGCGCGCAAAATCGATGTCACTGATCGCGCGCCTGTCGGCGGTGGTGATAGTGGGAGCCAGCCCACCCGACACGACGATAATATTGGGGTCCACCGCTTTGATCTGGGTATAGGCGACGCGCAGCATTTGGGTGAATTCCCAAGCGTTCGGGCCGTGCGGCCATTCAAAAGCCAGATTCGGTTCATTGTGGACTTCAATCGCATCGACGCCCAACGCGGCAAGCTGGGCCGCTCGTTCGCGCACACTGTTACGGAACGAGTCCCAGTTATCCGGCCAGGGTAAATCCATCCGAAATAAGACCCGTTTGCCCGGATATGGCCCGACCTGACTGATTTCATAAAGTTTTACCCAATCCATATGCAATTGATCGACCAGTGCCAGATCAACCCCGGTGTTCGGGGCAATATGGATGCCATACCCCAGATGCGGCGGCGGGCGATCATCAGATTGAGCAGCAGAGGGTGAGCTAGGTGGCACAAGTCCCACGAGTAAACCCAGTAGAATGAGGAGGAGTCGAAGTATTCGCATGGAGCCGATTGTAGATCGTTTCGAAATTTTATGCTTTCGACATGCCTTCACTATAGAATCATAATGTCGAGTATTTAACCTATAAGGAGCACTATGGAACCCCAGCCCAGCCGTCCCTATATCCCCGATGCATCTTACGGTATTCCTGAAAGTCAAGAAGGGCTGCTGCCCTGGAGTTACGTCACGGATAAGTTAGCGATTTCGCGAAATTACTGGGTTGCCACCACCCGCCCGGATGGTCGCCCGCACGCGGTCCCCGTGTGGGGTGTCTATTATGAAGGCACGCTCTATTTCGGCGGGGGGGATAACCCGGTGGGCGCTGAACCTGGAACGGAATCCAGCGGTGGCGGTGCATCTGGAAAGCGGCGACGATGTGGTGATCATTGAGGGCACAGTGACCAAGTTTACCACCGAAAATATCGATCCTGTGCTGGCCCTTCAGCTTGATCAGGCGTATCTGGCGAAGTATGGAATGGAGCATGGGCTGCCCATCTGGAAGGTGAAGCCGCGTGTGGTGTTCGGCTGGACGCGCTTTCCTGACAACACCACCCGTTGGTTGTTCAAGTAACATGGGGGGTGGAGCATCGAATCCGCCTCTTTTTAGGCGCTCATCACGCCGGATATGGGCGGTTCCCAATCCAGCGCGGAATGCTGCACCAGCAGCGCATCAATTTGCTGGCTGATTGCATCGGGATAGGGAGCGGTGCGGCGGATGGTGAGATCGGCGAACGAATTGACGCACTCAAAAATCGATGCCAGCGTGCCGCGCGTCTCGTTGACCAGGAACATCAGATAGTGAATCCGCTTGGCAGAGCGCCCAACTAAGCGCGCATACACCGCGACGGTATCCCCGATATGCACTTCTTTGAGATAGTGAATATGGTGCTCCAGATCGTAGCCGCCGGTACCGTGCGCCTGATGAAATTCTGGCGTCAGTCCCAGGCTGGCGACCAGGGGATACCCGGCGTCATCATAGACGGCGAGATACCAGCGCATGTTCATATGCCCGTTTTCGTCCTCGTATTCCGGCGGAATAGTCAACCGGTAGAGGAAGGGCAGTGCCGTGATTTTTTCCAGGGGAATAATAGGTGGTTTCATCGTGACCTCTTCTTTGTTGTATTGTAGGAAATAGAACCAATTTCGTCCAATACCATTGCCCACCGCGTCTCTACCCTGTATGATCTGCCGCATGGATGAAAACGCGATTGTCAAACACACCCTGAACGGCAATACCTGGTATGTGGTGGACCGCGCGCCCGATATGAGCAATGCAGAGATCACGGCGGGTCTGCTGCGCACAGCGGGGATTCCGGTGATGCTGCTGCGCGAAGCGGCAGGCACCGCCATTCCGGTCATGTTTGGGCTGTTGGGCGGCGTGGATGTGGTGGTGCCCGAAGCCTATTATGCCGAAGCGCTGGCACTGCTCGACCAGGATGACGATACCATTGGCGAACTTCCGTCCGGTGAGGATTCGTAAAGCTGCATGGATCAATCAAGCCATCAGTTGCCATCCAGTCCCGGTTGGCGCACGCCGCATATCTTACTGGCACCGGGCTTTGGCCTGTTCATGCTGCTAATCTGGTACCTGGTGGCGGAATCGGGACGGTACGCCTCGTTTATCGTGCCATCGCCAGAGCGGGTGGTGGATCGCTGGTGGGAGATCGCAGCGGATGGATCGCTGCTGCGCCATACGGCTGTCACCCTGCGTGAGGTGATCACCGGACTGTTCATCGGCTTGTTTGCGGCGTTTGGCTGTGGTTATCTGATCGCGAAAAGCCGTACCATTGCCTATACCCTGACTCCCTATCTCGTCGCGCTGCAAGCGGTGCCGATTGTCGCTATCGCCCCGCTGCTGATCATCTGGTTCGGTTCGGGTATCGTGAGCAAGGTGATCATTTGCGCTCTGCTGGTCTTTTTCCCCACGTTGATCAACACCATGATTGGTATCCGTAATATTCCGCCCGATCTGCGCGACCTGATGCGCTCGTTGGAAGCCAACCGCTGGCAGATGTTCTGGCAGCTTGAACTGCCTGCTGCGCTGCCGTTTTTGATCGGCGGGCTGAAGGTCAGCGCGACACTCGCCGTGATCGGCGCGGTGGTGGGCGAATTTGTCAGCGCCCGCGAGGGATTGGGCTATCTGATCAATTTCGGGCGCGGCACCTTCGATACTCCGCTGGTGATCGCCGCCGTTTTTACCTTAACACTGCTGGCCTTGCTGCTCTATGGCCTGGCGTCGTGGTTAGGGCGTATTCTACTGCATTGGCAGTTCATTGGGCGTCAGGACATCGAGTAGTCGCTTGTTCTGCGCATCGCACCCTGGAGGAAAATTCATGCAATCTCGCACACCCCGTATGATCCAACTGGCCGCTATTCTGCTCATCCTGGTCGCGCTGGCCGTCGCCGCCTATGCGCTGACCGGGCGCGATGACGAAAAAAAGTCACCGGATGCGAAAGCATCGACCCATGTGACCCTGTTTATGAGCTATATTCCCAGCGTGCAGTTTGCCCCGGTTTATGTGGCTTTGGAACGCGGCTATTTTGCTGAAGAAGGGATCAATCTTCAGCTTGAGAACAGTTTCAATGAGGCGGACGGTGTGGCTCGGCTGGGCAGCAACGATCTGCAATTCGGCTTGATCAGCGGGGAACAGATTATTCTGGGTCGTTCACAAGGCTTGCCGCTGGTCTACGTCTTCGAGTGGTATCACAATTTTCCGGTTGGAATAGTTTCACCCCAAGACCTGAACCTGACCGAACCCGCCGATCTGGAAGGGCGTGTGGTGGGTATTCCCGGCCCATTCGGAGCCAGCTATATGGGTTTTCGCGCTTTGTTGAGCGCGGCGGGGATGACCGAAGACGATTTGCAGGAAATCCGTTCGATTGGATTTACTGCGCCCGACAATGTCTGTGAACAGGCAGTGGAGGCCGCCGTGATCTATATCGCCAATGAACCACTGACGATTGAACAGGACTGTTTCCCAGTGAATGTGATCAAAGTTTCCGACTATATCACGCTCGTGTCGAACGGCCTGGTCACCAATGAAGAAATGATTCGCGAGAATCCAGATCTCGTGCGGGGGATGGTACGGGCTATTCAGCGCGGATTAGCAGATACCCTGGCTGATCCCGATGCCGCTTTCAAACTCACCGTGCCCGAATACGTTCCTGAGCTATCCGAAGACCAGTATGATACCCAGCGCCAGGTGCTGCAAAACTCACTCGAACTCTGGCGTTCGGATGACCTGGGCCGCACAACGCCGTCTCGCTGGGAAACCACGCAAACGGCCCTGATCGATTCTGGACTGATGGCCGAGCCGCTCGCTGATTTGAGCGCCTGTTACAATATGGACTTTTTGCCCTGAGATGTCAGAGGAAATAATGCTCACGGCTGAACAGATCAGCCATGTCTATCGCGGTCCCAGCGGAGATGTTCAGGCTCTTAAAGATGTCACGCTGCGACTCGCACGCGAGTCGTTTGTATGCCTGGTCGGGCCGAGCGGCTGCGGCAAAAGCACCCTGCTTCGGATTCTGGGTGGGCTGCGTAAGCCCACTCAGGGACAGGCGTTGATCGACGGTCAACTGATCACGCATGCTCAGCGGCGGATCGGGATTGTCTTCCAGAAGGCAAATCTGATGCCCTGGCGGACGGTGTATGCTAATCTCGCCCTTCCGCTCGAATTGGCGCATGTCCCCGCCCGCGAACGGGAGGCCCGCACCCTGGCCATGCTGGAACTTGTTGGGCTGGATGGATTCGCGGGCGCTTATCCATCCGAACTTTCCGGTGGTATGGCGCAGCGTGTCGCCATTGGTCGCGCCCTGATTCATGATCCCGAAGTGCTGCTGCTGGACGAACCCTTCGGTGCATTGGATGCCCTCACCCGCGAACAGATGGGCGAAGAACTTTTACGCATCTGGGCCAAACAGCGTAAGACGGTGTTGATGGTTACACACAGCATTCCCGAAGCCGTGCTGCTGTCTGACCGGGTATTGGTGATGAGTTCGCGCCCCGGCCAGTTAGTGGATGATGTGCCGATTCCACTGCCTCGACCCCGCACGCTCGACCTGCTTCACGAGCCAGCCTTCGTTAACCTGACGGAACACCTCCGCCATTGTATTCGCTAGAACCACTCGCCGCGGTTTTGCCGACTAATGGTTGTGGAAGATCACAGACTCTGATAACCTTAAATTCAAGGCGGAAAAACTGGGGTAAGAAGCGATGAGCAAGCAAATATTAATTGTCGATGACGACGTCATGTTATGCAGGTTGTCCTCGATCTATCTGGAACGCCGGGGGCATACAACCATTCTCGCTTACGATGGGCCGGGAGGCATTAGTCATTATCAAGCGTCACAGCCCGATTTGGTGGTATTGGATGTGGCAATGCCGGGGATGAGCGGCTTTGATGTGGCGCGCCGGATTCGCAACATCGAACATGAACAGGGATGGAAACGGGCACCTATTATCTTACTGACGGCCTATGCCCGCAGTTTTTTTATGGCGGCTGGCTCGGAAGCGGGGATCGATAGCTATCTGACGAAACCGATCACGCCCGACCAACTGCTCAAGCATCTCGAACGTTTTTTGGAAGACAAACCAGAAGATTAAACCAGCGGCAGCACGATCCCAAAAATGCTGCCAGCTCCTTCGCGGCTCTGGACATAAACGCGCCCGTTGTGCTGTTCGGCTACCGACTTCACAATCGCCAGTCCCAGTCCAGACCCGCGCACCTCATCCCGTTCTTTCGAGGCGACTCGGAAGAACCGTTCAAACAGCCGGTGTTGAACATCAGGCGGGACTCCGCGCCCATTATCCTGCACTTCCAGGAACAATTCCCCGTTTTCCTGGTAGGCCCGCATGATAATCTCGCCGCCCGCCTGCGTATATTTATGGGCATTGCCCAGCAGATTCATCATCGCCCGGTACAGCCAATGCATGTCGCCCAGCACCTGGGGCATTTGTTCCGGCACGTCGAGCTGTAACACCTGTTCTTTCAAGCGCAGATGCGGCTGGATGTCCACCATGCAGCGTTCAATCAGTTCATGGACATCCTGCGGCTTAAGCTGCAAGCCCAATCCGCTTTCGACCTGTTCCAGGTTCAGCAGGTTATCGATCAAATCCTGCATCCGGTTGACGCTCGTCATGGCGATGTGGACCAGCTCCTGGTGCAGTTGCGACAGTTCCGCCTTGTCGCTGTCTAACATCACCATGGATCCCATAATCGCGCCGAGCGGATTCCGCAGATCATGCGCCGCAGAATGCAAAAAGTTCATCCGTGTCGTCTCAGCCTCGCGCAGATGGGTGACATCCTGCACGACCATCACCCAGCCCTCGGCTTCTTCCGCGCTTTCAGGCGATTGGTGTGAATAGACGGGGGAAACAATCGCCGAGAGTGCCCGTCCATCTTCCAGCCGGACATCAAAAGCCGTATTACCATGCTCCTGATCCTGCATGGCACGGCGCAACCCTTCGCGCAGTTTGGGATGCACCGGGGCTTCGCGCAAAGGCATCCCTACCAGATCCTTCACGTGCAGGTCAAACAGTGTTTCCGCCGTCGAATTGATCAGATTGATGTTGCCATGACTGTCAGTTGCAATAATGGCATCGCCCGACGAATGGAGCACCGCGTTCAACCGGCTGGCTTGTTCTTTTGTACTTTCATACAGGCGCGCATTATCCAGCGCCACCCCTACCTGATCCGCAATGGCGCGTAACACCGTAATCTCTTCGTCGGCGAAGGTATACGGCTCGTAGTTCATCACACTCAAGATACCCACGACCCGTCCGCGCGCATGCATTGGTACCATCGCCATCGCTTGCACGCGTTCCTCAGCGAAAGCGGCGATTGCCAGCCGCGGATCGCCGGTGAGATCCCCTGTAATCACCACTTCATCGGTATGAATCACCGTGCCCGAAAGACTATCACCCAGTGGAATGCGCATCGGCTGTGTGACAAAGTCATTTTTCCACCCCCGCTGCGCGCGCAGCACCAATTCTCCAGCCGCCTCGTCCAACAAGCTGATTCCGGCCCCTTGAATTTTGATCACATTTAGCACAGCATCCAATGCCGTCTGAAGCGTGATTTCAAGATTGAGCGATTGGCTGACCGTCGAAGCAACGGTATTGATGGCTCCCAGTTGATCCACCCGCCGGCGGATTTCTTCCGTCAACAATTGGTTACGGTGAATCAAACTGTCGGTGTCATATCCATTCGAAGTACGCTGGCTAGTCAAAGCGCGTCCTCACCTGAAAACTAGGGATCTCGGAACTTTGATAAACAGTTATACCGCTAATAGATAAACAATGTTACATACAATTTATATAATGCCGAGCGCTGAGGCCAGCGCCATTACCACCAATATCGTCGCCAGCAGCAGCATCCACGCCGCCAAACGCCCGCTGTCTTGCAGCGGGGTTAGTTCGGCATCCTGCGTTTCAACCTCGCCCAGCAGATCAATTCGGATGTCGAGATTACGCATGCCCCGTGTCAACCGCGCATAATACGCGCTTTGATCCAACACCCGCCAACCATCCGCCAGATACGGCTCCAAGGCCTGTTTCAAAATTACTTCCGCGTCCTGCGGGCTGATCGGCTCGACTTCTGCCCCTTGAGGAGTGGGGTGGTCATCAGGTAACATTGACTCTTCCTCTACAGCTATTTCGCGGTATAGTTGTTCCGCGCAATTCGTAACCATTAGGAGCACGTAACGCTATGGCGTCTCGTCAAAAAAACCAGAACCGCCGTAATGCTCAAATTCTGAGCGTTGTTATTGGGTTGATGGTCATTTTTACGTTTGTGTTCAGCCTTGTTGCGACCAATACCGGGGACGACAACAACAATCCGACTCCGCAGCCGAACACCGAGCCGACATCCGCACCCGCTTCGACCAAAGTTGTGCTGCCGACGCCCGACGCCAATCCGCAGTTTGGCGGACTGTCCCCCTATGTCCATAGCAGCGGTTACTTTCAGGCGTTCCGGCCTGCCGGGTCGGATTGGGAAGCTCCCAATGAAAACCAGAGCGGCCCGAACACCAATGCTCCCGGCGTTATTTTCCAGAGCATACCGCGCCAGGTGGTGATCCACAACTACGTGGTGCCGGGCGTTGAATACGCCTCGTTGGAGTCCTTCAGCCAGAACTATCTCACCGAGACGTATTTTAAGGGCGCATGGCTCGGTCAGCTTGATGATCAGGGTAATGCAACGGGCTACGAGCGTTTTACTGAAACCAACCGCCAGATCACCGAAAATTCCGTCATCAGCGATTTTGATCTGGTGTCCAAAGGGGCGAATTATGTCGGGCGTGACATTTCACGCCTGGAAGGAACGTGGCTCTACAGCACGCGTATTGTCGTCCCGGCAAATGATCCGGGGTTGCTCGATGTGTTGCAAAATCTGGTAGTTCCCGGTTTCTTCGGTTATCCCGACTTGCAGAAACTCCCACAGTTCTGGCAAACATTTTCCGATTCCCGCTGGGGCTACGCGATCAAATATCCGGGCGAGTGGACGCGGGTTTCGGGTGGTCCGGGCGAACGGATTCGGTTTAATGTGGATATTCCCGATTTGGAGATGACAATTTTGGTTCAGTCCGTCGAGGATTTCACGGTTGATTCCGACGAAACGGCCAGCCAATGGGCAACCGCTAATCTGAGCGCGGTGTCGATTCTGGGCACGGCGCGTATCCAGCACGAAATGGGCGAAGGTTACGCGGTGGCTTATACGTTCCGCGCGGCGTCGAACGACATCCAGAGTGGGTTGGTCGCGCTGCTCAATGGACCGGATTCCCGTCTGATTGTGGCGGATATGCAGCTTAACCTCTCCGATGTCAACCTGCTGGATGCCGAAAGTTTTGCCGGGCTGCAAGATGAAGTTCAGCGCACCCTGCTGACGGATGCTCGCCGCGCCCTGCTCGATGGTTTTATTATTCTGCCCGAAGCGACCCGCACGCTGCCTGCGTTTGTTCCGGTGGTGACGCCCGAAGCGACTGCTGAAGTAAACGCTGACTCTACTGTGGAATCCGCTGCGACGGTTGAAGCGACCGCTGAAGCAACGGCGGTGGCAACAGAACCCGCTGAATAGCTGTACCAAAGCGGGCAGGTTCCCCAATCTGCCCGCTTTTTCAACTCAACGCTTCCCTGACGCTATTGACTCTGAACCTGCGATTTGTATAATGTTCACGGCACTAGGTTCGGTGCCAGAGTTTGAGAGGGTACCACTTTGTCAGAACTCGTTTCTCTCGCCTGGAAGCGCTGGAAAACCATTGGGGAAATGACCGGCGACTTCTACGGACGGCTGTTTGCCGTCATTTTCTATTTCACGATCTTCGTTCCATTCGCTCTGGCTGTGCGTCTGTTCAGCGATCCACTTCAGCTTCGCAAACATCCCGCCAAATGGTTGGACCGCGCCCCGGTAGGCACCCATCCTGATGACGCACGGAGGCAGTTTTAATGGACATTCTCGGCATTTCTTGTTTTTATCACGACTCGGCGGCGGCGCTGCTGCGCGATGGTGAACTCGTCGCGGCCTCGATGGAAGAACGCCTGACGCGCAAAAAGCACGACAGCGGCTTCCCCTCGATGGCGATTGATTTTTGCCTCAAGCGCGCCGGAATCCAGGGGCCAGACCTGGATTATGTGGTTTTTTATGAAAAACCGATGGTGAAGATCGGGCGCATCCTGCAAACCGCGCTCGGCACCTTCCCCCGCTCCTGGGATTTCTGGCGCGAAGCCGTAACCGCCTATATTTCCGAAAAGTTCTGGATCAAAAGTCTACTCCAAACCCATTTGGGTGTCCCGGCGGAAAAAATCCTGTTCTGCGATCATCATATGTCGCATGCCGCCAGCGCCTTTTTTGCCTCGCCCTACGATGAAGCCGCCGTACTCACCGTCGATGGGGTGGGCGAGTGGACCACCACCACGATGGGCCAGGCCCGTGCCAACTGGAACGGCCAGGGCAGCAACCAGATCGATCTGTTCTGGGAACAGCGTTTCCCCCATTCGATTGGGCTGTTCTATTCGGCCTTCACGGCGTTCCTCGGTTTTGAAGTCAACGAGGGCGAATACAAAGTGATGGGCATGTCGCCTTATGGCGAACCCCGCTTTATGGATAAGGTCAAGAAGCTGATCAACATCAACCAGGATGGCAGCTTCGATCTGAACATGGAGTATTTCGCCTACCACTATTCCGCCCAACGCAGCTTTAACCGCAAATTTACTGATCTGTTTGGTCAGCCGCGTGTTCATAACAGCGACTTCTTCACCGCCCGCAGTGCTCCCCACCGCGCCGGAGAAAAAGAAGCGGTTGAACGCAACCAGTATTACGCCGACATCGCCGCCAGCGTCCAATGTGTGACCGAAGAAGCGATTGTGGCGATGGCGAATGCGCTCTATGAAAAGACCAAATCCAAAAAGCTGGTGATGGCGGGCGGGGTTGCGCTCAACAGTGTGGCGAACTTCAAGATTCTGGAGCAAACGCCGTTTGAAGAAATCTGGATTCAGCCGGCGGCTGGGGATGATGGCGGGGCGTTGGGCGCGGCGCTGTGGGCCTACCACATCATCCTGAACCAGCCGCGTAAGTACGTCATGACCAATACGTACTACGGCGAAGATTATACTGATGCCCAGATCCGCGCCTTCCTTGACAGCCAGGGCATCCCTTACCAGTATTTTGAGGACGACGACAAGCTGATTGATCGCGTGGTGAATGAAATTGTTGACCAGAAAGTGATTGGCTTGTTCCAGGGCCGCTTCGAATGGGGTCCGCGCGCCTTGGGCAACCGCAGTATTCTGGCTGACCCACGCCGATCTGAGATGAAAGACATCGTCAACACCAAGATCAAGTTCCGCGAACCCTTCCGCCCGTTTGCCCCGGTGGTGCCTGCCGAACGCGCCGCCGAATACTTCGACTTTCCGAATGTCGAACAGAGTGCTCCCGCGAGTTTCATGCTTATGGTCAGCCCAGTCAAACCCGATAAAATCGACGCGGCCAAAGCGACCACACACGAAGGCGGCACCGGACGCTTGCAGACTATTGATCATGAAACCAACCCGCGTTATTATGAACTCGTCCGCCGCTTTGGTGAAGCCACTGGTGTTCCCATTCTGATGAACACCTCGTTCAATTTGCGCGGCGAACCTATCGTAAGCTCACCGGCTAATGCGTGGTGGACCTTCAGCAACAGCGGTATCGACTGGCTGATGATCGAACGTTTTTTGGTCGGCAAAGAGACGAGATAACCTATGACCAATCAATCTACCCCGTACCGTCCAGGCCGGTTTAGCGGGATGAAAACCCGCCTGGGCATTCTGGGCGAACTGTTTGCTTTTCTGTGGGCAGCCAAAATGTGGTGGCTGATCCCGATGATCATTGCCCTGATCATCTTCGGTGCGCTGATCCTCTTTGGTTCAGCGAGTGGTGGTGGTCCGCTAATCTATACCTTATTCTAGGAGCGTGACAGATGGCTGACTGGTTAATTGCTCTCCTGATCGGTATCGCACTCGGCTTAGTCTTGGGTATCAAAATCGCCCGGTCGTCCAAAAAAGCGGAACCTATTCTCGGTGGTTTACCAGCCGAACTCTTCCATTATCTCGCCTGCTCCAGTCTGAGCAGCGTCCTGCCGTTTATCATCGCGGGGTTGTTCGTCGGCCTGCATTTTCTGGCGCTGTTTGGTACTGGCGTCGGATTGATCGGCGTTACCGCGATTCTGCTGCTGATCTATGCCGTGGTCGAACGCGGAGCACGCGCCGCCCAACGTACGACGCCTGCTTAAATAAAAAACCTCTTGGAGGGCGCCCTCCAAGAGGTTTTTATTTGTATTTTCGGCGGTGATCTAAAGATCGTCGAGCCGCCCTTTATCCAGCGCGAGTTGAAAAGCCCGCCCCACCAACAGCACTTCCGTAATCCAATCGGACAGTTCTTCGTCTAATTCTTTGCCTTCTAACATATCGGCAATTTCCGGGGGCATATCGCCCAGAACTTCGGTGGTCAGACATCGCAGCGCCTGCCAGACCGAATCTCGCGACTCGGGCGGATCGCCTGACATCACTTCTTCATACCAGGAGGCCACAATCGGATGAATCTGCTCACAGGCAGACCCATCGTCCAACTGTTCATTGGCGAGATTTTCGAACTCGTCCAACCACTCTGGTTTGTGTTCGTCGCTCATGGGCCAATCCTTTAAGCCAGTTGAACAAATGTGCGATTGGTTAATGATAACCGAACCGGGTAGAGTTTAGCAAGTCCTAAATTGACCGGCAATGGTTGCTTACGGAACCAGCGGCCATTCGTCGGCTTGATCAACGACCCGCGCCGTAGTCCATACCGTATGCGCTGCCCGTTCAAGCGTAGCGGTATCAATTTCGTGAATTGTATCGCTGTTTTGCCGCCAGTTGGGAATTGCCCCCGTGACCCGATCATACCCCATTAACGCCACCACCTGGAGATCCCGATCCCACAGCAGCGCGGCTTCATCCACGGTCAGCATTTCCTTGCCCATCAATCCCAGATCAGGCCGGACTTCGGCAACGCGTTCCATGACCCGCACCGCGTCAGGATGGGGGTGATAGTGGGCATACGGGCTGATGCCGTGCCGTGTTACCCAACAGAGTTCGCCTTGGCCCACGTTGCTTACCACAACCCACAGCGCGTCCTCCCACGCTTTGCCATATTCTGTAACCAGGGCTTCGGCTCCGGTTGAAACTGCGGTTTCGGCTCCGGTAAAGACCAGGACCACTTCGGTATTATCCAGCGCCCGCTGCCGCAGCGTATCCGCCAATCCCAGCAGCACCGCCACCCCTGATGCATTCCCGTTGGCCCCGGCGATATTCGGTCCCATCTCATCCAGCACCGAGAGTGCCGAACTGACGAGTTCGCCGCCGCCAATCAAGGAGCGGATCGTGCGCCAGCGCTGATTTTTGCCCGACAGCGCCGTGAGTACCCCGCCCACCAGGGCGAACACCGTCAGAATGCCATAAGTGCGGGGCAGTTCTCGCACAATACGGGGGTGAGTCGTGATCCGGCTTACGCCCGAATCCAGGTGCGCCATATAGACCACGCGGCGTGTCGCCTTGTGACGCGGTGGAATACGGACAATCACATTCTGTGATTCACCGCGCGGCATCCAGGCTTCCCATACCGATGACCGCCCCAGGAAGGCATCCCGCAGCATGATACTCAGCCCGACCGATACCACACCGCTTACAAATTGGCTCTGTCGGTCTTGACGCAGGCCAAAAAGCTGTACCAGCCCAGCCAGCAGTCCCAGCGGGGCCGTCCGGTAGCGGAATCCATCCACACTGCGGAACGGCTGCTCGATCAGTTCCCACCGTTCGCCTTTGATCGTCGAGATCGTCTGGTACACATACTCAGCCGCCTCGCGTTCGGCGCGGCTGGTCGGATGGCGCGGGCCAATTTCTACGCTCAAATGATGGATCATCTCCATCAGGTCGTCGGCGTTTATTTCCACATTGAGTTTGCGATCAACCATCATCTTTTGTCCGTATCTTGCGTTTTTGCGGTTGTGTAGATTAGTATGCCCCAACACCCCGAAAAAAGCATATCGGGAACCTTTATTCATGGCTCATCGTCTTAGAGACAACGAACCCCATCAAGTCTTTTGGAGAGCATAAAAATGAGGCGCATTGGGACTCTGTTTTTGTTGACCATCCTGCTGACCGTCACCTTTGGAGTCAGCCCCAGCGAAGCCAGCACCTTCTTCCAAACTTCCGGTGTCGTGATCCGCTCCCATCGAGTTTCGGTTGAGATCGACAACCAGATCGCGACCACCCATATCGAGCAGGTCTTTTATAATGATAGTTCGACTATGGCCGAGGGTACCTATGTGTTCCCTTTGCCTGTCGGCGCGGCTGTATCCGATCTCATCATGTGGGTGAACGGCGTACCCATTGAAGCGAAAATTCTCGACGCCGAGCAAGCCCGCGAAATTTACGATCAAATCGTGCGCCAGATGCGTGATCCGGCCCTGCTCGAATATGTCGGCGCGGGCGCGATCCAGGCCAGTGTGTTTCCCATCCAGCCCAACAGCGAAGTGAAAATTGAGATCGAATACGGCCAATTGTTACCCGCCGAAAACGGCCTGGTGCAGTACGATTATTCGCTGCGCACCGATCAGTTCACTAAGCGCCCGGTGGAAAGCACCAGCCTCAGCATCCATGTCGTGTCGGATGAGCCAATCAGCACCATCTATTCACCCACCCATCAGGTCGCCATTGTCCGCGAGAGCGATCACGAATTTCGCGTCGGTTACGAATCCAGCTACATGCGCGAACTGACCGATTTCAGCCTGTTTTATGGCCTGGCGAGCGACGAGATCAGCGCTAATCTGCTAACCTATCGCGAGAGCGCCAACGAAGATGGCTTTTTCACGCTGATGATCACCCCCCCCGTCCACGTGGATCAGGATCGCGTCATCCCCAAAGATGTGATCATCGTGCTCGATCAATCCGGCTCAATGTATGGTCCCAAATGGGAACAGGCGCGCGATGCGGCCAAATTCGTGCTGGATAATCTCAACGAGCGGGATCGTTTTAACGTCATCCTCTTCAGCACGGGCTACCGCATCTACGCCAATGATCTTCAGCCCGTATCCGAAGCATCTGCCGCGAAGGACTGGATCAGTGGCCTGGAGGCTGAAGGCGGCACAGACATCAATCTGGCCCTTACCACCGCCATGCAGCTCGCCGACCCCGAACGCTCTGCCGTGATCCTGTTTCTGACGGATGGCCTTGCCACTGAAGGCACGGTGGAAACCCCCGCCATCTTGAGCAACGTGCAGGACGCTGCCAAGCCCAATGTTCGCATTTTCACCTTCGGTGTGGGTTACGATGTCGATACCGTGCTGCTCGACCAGCTTTATCAGGCGTTTCGCGGCGCGGGTACCTATGTCAGTCAGGATGAACGCATCGACGATGAAGTGAGCAGCCTCTACAACAAGATCAGTTCCCCTGTCCTGACGAATATTGGTCTTGAAGTAGACAATCTGATCATCGAAGACTTCTATCCTAATGCCCCGCTGCCCGATCTGTTCGCCGGAACACAGTTGATCGTGGTTGGGCGTTATCGCGGCGATGGCCCCGCCACCGTTACGCTAACAGGTGAGTTAAATGGTGAGGCGAAGGTCTATCAGTACCGGGTGGATTTCCCCTCGCATGCAGGCGGGCAAGTGTTCATCCCGCGCCTGTGGGCTACCCGCAAGATCGGCGCAATGCTCAACTCCATCCGGCTCTATGGTGAAAATCCCGAATTGGTGGACAGCATTGTGCGCCTGAGCATCCGCTACGGCATCATCACCCCCTACACCTCCTTCCTGATCCAGGAGCAGGACATCTTCACGCAAACCGGCGTCGAAGAGGCCCAGGTGCAGTTTGAAGCCGATGCGGGCATGGCGAATGCAGCCCCCTCCGGCGAAGGGGCGGTGCAGGCCGCTGAATCCTCGGCAGATATGGCCGCTGCTGAAGCGCCGATGATAGCTCCAACGATGACCGCCCCCATGGATCGCGAAAAGGACGATGAGACGTCCGGTGAATACTACGGCGGCAGCCAGCCGATTGAATATGCCGGTGATCGGACCTTTGTCTGGCGTGACAATATGTGGATCGACACGCTCTACAATGCCGACGAGATGACTCCTGCCCCGGTGACATTCCTCAGCGACGAATACTTCGCCCTCCTCGACCTTGATCCGATGGTGGGTGAATTCCTCGCGCTGGGCGATCATGTGCTCTTTGTCTGGGAAGGGCAGGCCTACGAGGTCATGCCCGAATAAACCGATTACATTCGCGGGCGGGGAAATTTACTCCCCGCCCCTTTCGGCTTGCCAGCGTTGAGGGCTGGCTTGGCCTTCGATATAGACATTCATAAATGCGAAGGCGATGTCCAGCCTGAACAAAATGTAATGCTCCTGCGGAACATAAGACGCCGCCTGGATCGCCTGTGTCCTCAGAAGCGGATCCGGGGTTAAGGTC
>DATAMF010000695.1:0-4289 GCA_036260665.1 Aggregatilineaceae bacterium | reverse complement strand
TTGACTACGCGCGTTTGCTCAGCGACATATAAGGGGGAACTGAACTATGATGCGTGGCCGCGGAATACCAAAAGCCAACGAGGTTTTTATTTCCTATTCGCGCCGCAACAAAGAATTCGCGCTGGCTTTGCAGCAGCAACTGCGGATGGCGGGGATCGATGCGTGGCTGGATACCGAAGATATTCCCAAAAGCGCGGAGTGGTGGCGCGCGATCCGGCAGGGGATCGATGGCGCGAACGTGTTTCTGTGTGTCATCAGCCCCGATTCGCTGACCTCGGAAGTGTGTAACTGGGAAGTGGCGCACGCCATCAAACGGCACAAAAAGATCGTCCCTCTGCTTTTCCGCGACGTGTTCCACGATGGCACGGTGCCGCGCATCCAGCCGATGATCTGGGCGAATCCCGAACGGGAGCCGATCAGCGCGGCCCAAAACTGGGCCTTTCTCCAGGCGCGGAACTTCATCAACATCGACGAGCGCAATTTTTACCAGGCGGTGCCGGAAGTCATCCGTGCGATCCGGATCAACCTGCCCTACGTGGAATTTCACACGCAGCTCACGGTGCGGGCGCTGGAATGGGAGGCGCGGCGGCGCAGCGCGAGTTTTGCCCTGCGCGGCGAAGGGCTGCGCGAGGCGGAACGCTGGCTCGCGGCCAGCCCCGGCCAGGACCCACCCCCGGCGATGATGCAGGTCGATTTTATCCGCGCCAGCCGACAGGCCGCCCGCGCCCGGCGGCGCGTGGTGAGCGTGATCACGCTGCTGGTGGTGGTCGCGCTGGCAGCGGTGGGCGTGGTGGCACTGTACCAGTCGCTGCAAAAGGAAGAAGCCGAAAAAGGCCGCGCCGAACAATCGCAGATCGCGCTGGCGAATAAACTGGCGGTGTCGTCGGGCGAAGTGCTGGACGCGCAGCCGGACCTGGCGCTGCTGCTGGCGGCGCAGGCCAACCAGTTCACCGAAACGGCACAGTCACGGCTGGCGCTGCTCAACGCGCTGAATGCCAACCGCTATCTGAACGCCTACTGGCAGTCGCCTGATCGCCCCTCCCAGGAATATGATTTTCTTTTTCCTCGGCAGGCGCTGGCTTTCAGCCCGGATGGATCGATGCTGGCGGCGGGGCGCTGCCGACTGTGGGATTACAGCAGCGAGGGCGGCTGCGGGGACGGTGAGATCGCATTTCTGGATGTGAACTCGATGCAGACCGCGCGCGATCCCCTGCCTTACAGTGGCGGGAATCTGTTGTGGACGAGTGACAGCGGCACGTTGATTGAATACACGCCGCATTCGGTGATCCGGTGGGATATGTACAACGATGAAAGCAACGTCCTCCCCCTGCCGTTTGATTCATCCTCCCCGGAAGGCCCGGTGGTGCTGGCGATCAGCCCGGACGGACGCTACGCGGCGATTGGCGACTATGATCAACTGTCGTTTTGGGATTTGTGGGATGGCTACACGGTGGGCGGGCCGGTCACGGCAACCACCGGCTTCCCGCTCGGTGTGGCGGCGTTCAGCAGCGATGGGAGTATGCTGGCGACCAATGATTATTTTGATGTGCGGGTGTGGAGCGTACCCGACGTGCAGGAAATCGCTTATCTATCCGGGGTCCATGACTGGCGTGTGCAGTCGTTGGCGTTCAGTCACTATGGACAAATGGTGGCGTCGGGGGATGAGCGCGGCAGCGTGGTGGTGTGGAAGCTGAGCGACGGCACGAGTATCAAAGAACCGGAACCGGTGTACAGCACGCGCGGCCAGTTGATTTCGCCGCCGCCGATTTATCATGTGGGCGACACAGGGTGGATCGATGCGGTGGGGTTTGGCGGGGATGATACGGTCTTGGCGTCGCTGGGGAAAGATCAGAATATGATCCTGTGGCGGGCGAGCAACCACTGGGGAATCTCGTATCTGACCGGGCATCAGGCCGCGCCCTGGAGCTTTGCCTTCAGCCCGGAAGGACGGGGGATGGCGTCGATTGATTATCAGAACGACGTGATTGTGTGGAATATTCCCACCGAAACCGAACTGGATGAAACGGTGGATGATCCGAACGCGCAGCTTTTCACGGATGAGAGCATTGAGCAACTGATCGCGCGGGCGTGCCGGGTGGCGGGGCGGAACATGACCCACGCGGAATGGGCGAGTTATGTGGAAGACGAACCGTATCAAAACACCTGCCCATGATAGTCATGGGATCGTAATTGTGATATGATCGATCAAAGCCCCAGGGGCGCGCCAACAGGGCGCACACTAACGTCACTCAGCGGTTGTCATTTTACGCTCAAGAGAAACGGGGTGTATCTCATGTCCTCACAGCAAAGACTTTCGTCCGAAAACCGCAAGCTTACTTCTGACCGGGCCTTTATCAGCATCAAAAGACAGCTTCCCCAACCCTATCGGGGGCGTTTTTCGTACAGTTTCAGTGGCCGACGGCGGCACGATTATACCTTACTGATGCGCACCCAGCGTCCCATTCAGGGTTATCTGGTGACGCATCGCCGCCGTTTTACGACGGGGCATAAGCACAAACAAGCTTATCTCCAATAGCTAAACGGCAGGGGCATCCTGGTTGGGGCGGGATGCCCTTTTTTTATTATTCCGCGTGGTTGTTCTTCTCCATAATGCGGGTAATAGCGGCTTCGATGTCTTCTAACATGGGCGGCTTGACCAGAAACTCATTCGCCCCGGATTCCAGGGCCGACTGGCGGACCGTCGGGGATTCCTCGGCGGTGACGATAATGACCGGCACTTTAGAGGTCGCGGGATCGCGGCGCAGAAAGCGCAGCACCTCCAGCCCGTTCACCCCTGGCATATTAACATCCATAAAAATGAGGTCCGGGATAACTTCACTCAAATTGTGGATCGCCATGCGTGGGCTGTAGGCAATGACGACAGTATGGCCCAACGCGCCAAGCTGTGCCGCAAGGGTTTGTGCCATCAGGCGATCATCCTCAACGATCAAAACGTTATACAGCATGAACCATACCCCTCCAACCCCATTGGCGCGCAAGATAAAGCACTTCTAATTCTAGCACAGCGCGGAAGGGGTGCTAGTACTCTTGTCCTTAATCATTAAGATTGCTTGACAAGCGGCAAAAAATAAAATAAAGTAAACAAAGTATAAAGAAGTGGAGAATATCCTATGAAGAACGGTCTCATCTTCTGCGCATCCTGGTTTGTCGGTTCAACCGCTGTTGGCCTGATGATGGGCCGGGCGTTACGCCGGGTTCGGCAGCAGCAGTTTGATTATCCGACTTCCAACCCCCAAGACGAGCGTTTCCTGGTCATTCCGGCTGACGGCCCCAGCTATATTCACCAAGGTACCTGGGCCGATACGGGACTGAGCACACCACTGTATCGTAATTGAGAGTTGCAGTTTCTACTGTTTGTTTCGATGAGGGGGCATCTACCCCCTTCATTGCGTTTTAGCCTCGCACAAAACCTCAACCATTCGATTTTTGTGTTAAAATCCCCGCTGTCACCCAACATGCGAAGGGGATCCCATGAGCATCTGCCTGTCTCTTGTGTTTCACAATCACCAGCCGGTTGGACAGTTCGAGTTTGTCAACGACCACTGCGTCGAAACAGCCTATAAACCCTTTATCCAGTTGATGGAGCAGCATCCCGGCATCCAGTGCGGGATTCATTTTACGGGCAGTCTGCTGGACTATCTGGTTGCCAAACAGCAGCCGCTGATCGAACGGATTCGGGCTTTGGTGCAGCGCGGCCAGTTAGAAGTGCTGTCGGGCGGTTATTACGAGCCGATTCTGACCACCCTGCCCGACGCAGATAAGATCGGCCAGATTCGCAAACTCAGCGCGGCGGTGGAAGATATGTTCGGGATGACCCCGCGCGGCATGTGGCTGGCGGAACGCGTCTGGGAGCCGCACCTTGTCAAGCCGATTGCGCAGGCGGGAATCGAGTATGTGATCATTGACGATACGCATTTTGAGGCGGTGGGTTTTAATAAAGACGCGGATCTGTTCGGTTATTTTGTCAGCGAAGAACAGGGTTACACGGTGCGCGTTTTCCCGACGCTCAGCTATCTGCGCTACGCGATCCCCTGGGATTTAGTACCGACGCTGATCGAATGGCTGCGCGAACACGAACACCAGCCGCTGCCCACGATGCAGCCCAAACTGGCCTTTATGGGCGACGATGGCGAAAAGTTCGGCGTGTGGCCGGGCACGTATGAACATAACTGGGGCGCAAACGGCTACATGAAAAAACTGTTCGCCACGCTGGACGGTGAAAGCGACTGGCTGAAGACGATCCGCCCCGCCGACTATCTGGATCAGTA
>DATAMF010000692.1:0-5631 GCA_036260665.1 Aggregatilineaceae bacterium | reverse complement strand
AGTTTGGCGTCCTGCAAAATTCCGCGTGGGTTTCTGGCTGTATGTCGTGAAACCCTGGACACACTTTGATGATCTGCAAACGCCGCATTATACGGGCGAACATGGAGCGGCCCAACCCGAAGAAGCGGTTGAGATTCCGCCTTATGAGACGGCGGCTGATATTCGGCTGGGCGATGCGGTCCCGGCGGGGCGTGAACAGGCCGCCCCGGTACAGCCTCCGGCGCATGTGCCGCCGCCCGTTGAATATGAAGTCGAAACGGCTCCCGCTGTTCCGGCGACAGAAGCCCGCACGCCGGATGATCTGACCTTGATCGAAGGGATTGGTGATAAGACGGCGCAGGCCTTAGCCGCAGCGGGGATCACGACTTTTGCGCAGGTTGCCGAGGCCGCACCGGAAGATTTGATCGCAGCGGCGCAGGCGCACGGCGCACGGGCCAGCAAAGCGGAAACATGGCCCGCGCAGGCTAAGCGAATTATGTTTGGCGATTTGAGCGCGGTGAGTGACGCGCAAAAACGGATCGTGCGCGGCGAACAGCATGACGAGCTGACGCAGATCGAGGGGATCGGGCCGAAGTCGCAGAGCGTGTTATATGCGGCGGGGATCACGACCTTTGCGCAGCTTGCCAAAGCTGATCCTGAACAATTACGCGGAATTTTGCAGGACGCCAAACTGAACCCCAAACTGCTCGCGCCGGAAACGTGGCCGGAGCAGTCGATTCTGATTATGAACGGCGATCTGAGCGGGTTGAAGGCGCTGCAAGACCGGTTGAAGCGCGGGCGGCACGGCGGCGATTAAACGTTCGCTAACATGGTTCTATTTTTCCCAGCCAAACGATTTCGTAGGGGCAATTCATGAATTGCCCCTACAACGTTGCATAACCAATAGGGTTGGGGGTGAGATTCCCGTTTTTAATGGCAGAAATAAATATACTGCCGCCCGCGATCAAAGGAGATCGCCGGGTCGCAGTTGGCTTGAATCCATTCCCAGATGAGGTCGGGCATCACCGCATCGCGCCGCCCGCCGATCCGGTACCAGGGATCACGTCGCGCGGGGTCCAATGGCGGGATGCGCGTGCCGTCTTTCCACGCCCGGTCAATGATCAGCCGCGTCTGGTGGGTGTCCAGATCGCGCACGACTTCTTCAAGCATGTCATCCGTCGTATAGTCCGGCACGATCAGCGGATAAGCGTAGTGGTATTGCGTTGGGCTGTCACGTTTGGACTGGAAATTGATCGAGGTCGTCGCGCCCCACACCCAAACCCTATCGTCCGGCTCGGTGTTGGCTTTGACAAAATCGATGATCGGCTGTTCGGCCTCGCGCAGCGGCCCGGTGATGTCCCAATCGGCGGCTTCCAGGCGCAGACGGGCTTTTTCAGCGGTGCGTGTCCCGTAGCCGATGAAGATGTAGCCGAGGGATGCCACAATCACCAGCGCCATCACCCACCGGAAACGATGGTAGGCGGGTTTAGGCGAGGTTTTGAAATAGTCGTAACCGTTCCACAGCGCATCCAACCCCAGGCCGATCAGCAGCGTCATACCCATGATGGCCGCGACATAATAATGCTCGTAGCTGCGCACCGTGAGGTTGGTCAGTAATACATCCGCCGGGAACGCCAGCAGCGCCCAGATGCTGATGGTGGCGCGGGCGCGGAGGGTTGGCTCGTCGCTGGTGCGGACCTGAAGCTGCCGGATGATCGCCAGCAGGGCACCGATCCCGGCGAAGGGCAGAATCGGACCCATCACGCCCTTAAAGGCCGACTTAGTGAGCGTTTCGCGCACGGAATCGACAAACGTGGATTGGTTGGGATAGCCCAGACTGACCCATTGGTGAAACACACGGGCGTGCATAAAACCCGCGCGCCAGGCGTCTTCAACAATGCCGTTGACCACCAGATACCCTAACATGGCACCCAACCCGGTCAGCCCGCCCAGGATGATCAGGCCCAGATAACGCCAGCGGCGCGGGTGGTGCAGGATCGGGTGGTTGGTGATCAGAATCGCCGGGATGAAGACCAGCACCATACCCACCGTCGTCTGTTTGATCAAAAACATAACGCTCGACACCAACCCCATCACAAACGCGGTGCGGCCACTGGGATTCGTAAACAGGTGATAACTAAGCATAAAAAACAGGGCCTGGGGCAGCAGGGCCACCGGTTCGGGAAAATCCACATCCCAGATCAGATCCGGGTGGCGCGCGAAGATCAGAAAGATCAGCACGGTGCTCCAGATCACAATACGGCGCTTGGTTAAGCGGCGGAACAGGCTGTACAGCGCCAGCGCCGCCCCCGTGATCAAAATAAATTCCATGATCCACAGCGCCCAGCGGTTGGTGCCGAACAGCACAAACGCCAGCATATCAATGAAGTAAATCGCGGGGAGCTTGTTATCCCATGCGTCTTTATACAGCGTCCCGCCGTCGAGCATGACCTTCGCTGTGTAGGAATAAATGCCGTTGTCGCGGCCCTGCGAGACGACGGTGGGCATCAGGCGGATCGACAGGATCAGGTTCAGGAGGAGGATGATCAGCAGCGGCAGCAGCCAGCGGCGGGCGAACGCGGTCATTGGGTTTTCTCTCTGTACACGAAGCGCGGCGCGAGCAAGATGCCCACGCCGCCCGAACTCAATCGTCCCATCATACCGCTATTTCAACAGGTCGGCTACGGCCTCTTTTTCTTCCAGCAGTTCGTTGGTCGAAATTTGCAGTTTGCCGCGTGCATAGTCGCTTAACTGCACCCCCTGGATCGGTTCGTAGGAACCATCGCCCCTGGTTCGCAGCGGGAAGGAATAGATCAGCCCTTCGGGGATACCGTAGGGATTACCATCGGAGAGAATCGCGCCGCTGAAGCTGGCAGTAGGTTTGAGCAGCGTCTGGACATGGTTCACGACGGCGTTGGCGGCGCTGGCGGCGCTGCTTTTGCCGCGCGCGTCGATGACGGCTTTGCCGCGCTGCTGCACCGTCTTCAGGAAATCACCCTCGAACCACGCCCGATCCGGGATCACATCCAGGGCAGGGCGGCCTTCGATCAGCGCGTTTTCAAAATCCGGGAACATCGTCGGGCTGTGGTTGCCCCAAATGGTGAGATTGGTCACGGCGGTGACGGGCACGCCTGCTTTCTGTGCGATCTGCGTGGCGGCGCGGTTCTGGTCCAGCCGGGTCATCGCCATCCAGCGCGCGGCGGGCACGTCCGGCGCGCTTTTATGAGCGATCAGGGCGTTGGTGTTGCATGGGTTGGCGACGACCAGAATTTTGACATCACTCGCGGCGTAGTCGTTGATGGCGCGGCCCTGCGTGGTAAAAATGGGGGCGTTGTCTTTGATGACATCGGCGCGTTCCTGGCCTTTGCCGCGCGGTTTGCCACCGACCAGCAGCGCCCAGTTCGCATCTTTGAAGATCACTTTGGGATCGTCGCTGATGATGATATTTTGTAACAGCGGATACGCGCAGTCTTCCAGTTCCATCACCACGCCGCGCAGGGAGTCGAGCGCTTCAGTGATTTCGAGAACCTGTAACACGAGAGGCTGATCGGCTCCGAAGGTTTCGCCGTTGACCAGCCGGAACAACAAACTGTATCCAATTTGCCCAGCTCCACCAGTGACCGCTACATGAATCGGGGTTTTCACGTGTCTGCTCCTTAAGTTGCGCCACATAAAACAATTCTTCACAAATATTATAGCGGAAAGGGTAAGGCAGGCGGCAAGACTCGATGTGCCGTGACTTTCGGCATATTCAATCCGGTTTTTCTTTGTGTTATACTCCGCCATATTATCCTTGGGTCAAGTAAAGGTTGTTATGCCGGATCGTTTCCTGAACCTCACCGAAGGCGTTGCGATGATTGTCACCGATCTGCACGGGGACCGCGATGCCTTTGACCGCTGTCTCGAACTGTTCAGCCGCCTCTACTGGCGCGGCGATGCCCAGTATCTCATCTTTTTGGGCGATCTGATTCACGGTTACGGCAAGCCCGCAGATGATTCCAGCGTCAAAATGGTGCTGGACCTGATCGCGCTGCGCAATGAATTGGGCGCAAAAGATGTGATCATGCTGTTGGGCAACCACGAAATGCCGCATATTTACGGTGTCTCGTTGGCGAAGGGAGATAACGAATTTACGCCGCGTTTTGAACATGCGCTCGGCCATCACCGGGAGCGTGTGCTGTCGTTTTTTGAAAGCCTACCCTTTTATATCCGCACCAAAGCGGGGGTGATGCTCGCGCATGCGGGGCCCTCGCTCGACGTAATTTCGCAGGTCGAGGAACTGCGCCACTTTGATCACCGCGCCCTGCTGGACGACGCCACCGCGATGATCCACCAGGCGGATGATCTCGAATCGTTATACCGGCAGTACACGGCGATTTATGGCATTGCGTATGACGAACTGGCCCATTATACGCTGGCGATTAAGGGCCACGACGATCCGCGTTATTCGCATCTGCTGCGCGCCCTGCTGATCTCCGAGCGCGATCCGCGTTTCAAACTGCTGTGGGATACGCTGATCACCCAAAACGAGATGGGCGTCACCGAACGCGTTTATGTCAACGGCTGCCAGCATTTTTTGCGCGCCTTCAGCGTCGATGCGCCTGCCGCGCAGCAGGTGATTGTCAGCGGGCATATCGTGACGCCGGGCGGTGGGCACACAGTCGTGAACCGCTTTCACCTGCGTGTCAGCACGGCTGCGCATGCCCGCCCGCGTGAGGCGGGTGAAGTGCTGCTGCTCGACTGCGCCCGGCCCGTTGATAATGCGCTCACTCTGGTTAACCACTTGCGGCCCCTGTTGGTCGATCCCCATTCATAACTCCCCCTTGAACTAATCCTCCGTTTTCGTTTACACTTGAACCGGAGGAAATCTATGGACATCTTAATTCGTTTATTCCGCTGGGACGATCTGGCGGCGGTGGTCGAGGTGACAAACGCTTCGGCTGACGTCGATCATGCGCAGGAACGGTATGATGCCGACTCCATGCGCGATGAACTGACCGCGCATAATGATCCTGAACAGGATTGTTATGTCGCCGTGACGCCGGATGGAACGCTCATTGGTCATTGCTACGTTGAATTTCATAATGTGGAAGGCGATCAGGTCTGGGGTTTCTGCTGGGGGAGCGTACACCCGGATTACCGGCGGCAGGGCATTGGCACGCGGCTGCTGCATACCGCCGAAGCGCGCTTTGAAACACACGTCCGCGAGGCTGCTGTGGAGCCGGACAGGGCGGTGTTAATCCAGTGGTTTATCGATATGCAGGTTCCCAGTGTGGTGGCCCTGGCGCAAGCCGAAGGCTACAAGGAACTGCGCGGATCGTACCGGATGAGCATCCCGCTGGATCAGCCGCTCGATCCGGTGCCTATGCCTGCCGGATTCACGCTGCGCCCGTTTGATCCCGCGCGGGATGCCCAGGCCGCCTATGAAGTTGATCAAACTTCGTTTATGGATGGCGGCGGACAGGTCGCACGCATGGATTATGAGGCGTGGCGCAAGCATTACCTTGAAGATGAAAAATTTGATCCGGCGCTGTGGCTGCTGGCCTACGATGGTGATACCGCCGCCGGGTTAGCGCTCAGCAATGCCTGGGGCCGCGACGATCCTGAATTGGGTTGGGTGGGGCGTTTGGGTGTGCTGCGTCCGTACCGGGG
>DATAMF010000691.1:0-3782 GCA_036260665.1 Aggregatilineaceae bacterium | reverse complement strand
CGGGGCAATTCGTGAATTGCCCCTACGAATCTCACCCCTATCCTCCCGGCCTCCTTTCCCCGCACGCGGAGAAAGGAGGGGAAAAGCGGGCGGGGCAAGCCCACGCCCCTACGAAGGACGGGCATTGAACGCGGGGCGTATGCAATACGCCCCTACCACGCCGCCCCCTATTCTGCCGAAAAAGCAACGGAAAAAAGATGTGGGTAATGATTAGCCGCGTGCGGAGAAAGGAGGGGCAGTGCGGAAAGCGTAGGGGCGTATGGCCCCTACGCTCAACCATTCAAGGGGATTGCTACCACTCGACGTGAATCACGGTGACATCACCGCCCTGATCGCAGCGGGGCAGATCGGGATCGTAATACACTTTGCAGTAGGCGTTACGGGCGGTGAAACGGCGCACATAACCACAGCAGATGCCATACCAGAGGTCATCGGGCTGGGGAACGCGGAAAATCAGGGCGATATGGGTTGGGCCAAGCACCTCACATTGAATGTCGCCGACATCGCTGCCCCGGTTACGGCGCAGGTAAAGCTGATTCATTTCGTCGAACACTTCGAGCAGCGACAGATAGTCGGGGAGGTCGGTCAATTCGGCCTGCCGCCGACCTACACTTACCAGGTCAAGCTTAGGCATGTCCCGAATCGCAGCGATGAAGGTGCTGGCCGGATACCAGGTGTCGGGCGACAGATTCGTAAGGCCATGTTGTTGAAAACAGACGTGCGCAGCATCACCAGCCGCCAATTCAAAGTCGATCAGCGTCTGGCCTAAATATTCGTGGTCGGCCTGAAATGGTTTTCTGTACACCTGACTACCCCCGTGAACATAAGATTATACTGATCGTAAAGTATTTATTCTTTCACAATCCATGACAGGTTACACGCATTTGGCAATCAAAAGGCATATTCTTTACGAAATACAAACCAAAATATATAGAAAAATAAATATTTGAGGACATGAACGGGTGATCACGTCCTCTTTGGTCTTATTTCTTGGGCAGTTCGTAGAGTTCGACTAACACACCGGAGGCGCTTTTGGGATGAACAAAGACATAACGGGTACCGTCATCGCGGATTTTGGGCGTTTCGTTGATCAGCTTGACACCGTGATCAACTAAACGCTGCATGCTTGCGTCGAGGTCTTCGACTTCAACACAGACATGGTGCAAGCCCTGACCTTTTTGGGCCAGATATTTGCCGATGCCGCTGTCGGGGTTCGTTGGTTCCAGGAGTTCAACTTCGCTTTCACCCACCGGCAAAAAAGCAATATTCACATTTTCGCCGGGATTTTCTTCGGTTTTGTGAAGGGGAAGGCCCAGCGCATCATGCCAAAAATTGAGCGCGGTATCCAGATTTTCAACCACAATTGCGACGTGGTTAATACGATGTGCCATTTGAATTTCTCCTGCTAGACAAAATTCACTATACTAAAGTGACAAGCGGAACCTCGCTATAAAAGTTTTTGTGAGGTCGATCTGATGCCCATAGAATTAACCTGGATGCTCCCCGACAAGATTCTGCTCGCGCGGTGGTACGGGATGGTTCGTGCCGAGGACGCCAGTATTTTCTTAGAAGAACTTAGTCTCATTTTAGACGAAGCACCCCGTCTGCTTCATATCGTGCTGGAAGCTTCCGAACTGATCGATGTTACGATGGACGCTGTCTATCTGTACCTGGGCAGCAATATTAACTTTCACCCGCGCCGGGGACGAATTGCCGCCGTTGGGGGTGGGTACCGGGTCGAGATTGTGGCTGATGTGATCAACCGTATTTCGCAATACGATCTGATCCGGCTGTTTCGAACCCGCGAAGAAGCACAAGACTTCTTGCTGAGTCACGACACGCCGCCGCCCGTCCGACCCGGTGTGCTGCCCCCTATTTGAGCGTTATTTGTTCTGGCTCACCAGATTTTTCCAGGTTTCCCATACGTCGGTACGCCCGTCCGCGTCGAGGGAAGACGCCATCAATGTGCCGCCCGGTTGGACGAAACAGCCGTAATCGCTGGAAATTACGCCATCGATCCGGTTCTTCGCGGCAAAGGCTACGATTGCCTCCAGCCACGTCGAGTCAAGCTCCATGCTGCGCTGGGGTGCTAAACAGTAGCCATACCATGTTTCCGCGATCCATAACTGCTTGTCGAAATCACGGGGATGCCCGTGTTCTTGCAGCAGGTCTTCCAGTTCATCGAGGTCGGCGTTCTGGTACGCTTTGATACTGATGAAGTCGATCCCATCCATCGCCAGGACAGCATCGTAAAGTTCGACATCTTCATCAATATACATATTGATTAACACGCCGACTTGCGTGTCAGGGCTGACTTCTTCCACCGCCGCGCTCAACGCTTCAATGTGATCGGTCCACTGCTGCAATTTCTCCTCGTCGGTGTCGGGTTCTTCGATGGAGCTAAAGGCATAGTAGAGACTCGGCTCAGTGACGATTTCATAATAAGCCGGGTGGTAGAGTTCCGCATAGTGAAGCACCCGATCCGTGTGAAGCTGGGCGAACTCATCCCAGGTGATTTTTTTGTCGTCGTCGTCGGCTTTGACTACCAGATAGGTCGAGGTGCGGTAGTCGGAGAGCATGAGCGACTGGCCGGAATTGTCGAGGATTTCCATGTAGGCGGCTTCGTCGGTTTCGGCGTTCATGATGCGCTCGGTGGTGTCCTGGCCTTCGGCTACTTTGTCATCAGTGAAGATGCGCTGCTCCTGCTTTTCGAGGAGCATATCGCCGCTGACGGCCATCCGAATGGGGGATGCTCCGGTAGACAAGACGCCTTCCAGTTCGGCGATCTGGTAGTTATAACGTTCGTTGTCGGTGTCTTCGTCGAAGCTGACGAAACTGATGCCGAGGGCGATATTGGTATTGGAGCCAAGCACGATGGATGCGGCGGCGGGCGCTTCCTGCTGCCAATCGTCGCGTTTATCTTCGAGCAGGGCGGTACGCTGCTGCTGGGTGAAGACATGGAACAGCCCGACTATGGCGAGCAGCACCACAATCATGACACCCCAGGCGACCATATGTCGTGTGATGGGCTTTTTGAGCATGCGCCAGTAGAACAACCCAACCAAATGGGCTACAAAGGTGCCGAGAAGGGCAAAAATGCCGATCTGAACAAAAATCTGGTAGTACGGGGATAGATTGGTACCACCCAACTGAAGCAGCGGACTCAGGACGGCGGTGGGTTGGATAAAAGAACCCCACTGCCCAAGCAGGAACGCCAGCACCAAAATAGTGCCCATCGCGATGAGAATCGGAAGACGACGCCCGCGCCACGCGCCCAGGGTTCCAAAGGTGAGAAGGATGCCGCCCACCAGAAAGAGGCCCGGTCCCCACACATAGAAACCATAACCGAGGGCCGCGATCAGCATGGGCAGACTGACAAGGGTGACGATGAAGCCGCCGCAGCCTTGCGCCACCCCACCCAAACGGCTGATCATGGGGGGAGGGGCGACATAAACTTTATCTTCTTCCTCGACTTTTTCGGCAGAGCGCAGGCGGGGAAGATCGCGCAGCATCTCCGTATAATTATCAGTTTTTTCTTCTTTGGGAAGGTCGCGGCGTGCGTCGTCGTCGCTCATAAAAGGGAATCTCCTCAGGTGATAATGGTAGGATCAGCGCAAGCCTAACTCATTACGCGCAATGACGACGCGCTGAATTTCGCTGGTTCCTTCGTAAATTTCGGTAATTTTGGCATCGCGGAAATACCGCTCTACCGGCAGCTCCTTACTATACCCCATCCCACCGTGAATTTGTACCGCTTCATGGGCGCAAAACATGGCAGTTTC
>DATAMF010000689.1:0-11658 GCA_036260665.1 Aggregatilineaceae bacterium | reverse complement strand
AGAATAATTTCCATAGGATGCTCCTTGAACAGTTTTATTGTATCACGGAGTCAGTTCGCTAAAAGCACGTTCCTGATCTACCATTTACTATAGAACACTTTATCTCTGGGAAAAAGTTATGCCGTTACAAGCATTTGCCGGACATTTGTTAGTGGTCGGTGGGCGCGCCGTCAGCATGCCGCCCCCTGGTGCTTTAGCCGAAACCGCGCCCAAACGTGCTCCCCGGATCCGTGAAGGGGATACCTTTTTTATTCTGCTGACCCCCGTCGGGCAGGCTACCGCGCCCGCCGCGTTTTTTGAGAGCCTCGCACGCCTTGCCGCCGACACCTATTTTAGCAGCAGCGGCGGCATCACCGGCGGACTTCGCGAAGCGATCACCACGGTGAACGGGCATTTAATCGCCTCGAATCAGCAGTCAGGCGAAGCGAAGCGGGTCAGCGCGTTGGCCCTGGTGCTGCATGGCGATGAACTTTACACCGCGCGCAGTGGGCAGGTTTTTGGTGCGCTTTGGCAGGCGGGCGCGCTGCTGACTTTTCCGGCTGATCGCCGCGATTCCCTGTCGATGAATCTCACACCGCTAGGCACAGGGCCGGACCCTGAAATTCAATTAGGGCGTTATGCCGTCGCCGCCGGTCAAACGATGCTTCTTGCGGACACGGGCCTGTTGGAGGCCGACGACTCCGCGCTGCTGACCGCCCTGCAAGGCGACAGTGTGCGCGCGGCGCTCGACCAGATTAAGGGCCTCGCGCGCGGCAGCGCCTCCGCGACTGTGATCCAGTTTGTCGAACCCGGCACACCCGATCTTGATCACCTTGCGCCCCAAAGCAGCACCCAGAAGTTCCGTGTGGAGCTGCCCGCGCCGCGCAGTTCCAAGGTCCCGGTGGTGCCTGCCGAAACGCCGACCACCGCTCCACCGCTGCCTGCGCGTTCTTCATCCCAAACTGGGCGTACCACTACCGGCCAACTGCGCCCGCCTCCCGACGAGGATACAACAGGCCGCCGCGCTAAAGCCGCGATGGAGCGCGTATCGGACATGGCCTCAACCGTCGCGGATCGGTCATCACCGGCGGTCCAGAACTTCCCGGCGCTGCTCATGTACGGGATTCGTCGTGTTTTGCGCGCCCTTTTGAGCGGTTTGCTGGCGGTCCTTAATTTTTTGCAGCGCGCCTTGAATCAGGTTTTGCCCGCGCCCGATGCCGAAGGCCGCCAGGGAATTCCCACTAACATTGCCGTCATTATGGCGATTCTGATCCCGGTTGTGATTGTGATTGTGGTTCTCGGCTTGTCCATGTCCAAGCAGGGGCGCACCCAGTTTGAGATCGAGCGCGATACCGCCGTAGACGCTTACAATAAAGCCACTGAGTTAGACGAGCAGGCGGGACCAACGTGTGAAATACCCACGCTGCGCGCCAATTGGGTCGAAGTGCTGCGCCTGGCGAATAAAGCCGCTGAGCGCCGCCCCAATGATGAAACGCTTAACAAAATCCGGCTGGATGCGCAAAACTACCTGGACTGTTACGATGGGGTCGAGCGCCGCACGATCACCCTCCTGCATGAATTCCCCGACGGCGCAGAACTGATCGGCCCGATTGTCAACAACGGCATTTATCTCTACACCCTGGATCGTGCGCACAGCGCCATCTACTACGATATTCTCAACGAGCGCCGCGACGGACTCAGCACGCGCAACGACGATCCGATTATCTATAAGGGGCAGGCGGTTTTTACCTATATTATCGGCGACATTTTCGACATCGAGTGGATGGAAGACGGTGCAACAGCCAACAAAAACGTGTTGATTGCCCTGGATCAGAACGGCGTGCTGGCTGAATACTCGCAGACTTTTTTTTCCACCGCCCAACAGTTGGTCACAACCGAATGGCAGCATCCGGTGGCAATGGCTGTTTTTGGCGCAAACCTCTATATCCTCGATCCCCCGGCGAATCAGGTCTGGCGTTATAAGGCCGCGCCCGGCGAAAACCGCTATGTGGATGCGCCCGAATCCTATTTTGCCACCGAGCAGTTGCCCGATCTGACCGGGGCGGTGGATATTGGCATCAGCGACAAGGGCGAACTCTACATTTTGTTCGCGGACGCCCATATCAAGAAATTTTTGAGCGGCGTGGAGCAGAGTTTTGAATATTCCAGCGTACCCGGCGGCGCGCTGACCAGCGGGACCGCGCTCTTTGTGGACAACGATCCCATGTCCAGCAGTTTGTTCGTCGTGGATAAAGTCAGCCAGACGGTTTATCATACCTCGTGGGCCGGCAAGTTCCGGGGCGGGTTGCGTCCCCAGAACGATCCCGACGCTTTCCGTAATCTGTCGGGCGTGTATGCCGATCAAGTCACCAGCAACGCGATTTATGTGGCGGCAGGCAATAAGCTCTACTACTTCCGGCGCAACTAATCGTCAGGTAATCAACAGGCGAACGCGGGCTGCAAGTCCGCGTTTTGCGTTATAATGCTCCCCGATCAGGAGAAAATGGTTATGCGTATTCCTCAATGGTTTGTCATGGTGTGGGTGGTGGTGTTTGGTGTTACGGCGGTTCTGGCGTCGGTTTTAACGCATCGTTTTGTGCGTGACCGCGCCATCGAACTGGACAATGTGCTCAGCCTGCCACGCCCAGCCCGCCCGCTTGATCTGGCCGACTATTTTGTCGATCTGCTCAATCCGCCTGATGCGGCTCCCAAGACCAACGAGTTGATCATGCCGACGCTCACGCCGGAGCCAGCCTCGCCCACGCCCGAACTGACACAGCCCGCCGCAACTGAAGCTGTACCGACCGACGAAGCACTACCCGCCGCTACCGCGGAAGCACTACCTACCGCCACTGCCGAAGTCGCACCCGCCGCCACCGAAGCCGTGACCGGATCAACACCCGTTGCAGATACGGCAGTCGTCGCGCCCCCGGTCTGGAACGATCCTCGCCGCGTGAACGTGCTGCTCTTGGGCATCGACCAGCGCGAAGGCGAACAAGGCCCGTTCCCCACCGATACGATCATCTTATTTTCGATTGATCCGGCAGGCCAGACGGCTGCCATGCTCACCATCCCGCGTGACCTCTGGGTGGACTATCCGACCGGAGACACCGGACGCATCAACGCCGCTAACATTATTGGTGATCAGGTGCAGTATCCCGGCGGGGGTGGTCCTGCGATGGCGGTCAAAACGGTTGAACAGACACTCGGCGTCAAGATTCCGTTTTATGTGCTGATCAATTTTGAGGTATTCACCGCGCTGATCGACGTGACTGGCCCGGTGGAAGTCTGCCCCAATGAACCGATTGACGACGATAAATATCCCGATGGCAGTTACGGTTACATCACTGTCCATTTTGACGCGGGCTGCCAGGATCTGGAAGCCGAGCGTTTGCTCCAATACGCCCGGACCCGTCACGGCAACAGCGATATTTCGCGCAGCAGCCGCCAGCAGGAAGTCATCCTCGCCGTGCGTGAAAAAGTTCTGACGACGGGCGGCATCATCAAACTGCTGCCCCAGGCCCTCAGCCTATGGGAGTCCTTGCAGGCCAATTTCGCCACCAACATGACCTTCGATGATATGATGAGCCTCGCTCAAAAGGCCGAATCCATCCCGGAAGAGAATATTCGTAAAAGCCAGATTTCATTCGGTGAAGTCCGCACCGGGGTAACGCCCGAAGGTGACGAAATTTTGGTGCCGATCCCCAGCGATATTGCCCTGCTGTTGAGTGATCTGTTCCGCCCCGCCGGAACACCATCCTCGCGTCCCGAAGCGCAGTAAGACCGATCCAAAAAATAATTCCCCCCATCCTGCGGGTTTGACCCCGAAGGGGCAAGGGGGGATGGGGTAAAGAAAACAGTGGCGCAGCAAAGGCTCAACCTGATGTTGAGCCTTTTTTATAAGCTTATGTTTATGTGTTAGCGGTGGGCAGCGGCGGGCCGCCCCGCTGGTAGCCCGTTGAGTCCAGCGCCACGAACCAGTCAAAATCGGTGAAGCTCTGCGGCGTGAGTGGGAAATACGAGAAGTTGACCGTGCTGCCGGACCGCACGGGAAGCGCGGCAATTTCTGTTTTGGAATGCCCTGCTGTTGGGAAAAAACGCCCCGGCCCCGGTGTCGCGGTTAGCAGCGCTTCCAGCGTCCCCGCTTCCGGCTGTCCAATCCCGTTTTCAGCCGAAACACCGAGCGCGGAACCAATAATCACATACCGCGATCCGAACATCTCGCTCAACTGCGCGCCCACCGGCCACCACGTGAGTAAATCCGGGCCGCGCTGCCATTCGACTTTGCTCCGCTTCAGATGGCTGTTGTGCGCAAACAGAAACACCTTTCCTCGGCGGCGCTCCCGCTCCACGATATAGGCCACATTATCCGCCATCATCGCGTCCCGCATACCGAGCAGACGCGCCGTTCGCTGCTCGGATGCCCGTGCCAGTTCCGCGTGATAGTTCAGCAACTGCCGCGCTTCCGCCGCATATTGTAAGGCTTCCCGATACCGGATTGAGTCGCTCTTCGCCACCAATTCAGGACGGCGGGCCTGGAGTTCGGAAATCAGATCCTCCGTTTCAATGCGCAGGGCGGTTGCTTCCGGTGATAGACCGATGGCCTGCGTCGGGTCCATCATCGCCGCCGGATTTTCCCACGCCGCGTCCTGCCCCAGCAGCGGCTCAATCTGCTGGCGGTACATTTGACCACTGCGTTCATCGACGGAGGTCAGATAATCGAGTACAAACGCCAACACCTGGCGCGGGCTGTCCGTACCCATCATTTCTGTCGGGCTGTCAAATCCATAAAACTGGAGTTGAACGGGATGGGTGGCATTATACGTCCGCATCCACTCTACCAGTTCCCGGTTTGCCTCAAGCTGCCCAAAACCATGACTGAAACCGGCGTCTTTGATCGCCTCATACGAATCCGATCCCCGCCCGGCCACATAGTCATTGATCAGGTGCCCCTTCGGAAAACTGCTCTCCACCGCAATCGCGCTGAATCCATGCGCCTCGACCAGACGCTGAAAGATCCGGTTGCGCAGCATCAGAAAGTCCTCGCCGCCGTGCAGCGGTTCGCCCAACCCCAACAGGTCTATCGGTTCGCGCGCCATCACCCTATCGATGGCAGCGTTCAACGTTGCATCCATCGCAAACGGGATGCTTTCCTGCTGAATCCACTCTTCGCGCGCCATAACTTGTTCCCTCTCATAATGTGAACCGCGCCAGGCTATATAGATATGACATTCCGCTGATTTTCGCAATGTAAGTAATCACTTGCTTGCAATTATTCTCCTGAGTATGCTTATCATGCAAGTGGACACTTGCACTCTGATTTCATTTGCTGTGGAGCGGATAGCATGTCGGCTGAAGCATCAGATACCCGCCAGCGGATTATTGACACGGCGCTGGCGTTGTTCGGTCAAATCGGTTTTGCGCGGGCCACTACCCGTGCTATTGCAGCGGCGGCTGAAGTCAACGAAGTGACTCTGTTCCGTCACTTTGGCAGCAAAAAACAGCTTTTGGCGGCGTGTGTGGCATCCTTCAATGACCAGGGTTTTGCCGCTACCTTTACCCAGAATCTGACCGGCGACTATGCGCACGACATTTTAACGATGGCTCAGACTCAAATCGCGGGCATGCTTGCTGGTTTCGATCTGGTTCGGTTGCTGCTGTGTGATGCGCAGGAAATGCCCGACTTGCAGCAAATCGCAGCAGTCGGGGCGCAGGGTAACACCGCGCGGGTCGCGGATTATTTCCGTCAGCAGATCGATGCCGGTGTCGTGCGGGCGGACCTCGATCCGTTGGCGTTGGCGCAGGCTTTCGATAGTCTTTTTTCGTGGCCCGTTGTCATCGAAAAAGTGTTGGCGACTGGCCGCACTCCCTCCGATCAGTTGATCCAGCAGTGGGTGGATCTTTTTGTGCAGGGTACTCGATCATGAAGAGGCGTAAAATGTTGTGGACGATTCTCGCTGTACTCGTCAGTATTCCGTTGGGTCTGGTGCTGATCGTGGGCCTCGGCCTTCGTTTTAAACCGGCCAGATTCGCGTCCTATCCGGGGACGACTCCCACGTTGTCTACCGTCGCCATACCGGACGATCTGCCCGCCCCCGTTGATCGTTATCTGCGGACTGTCGCGGGCGGCGACGTGCTCCCGATCACCGATTCGGCGGTTCTCACCGGACCTGCCCGCCTGCGTTTTGGCGGCATCACCTTTAATTCCCGCGTCCGTTTTATCGAGTTGGGCGGGCATGGCTACCGCCATTACATCGAACTCACGTTGTTTGGGCAGCCTGTCCTGAAAGCAAACGAAATCATCCTGGACGGTACCTCGCGCATGGAGCTTCCTTTTGGCGTGCAGGAGGGCCTGGAGATTGATCAGGCCGCGAATCTGTCCGCCTGGGGTGAACAGGCCGCGTGGATGCCTTCCGTGCTGCTCACCGATCCGCGCGTGCGTTGGGAACCTGTCGATGATACGGCTGCGCGTTTGATTGTGCCGTTTAAAACCGGTGAAGATGAATTCCTGGTGAAGTTCGATCCCGAAACCGGATTGATCCGTTCGATGGAGGCTCTGCGTTTTAAGGAAAAAGGCGGCGAAAAAGTCCTCTGGACGATCCAGATGGCGGAGTGGGTCAGATTTCACGGCCTCCTGCTCCCCTCCGCCATCACGCTGACCTGGGCCGATGAGGGCAGTCCGTGGGCGACTTTCACGATTGACGAGGTGGTTTATAACGTCGATGTCGAGACGTATATCCGCGCCAACGGGCCGTAAAATGCTTGGGGGATTGGCCTTCGCGTGGGCTGTCTCGTATAATTGCTTCTGGATCAATTTCACAGGAGAGGAAATACCATGCATAAGCTACTGGCCGCACTCGTGATTGTTATTCTGGCGGTGACTTTTGCTGCCGCCCCCGCTGCCCAGGCACAGGGTGGTGAGCTGCAATTTGATCAGCCTGTTCAGGGGACGATCAGTGATAGTGCCTACGAACAGACCTACACCTTCCAGGGGACGGCTGGTCAATTGATTCTGATCTCAATGGATGCCGTTGAAAATGACTATGAACTCGATCCGGCGCTGCTGTTGAATGATGCATCGGGAAACCGGCTGGCCGAAAATGATGACTTCGGCTCTGGCATCAATGCGATGCTCACCTATGCCCTCACTGAAGATGGCACCTACACCGTGATTGCGACTCGTTCCGGTGGTTCGACGGGCAGCGGCGGGGGTGATTATACCCTGACGCTGAGCGAGGCCGAACTGCTTCAGCCTGGTTCTGCCGTTGATGCCGTCATCAATTCCAATTATGAACTTGCCAAGCCCAACATCTACTTCATCAAGCCCGACGCGGATGGCACGTGGGCGATCAGCTTCAACCAGCCCGGCGGCGATCTGTATGCCAGCTTCTCACTGGTCACGGAAGACCCCGAACTGGGCGAACTTTACCTCTTCGACATCGGAGGTACGGGCGGCGTTCGCAGCGGCACAATGAATGTCGATCTCAAAGCCAACCAGATTTACATCCTGACTGTGGAACAGAGCTGGTATTCCTATTCGTGGGACGAGATGGAAATCACCGTCAGCCTTACGCTGGATGTAGCACAATAGTGCGCGTTTGATGCTGAAACTGCGCCGGATGCGCTTATGTCCGGCGCTTTTTATTGCGGGACCAATGCCGCATCGAACGTCATGATACTCTCGCTGCGCGCGATCACCGTCGTCCCAGAATACAGCGCGAAACCCTTCAACTGTTCGCCATCCATTTCCCCCGTGCTGAAAACATACCGCGTCTCATCCACCCACTGGATGTATCCCGCCAGCGCATAGGTAGTCAGCAGGCTGGGAGTCTCGTCGGGGCGTCCCACCCAGATAGATGTCACCCCATCCGCCCCGGCCTCTTGAATCTGGATTTGGTTGGTGCCCGGCAGCCAGTTGTAAAACAACGCCCCCCGTTCTCCCAGTTGCCAGTACGGCTGTGGATCGCTTCCATCACGGCGCGCCCTGATCAATTGGTGCGGCAGATATTCAGGCGACTCGCGCTGTTCCAGATAGGCGACCCATTCTCCATCCGCCGAAAATTCCGGCAGTCCGAAAAAATCCGCCTCCACCTGGCCCTCAATGGCGGGTGCGCCTTCGACGGGGATCAGCGCTAAAACGGTCTTTTTATCTGTTGCGCCATATACTAAATCTGCCGGGGGGAGCGCGGTCAGAATGCCGCTGCTGTCCGCCAGCCACCGTACCGATGGATACCAGGGCCATTCGCTGGCCGACGCCACGCTGGGAAATTGCAGCGTGTTCATCACCTGCCCGGCCTCCAGATCGTAGATCTGAATCCGTCCCAGTACGCCGGAAGTCTCCCCTTCTTGGGCATACTGTCCCGCCGCCACAATCGCCAGATACGCGCCATCCGGACTGAGAAATGCGCGCCGCCCACCTTCACCATCCGGCAGCAGTTGTTCAACCGACCCACTGTGTACATCCGCCTGCCACAGATCATCCGCCGCCTGGCGGCTGAGGCCGCTGCCCACATCGGTCATAAAGTACAGGGTTTGCCCGTCTTTTGACCATTCCAGGTCCGGGGTAATTTGGTGATCCGGCGATTGGAAATCCACCCAGGTTAGCTCGGCGGTAGCGGCATCGATCAGCCCAATATCCGCCTGTTCCGGCTGCCAAAAGGCCACCGTCAGCCCGTCGGGAGCGACATCGGGCACCACACCCGCCATTTCGGCCAGTTGCCGCGTCTCTGGCACATCGCTGCGCCAGTACCATACCCCGCCATCATCCGCCCACACCACTACGACAGCGCTTGCTTCTTGCGCGTGGGCTGGCAGCGCGATCACGAGTAGGAGAATCACCAGTACGATTTTTCTCATGACTTCGTTTTACTCCGGCTTGCGTCCCACGAATGCACTCATCCGGCTGCCATCCCGTGTGTGGAGCGCTGTCCATCCTGGAAAATGGTGGGGCAGCTCGCCCCATTCCAACAGATAATATCGGCTGGTTTCTGGGTGCTCCTGGAGGTGGCCCACGTTGAGCGTTTCATAGATCGCCAGACCGCCGGGGCGCACCCGCTCACGGATCGCAGGAAACAGCCGCCGGTCCAGAAATCGGAAGACCACCACCAGATCGTATTGCTGGTTGGGGAGAGGAAAATCATCTAAATCTGCCGCGACAAAATGAATGCCAGCGAGTCCGCGTCGTCTGGCTTCCTGCTGCCCTTGCCGCAGCGCTTCCAGGCTGATGTCTAACGCATCGACCCGGTAGCCTTGTTCGGCCAGCCACAGCGCATTGCGTCCCAGTCCGCACGCCAGTTCCAGCGCGCGGCTGTGAGGTCCTGCGGGAGGCGCATACTTCACCAGCAGTGGCGTCGGCCCTTGCGAATAATCACCTTCGTTCTCGGCGTACCGGCTGTCCCAGCGTTGGCGATCCGCCTGTGCCATCTCTACTTCAAGCCCATATAAACCGGGATATAATCCAGCGCGTCGGGTACGGCTTTCATCGCTTCTTTGTCCCCTGGCATCAGCATCATTCGCGGACTGCGCTCCCGCAGCCGGAACACCTGATAGGCGTCGCGCACCTCTTCCCAGGTCGGTGTCCGCCAATGTTCTGGCAGTTTAAGCGCGCTTGCCATCGCCCGAACCTTTTGCCCTTCCAGACTGTTCCAGACATCACGCCCGCCGCCCATCAGCACATCCCGCGCCTGTTCCTGGTCGCTTTTCGATTCGCCCGCCTGTTTTGCCAGCCGCCCGAAAAGTTTCCCGCCGATTCGCTCCGCCATTTTGTTCGCATGTTTAGAATCCACGCCGTGTTCATCGGCCAGTTGTTGGATTTCCGGCGGCAGCGCATCCGCCCCCAAAATCACCACCGGCGGCTCTTTCGACACGATCTCATCCATCCGCATTTCGCCCGCAGCGGCTCGCTGGAGTTCCTCGAATGTCGTCCGCACATAGGGGCGGAGCGCATCCAGATCATCGTCGCGTTTGCCGTTGCGATACAGGGCAAATCCACTGGTTTCCTCATCCAGCCAGCCGTACAGCATGGGTTTTCCGATGGCGCGGCTGGTTTCGGACAGCAGTTCTTCCACGGGTTCACCCAGCACCCGCACCCACCTGTTCACCGCCGGAGCAACAAAGTGACGGGCCATCTTTTTTAATCCGGTGGGGGTGCCGCTTCCGCCCGGAAACGGATCATAGGCGTTGTAGCCGTGCGTTTCCAATACCGCTTGCACCGCTTCCGCGATTTCTTTACTGTCCGCTGTGTGGATGTACAGGCTCTGCCACATCATTATCTGCTCCTTTGGGTGCTGTGTTCGTGATCCGCCCTAAAGCCTGCGCATAATCATCGGCGCGCCAGTAGGTTGTCATGTGGGTGAGTTCGACGAATCCCAGCCGCCGGTACAGTCGGGTGTACTCATCAGAGGGCGCAATCGTGAACACAATTTCACAGTTGCGTTCGAGTGCTGCTTGTGTGCCCGTGGTGATCAGCGCTTCTTCCAATCCCATCCCATGCCACAAGGGGGTTGTTACAACCGCTTCAAGTTCGGCGGTGGGCGGCCTCAGACTGACTCGCGCGGCCCCCAGTGGAGTCGTTTCGTAATTGGCGATGACAAACGCAAATTCGCCCGTTTCGATCCCCGCGCGCAGCGGGTCGATGGCCCCCGGTTCAATACTGAGCGCTTCCGTGTTGTAGTACCCGGCGCGAAAGATGCGCAGCCATGTTGCCAGTTCAGCCGGGGTGGTTGCCAGCATGGGCTGGATGGATGGCCCAAAGGTGTGAGGTAATCGCCCGCGCGGGGTTTCTTCCGGCAAATCCGGCCCTTGCATCGGCTGGTAGACCATCACCAGCCGCTCGTCTTCCGTGGTCAATTCCATCAGCGTGAGCTGCTGTTTGAAAGCATCGGGAAACAGCGCATCCAGAATTAAGAGCCGTGGAATCCGTCCCAGCCGCTCTAATCCCATAAACGCCGCGCGCAGATCCGCATGGCGAATCCATGCCACGCCTTTATGGGGGATCACACAGTTGAGATGCGGGGCCGGATTGCTGGCATGGAAATAAACATCCACCGTGCCAATTTGCTCATGTACCGCCTGGGCGCGCAAAATGGAGGTGTAGAGGTGCATTTGAACGCTGCGTAAAGTTTGTCGTTCTTCCCGGTTCAGAATGCTCATTGCTCACTATCATTTCTCTGTGGAAACAGCCTCCCTCCAGTTTACACCTTTTGAGTGAGAACGCCATTCGTCCCCCTGTTTCTATCTCAATTCCCAATCTTCTGTTTGGAGTCCGGTTATTCGACTGAATTCCTGCGTGTTGTGTGTAACCAGAATTAATCCATTTGCCAAGGCGATTGATGCGATCAGGAGGTCATTGGGACCAATGGGCGTTCCCGCCCTTTCAAGTTCAGCCCGAATGCGGCCATAGATCAACGCGGCAGCATCGTCAAAGGCCAGCGACACAAATCGCTCGACAAAAGCTTGTTGTTTGGGGAGGGTGGTTTGTGGGGACTGGCTTTTCATCGCTCCAAAATATAGTTCTGCTTTCACAACAGAGCAGACAGCTACATCTGTTTCCGCTAGCTGGTGTAAATGGTCTGTAACTGCCTTCGAGCGTTGATTGAGATGGCGAATGCAGGTGTTGGTATCGAGCAAATATTTCATTCGAGCGGCTCGCGTTTTTCGTAACGGTCTTGTTCCCCACGC
>DATAMF010000688.1:0-4684 GCA_036260665.1 Aggregatilineaceae bacterium | reverse complement strand
CGTGGTCGAAAATCTAAAAATCCTGATCGAAGCTGCCAAAGCCCGCAAAGAGACGCTGGACCATATCCTGCTTTACGGTCCGCCGGGTTTGGGCAAAACGACATTTGCCCATGTGATCGCGAATGAAATGGAAGTCAATATTCGTATCACCGCCGGCCCCTCTATTGAACGGGCGGGCGATCTCGCTGCAATCCTCACCCATCTGCGTGAAGGTGATATTCTGTTTATAGATGAAATTCACCGCCTGGGCCGCGCCGTTGAAGAAGTGCTCTACCCAGCGATGGAAGACTTTGCCCTGGATATCGTGATCGGCAAAGGGCCATCTGCTAAAAATGTGCGCCTGAACCTGCCCCGGTTTACGGTTATTGGCGCAACCACCCGTCTCGCCCTGCTCACTGCTCCGCTGCGCGCCCGTTTTGGTGCCGTCTACCGCCTCGACTTTTACGATCTGGATGCGATGATGGATATTGTGGTACGGGCAGCAAGCCTGTTGAAAGTGCCCATCGAAGACGCTGGCGTCCATGAGATTGCCCGTCGCGCACGCGGCACACCTCGTGTGGCGCTTCGTCTGCTCAAGCGCGTGCGTGATTATTCCCAGGTGCGCGCCGAAGGGGTGATCACCGAACCCGTCGCGTCAGAGGCGCTCGATTTGCTCGAAATTGATCCGCTGGGGTTGGATGACATTGACCGCCGCGTGCTGCGCGCCATCATCGAAAAATTCGAGGGCGGCCCGGTGGGGTTGGAAACCATCGCGGCTTCGATCAGCGAGGAAGCCGATACCATCATGGATGTCTACGAACCTTACCTGCTGCAACTGGGCTTTCTGGATCGCACCCCACGCGGACGTGTCGCCACACGGCTGGCCTACCAACACTTGAATATCAGTGATGATCGTCCGCCGCGCCAGACGCCGCTGCTTTAGGGAGAAAGCACGATGGACCTGAGTACAACCGGACGTTTGGTGCTGCTGATTGGCGTGGGATTGATCATTCTCGGCGGGTTGCTGATGCTGTTTGGCCGCATACCGGGACTCAAAAACCTGGGCAATCTTCCCGGCGATATTCGAGTTGAAGGCAAAAATTACACCTGTTTTTTCCCTGTTGTCAGCATGATCATACTCAGCGTGCTGCTTTCGTTGGCTCTTAATATCATTCTGCGCATACTCAAATAACCACCATGCATCTTTCTGACTTCGATTACCATCTCCCGTCTGATCGCATCGCCCAAACTCCGGTTGAGCCGCGCGATGCATCGCGCATGCTCGTGCTGCACCGTGACACAGGCGAACTTGAACACCGTGTTTTCCGCGACCTGCCCGGCTATTTGCGCCCCGGTGATGTGCTCGTATTGAATGAAACCCGCGTTATCCCGGCCCGACTGCCCGCTCGTAAAATACCCACCGGCGGCACAGCGGAAATTTTGCTGCTGCGCCAGGTGGATGATACGCGCTGGCTGGTTGCCATTGGCGGCAAACATATCCGCGTGGGGAGTAAACTGGCCGTAGGAGATAAAATCGAGGCCGTTGTGGTCGAGGAGCGCGAAGAAAGCCAGCGCGTGGTGGAATTCAGCGAACCCGTGCATCCCTATCTGGAAGCGCTCGGTGAGACGCCGCTGCCGCCTTATATCACTACGCCCCTATCCGATACCAGCCGCTACCAGACCGTTTTTGCCCACCATGACGGATCGGCGGCTGCGCCGACGGCAGGCCTGCATTTTACGGGTGAGATGCTGGTGCGGTTGAAAGAACAGGGCATCCAGGTCGCGTACTGCACACTGCACATTGGGCTGGATACCTTCGCCCCGGTGCGTGAGGAAAATGTGCTAGAGCACAAAATGCATACCGAACGCGCGATTCTGAAGCCCGAAGATGCCCAGATCATCAATCAGGCCCGTTTAGCCGGAGGGCGTATTGTTGCCATCGGCACGACGGCCACACGCACACTCGAATCGGCTGCTATTCGTTCGGCGGCCTATGATACCGAGGTAAACGACCCGCAGAGCATCCAGCGTACGCGGTTGGCCCTCAACGAAAACACGTGTCCCTGGCGGCCTGTGATCGCCCTCAACGAGGACACCGACTTATACATCACACCAGGGTACCGTTTCCGGGCGGTGGACGTGATGCTGACCAATTTCCACCTGCCGAAATCCACCCTATTGATGCTGGTCAGCGCATTTGCAGGCCGTGAACGAATTCTCGGTGCGTATCAGGAAGCCATCGAACGGGGGTACCGCTTTTATAGTCTGGGGGACTGCTGCCTGTTTCTTTGATCAGTTAAGCTTTCGAGAACCAGTTCAGTAGTTTTTTGACGATGTTGCGCTTGTTCGCCAACACTTGTTGCAGTTCACGGTTGAGTTCGTTGGTGAGTGTTTCTAATTCGTCCACCTTCATCCGCGCGCCATTAACCAAGACCCAATCATTGCCCAGATCGCGTAGCTCTTTGGGCGCGCGTTGGTAGAGAGACTGGTAGACTTCCAGATAGCGCGCCATCGCTTTTTCGACCCGCATTGGTTTACCTCGTATTTATCCCAAAGGCCCTAATTACAGTATAACTTTGAATCGCCTTCGCAAATATCAATAATATCCGAATTTTTGCACAGAACTCAAGTTTTCGTTTTTCAACAGGAGCCAGCTACAATAGACAACTCGCCTGAAATTATGCTTTGGAGACTGGCATGCTTGAAGAACAACTTATCCCTGAGGCGCATTATTTAGAAGCCGCCCAAGCGATCCGACAGCGTATCGCGGTAGCGCCCACTATTGGACTTATTTTAGGTTCCGGTCTTGGTCCGCTGGTTGAAGAAATCGAAAACCCAGTCATTATCCCCTATGAGGAAATTCCCCACTGGCCGCGCTCGACGGTGATGGGGCATATCGGCCAATTGGTTTTTGGAAAATTAGAAGGTCATGATGTGGTTGCCATGCAGGGCCGTATTCATTTTTATGAAGGCTACAGCATGGCCCAGGTGACACTGCCGGTTCGTGTCATGCGGCTGCTGGGCGTGAACACCTTGATTCTCACCAACGCGGCGGGCGGGTTGAACCCCCATTTCAACGCGGGGGACATTATGGTGATCGAGGATCACATCAACATCGCCGGCATGGCGGGCCATCATCCGCTGGTTGGCCCGAATATTGGCTCCTTTGGCCCGCGTTTTTCAATCCATACCCGCATGTACAACCCGACACTGCGCAAGCTAGCCTGTCAAGTCGCAGAAACGAACAGTATTACACTGCGGGAAGGTGTCTACGTCGCGTTGTCTGGCCCGTCCTTTGAAACTCCCGCTGAAGTCCGCATGCTGCGCATGTGGGGCGGCGATACCGTCGGCATGTCCACCGCGCATGAAGCGATTGTCGCCTACCATGCCGGGATGCGCGTGCTTGGCTTTTCCAGCGTGACGAATGCCTCCCTGGACAGCACGGCATCGCAGGCGGAAGTCAGTCATGAGGAAGTACTGCGTGCGGGTAAATTGATCGTGCCGAGGCTGGCTGCACTCCTTCGGGGCGTTCTGCGCGAGATGCCCCCCTATGATCCGTCCGAAATGGAGAACCATCCTGAGTAACGGCTTATGGTTGATGTACTGACCGGAATCGTCTCGGCGGTAGAAAATATTGCGCTGGGCCTGTATATCCTGTGCATGGCGGGCCTTCTGTGGATGGCCTACCGTTTGCAGCGCGCGCGCCACGAATTGGCTGTCTCGCAGTTCAAACTCGAACGCGAACACGCCCTGGTCCGGCAGGCCAGTGCCATTACGTTCGGCGGCCTGCTGATTGAGGTGATGATTGCGGTCTGGGCCATTGCGAATGTGATGGCACCCACTATCCGGGAAATCAAAGTCGGCTCTGAGGATAAAGGCCCGGCACGGGTGACACGATACATGACCATGACAACAAATCCGCAGCCGATGGCCCCCCTCGATACGGGGCCGGATATTCTGCAAAACGACGATGTTTTTGCGTCCGCAACGCCCAACCCAACCGCCGTTGGCACCATCATTCCCGATGCTCCCGTGGAAGTCGGGTGCCCGCAAAACAGCGCCTGGTTCGACATTCCGGGCAACGGGCAACTGCTCTTTGAAGCAACCACTGTCTGGGGAATTGCCACTACCAGCAATTTTTCGCACTACAAGTTCGAGATCAAGCCCGCAGGCGCACCCGATTCGCAGTGGTCGCCGATCAACAGCGACGTTCGGGAGGTCAAAACCTATGGCCCGCTGGGCGATATTCTACCCTGGCAGTTGCCCGACGGGGAATATCGCTTCCGCCTGACGGTGTTCAACAACACCGACAAGCTGGTGGCCCTGTGCGAAAAAACGATCCATGTGCTCAACAGCCCACCGCCAAGCGCAACTCCCTTGAATGCGCCCACCGCCACGCCGACATCGGCTTCGTAACCGCATCACCGCACCCCGGATCTGTCGGGGTGCCTTTTTGTATGCATAAGGCCTAACAGACCGCTTTGACACCAAAGCGGCGAATCGGCAAAACAACCTTTTTCTAACAGGGCGCTGGTAAGAATTAGGTTAAAGCAGGTTACTTTTTTAACCTGATGTGGGATAAAAGTAACCTACTTTGGGATAAATGTGGGATAAATTTAACCTAAATAGCGCGGGATTTAAGCTGACTTGTGGGGGATTCAGGCTAAATCTTCCCTACCGGCTCTAAGTCAGACCGGCCAGCCTG
>DATAMF010000687.1:0-4540 GCA_036260665.1 Aggregatilineaceae bacterium | reverse complement strand
AATTTACATCCCGACTCGAGTGCAACTAGCCGGGCGGCAGGCGGTCAGCGTGCAGGACTTTTTAAACGGGGCACCAGGACTCACCTACAGCCAATTAGGACGTTAATCATGGAAATTCGCTTGCTTGAAAAAGACGATATTCCCGTCATTGTGGCGGCCTTTATTACTATCGGATGGGACAAACCCACACCGCTGTATGAGCGTTATCTGCGAGAACAGGAATCCGGGGAACGCACGGTCTTTGTCGCCTTGTGCGATGGTATTTTTGCCGGGTACAACACCATCCACTGGCAGTCGGATTATCCCCCCTTCCGCGAGGCGCAGATTCCCGAAATTCAGGATTTTAATGTCCTGCCCCAATTTCGGCGGCAGGGGATCGGATCGCGGCTGATGGACATCTGCGAGGAAACCGTAGCCCAACGTTTTAGGGTGATCGGAATTGGTGTGGGGCTTCATGCCGATTATGGAGCCGCTCAACGCATGTATACCCGGCGCGGTTATATCCTCGATGGGCGCGGCGTGATGTACAATGAGCAGCCGGTCCCGCCCCACCAGCCGGCCCCGGTCGATGACAGCCTGAATCTATTTTTCACTAAGCGGCTTCAGGATTAATGGTATCCTATAGAGATGCAATTTCTACCCAAACAAAGGAGCTACACCATGCGGAAATGGGTTTGGCTGTTCGTCATCCTGACCATTGTCTTGGGGGCGTGTGGTAAAGACGACGACAAAAAGGACTCCAGCGCTCCAAAAGCTGCTATACCGAAAAAGACCAAAAACTTTGATGAGTGGCAACTGATAGATACACAGGATATGCAGGCCCCCATCGAAGCGGCGGTGCTGCAAGCCTACCCGCAGTATGCCCCGCCCGACGAGGCCAGCGCGGACAATTACGGGATTCGTCTCTCCTACCCGCTGACCCTTGCCCCGGATGGCGAACAGGTTGTTTTTATGTTCGAGGGCGATCAGCCGGATCAGGATGCGGATTATTACCTGTGCCGCTGCGGTATCGACTCCCAAGAAGTCGTCTGCCAGACGGTCAGCCGCGAATTTCTCATGCTCTACAGCAATGATGCCGACATCGCGTGGGCACCCGACGGCCAACGGTTCGCCCTGACCGCGCCTAAGCAGGGATTGATCTACTACCGGGATGTTGATCTGTGGCTGGTGGATTATCCCTCGCTGGAAACCGCCAATCTGACCGACGACGGTTATAACGATAACCTTCGCCCCGGTGAAGAAGGCGCTGAACGGGCGCTGATCGACACCACCCCCATCTGGCGCAGCGGCGATCTCTATTTCATGCGTTTTAACTACCGCACAGCCGAAGCAGGCGGGATTGTGTGGGGCTGGTATCGTCTCAAGGATGCGCAGGGCGAGCCGGAACAGGTCTTTGATCTCACGTCACTGACGCCCCGCCCCGATCTCGTCGTCACTGGCGAAACAGCCCTGACGCCCGATGGCAAACATCTGATCTGGTCCCAGGCCGACTACGGCGAGGATGAACCCTCGTGGGCCGTTTATTCGCTCGATCTTGCCGCTGCGAAGACGGATAAGATTCTCACGATAGACGATCTGCGCCCCTTCCTGCCCGATTGGAGCAAGTTGGCCGCGGAACCCGAAAATTTTGTTTCCTATGCTCAGCTTCCCGAAGTCCTGCATCTCAACGCCGATGGATCGCACCTGTTGGTCAAGCTCTACAGTCCGATCTATACGGGAACGTATCCCGAAGTGCTCAACGTGATCGATGTGGAATTGAGCAGCGGCCAAATCACGCCGTTGATCAACTATTCAGTCTATGCGGATGTTCAAGCCGTGTCGGACGCCTTCGCTGAATCGGCGTTCATTCCCACCATGCTGATCCTCGCTCCCGATGCCCACTCGCTGTTTTATGTGGTCCGGCAGCGATCCGGCGACGCAACCCAGTTTATCCTGCGTTCCATGCCGCTTCCCTTCGCCGGGGAACCCGCCCAGATCGGCCCAATTCCTGAAGTCGATGGGCTGGGCGAGAGCCTGACTCGTATGCTGGGCGGCAGTGGCGGCGGTGGTACATCCGTACCGCGCATCTGGCAGCCCACCGCCAATGGCCGCGTGCTGATTGGCACAACGCTGCTGCAATTCAAGTGAGTTCTAGATTCTTGACACCTGTCTATTATTGTGTTCTAATGAACGACAGTGTTTTGTCAATAGGAATAGGGGGAACAATGTCATACAAATTGGAAAAACTGCCAAATGAGCCTATTACTGTTTATACGGCGCTGGACTTCGATCTGAATGAACTGCCGCAGAGCGATCAGGCGTTATACACGCTCCTCGCCAAACAAACCGACATGGTTTACCACGTCCTCGATCTAACCTCGCTCAAGCTCAGTTTTGAGGAACTCGTGCAGGCGGCGGGCCATCTTGCGTTTGGTGAAAACGCGACTTTCCGCCATCCCATTTTCCGAAAAATGGTGCGCGGGGTTATTTTTGTCACCGACGACAACACAATCTCGATGAGTGGCAAGGCGTTAGACTCCGACGTCTATGGCAACATCCCCGTGACGGTGTTCAGTTCGATGGAATCCGCCTTGCAGTATATCCGGGGCGAAATCAATAAATTCGGATAATCTCGTCAGCGGTTAGGAATCAAATCGGCAGCGGGGGATGCAACTTGATACCCCGCCGCCTTTTTTATTTTTTCGGTGTGGAGTCAATCTACGGCGTGACGCTGGGCAGGGCTGCACATTCCGCCGACGCATCCACGGTTTCGGCCCGAACCCACGTCAGGTCGTTCAGGCGATACCAACCAAACCCGCTGCCATCAACGGTCTGCCCATCCGCGCTGGCTTGCTCACCCGCCGCCAATAGCTTAACCTGCTCTGCCGTAGCCGAAGGCGCGCCCCGCACCGCTGTATCACGTTTGGCCGTCAGCACACAGCCCGGTTCAGCGGAAGCCGCCGCCTGCAAATCCCAGATCACGACGGTTCCAAAGGATATTGAACTGGCTGCAACATATCGTCCATCAGGACTAAGATCAATCGATCTAAACGAATTGAATAGCTCAACATATTCGGTTTCGGTACTATAGCTGGCGACGGTACGCGTTACAGCTCCCGTTGCCGCATCGATGAGTTGAATATCGAGAGTCTCATCTAGCTCGACAATCGTCGCAATGGTCTGATTATCGGAACTAAAGGCAAAATCCGGGTAATAGGTATCAGTATTGATATTGATGGTAAGGACTCTGCTTCCGACAGTAACATCCCATAGTTCGGGTTTATACATCCCCGCGACCAGATACCGGCGATCTGTGCTGAAGAACCAATCAAAAGAAGCTACAGGCACGCGTTTGAACACGACGCCCGATTGAATGTCCCAGCCGATCAATGAATCACCCGTGTTGCCGATAATCATGGTACCGTCGGGAGTAAACGTGACGTCGGACACCACGTCGCCACTTTCCGCTTCAAGGTCTTCCAGGATAGTGAGCGGCGTCAATACTCCTGAAGAGATGTCATACACGGGTAAACTCATACCGGAGAAAGGCACGCTCACAAGCAGATTTCCATCTTCACTCACTTCTGTGAAAGACAAATATACATTTAACCCATTTCGATCCAGGTTGCGAACAGTGAACTCAGTGCTTGACCATAAGTCGATGAGGGGTGCATCGCCGGAGTCGTTGGATGCGCCCCAGGCCCAGTTCTTGCCTGTTGGACGAATGTACTCTCCATCAATTTGGGACAGCAGTGCCCCCGTCGCCATATCATATTTGAATAAGCCGGTAGGAGTGAAAACCGCAATCGATTGGCTGTCCGGGCTGAACAGGATCGTTTCGATGCTTGAAGCACCTGTTTCAATCAGAATCGGGTCACTCTGCGAAAAGACGGGCGGCGCGGCGAGGGGGAACACGAGCACGATGACAAGCAGAAACAACACAATTCGGGATAGGCGAACAGGTCTGAACACGTTGATTTCTCCTGTAGGATATGGTATGACCAGGTAGGCTGAGTGCGACGGATGGAGTAAGAAGTCAGCCGAAGTCTAGCATGCTGCTCTATGAGGGGCAAACCCACCATCGGCGTTAGTATTCCAAGTTAGTCATCCAAGTTAGTCATCCGATGGTGATGACAATTCAGAACATTCGTGCTATCCTGTTCATATCGCCCACCATTGCTCTTTACCAACCAAACGACTACCGACTTTACGTCAAGAAGTAGGACTTCCTGCCAGGATCTCGCCCTTTTTCAGACCATTCTTCCCTCACAACGGCCTCAAAGGGGGGGAGGGGGTAAAAATAGGTATACGGGAGCAGTTGCACCTTCAAAACCCATCACCCACTACTCAAAGCTAATCATTACCCACATCTTTTTCCCGTTGCTTTTTCGGCAGAAATGGGGCGGCGTTGTAGGGGCGTGGGCTTGCCCCGCCCGTTTTTCTCCCCTTTCTCTACGATAGTGATACTGTTGGCGAACTCATTTGATGTGCGACTAGGAGAGAACAAGACCTAACCGCCAGCTTAACACAAGCCTTGTTTCGAACTTAAAGAAGGCAAATG
>DATAMF010000043.1:0-5534 GCA_036260665.1 Aggregatilineaceae bacterium | reverse complement strand
AATAGCTTTGCTGGTGTCCACCCAGATCAACACATTACGGCACAAAATTGAGAGCAATTCCAGGCGCAGCATAGCGTATTCAGGGGAGACAGGCGGCGCCTCAAGGGTGTCGAGTGCTTCCTGTAATGTCTGCGCTGAACGAGCGATATCGCCCTGCACGGCGTAAATCCAACCTCGACACATTTTAAGGTGTGGGTAGGTTTGGAATGCTTCCACTGGCAATGCCTCCAGCCAGTTATGCAGTGTGCCTACTTGCCCCGTAGACATCATCGACTGAGTCGCTTGCTTAATCAACGAAGCTGCGCTGACCTCATCCTTCCCTTCCAATGCGTGGGAGATCGCTTCGCCTACCCGATCATGTTGCGCATACCAAGCACTCGCCCGCCGATGTAACTGCTGTATCGCTTCGACAGGTAACGTCTGTCGGAGCTGGTTCGCGAGTAAATCTGCGAAGAGGTGATGGTATCGGTACCAGTGATGGTCATCATCCACTGAAATCGTAAACAGGTTGGTTCGTTCCAAATAATCAAGTATTTCTTGACCTGTTGAAATTTGGGGCGGATAGGCTGCCGTGTCTCCCTGAATGACGGCTTCACAGAGTGAGGCACAGAGATGCTCTAGAATAGAGGTTTTAAGCAAGAAATTCTGAACTAGCTCTGATTGGTGGGATAGCACTTCTTCTACCAAGTATTCCAGAATGTACTGCTGGGTTCCCGAAAACGTCGCAATGAATTTGGCTGTGTCTTGAGGTATAGGGGTGGACGTTCGCAGTGCCAGGGCTGCCAGCTGTAATCCGGTGATCCACCCCTCGGTGCGCGTCTCAAGTGCCAGCACTTCATCGGCAGTTAGGCTCAGTCCCATAGTTTCGTTCAAGAAGATAGTTGTTTCAGGCAGCGCAAAACGCAGATCCCCTTCACGCACTTCGGTTAGTTGGCGACGTGCGCGCAAACGTGCAATTGGCAGCGGAGGATCGGCGCGCGTGGCAATTGCCAATTGCACCTGTTCGGGTCCATGTTCGAGCAGAAAAGCAATGCCATCGTGAATGTTGGCTTGCGTGATAACCTGATAATCGTCCAGTACGACCACCAATGGAGTCGATAGGGCTGCCAGATCGTTGAGCAGTGGGATCAAGATTGCTTGAAATGGAGGTGGTTGAACGGCCTGCAACATTGGCACAACTGATTGCCCAAGTGCGCTGTTTACCCTTTGCAGAGTGGCAACGAGATAGGTCCAGAAGCGCACTGGATCGTTGTCATCATTATCAAGCGAGAACCAAGCGGTAGTTTTTTGGTTGTGGTGCGTCCAAGCGCTAAGGAGTCCCGTCTTTCCAGAACCAGCAGAAGCCGAGATGAGTGCCAGACGATGCCCGGACTCGTTTCCCTGATCGAGTCTCTCGATCAAACGCGGTTTGAGAACCATTCCCATCGGTGGCGAAGGTACATGCAACTTCGTCTGTAATATATTGAGAGCCATGTGCTCCTCTGCCTAATGCAAAATCAGATCTTATTTGTGATGATCGAGGCCGTCTCGCTGATATGTTTGAAGAGCATCTTACCCAGATCATTCAGCCGTTGGAAGGACAGGGATTATCCGACGTGGCCCATTACTTTCGCATCTATCAACGCCGTTCCGGGATCATCGAAAGTGTCGTCAAACAATTCAAAACCCGCATCGCGGGTCTCGTTATGCGCTGGTCCCGCCCCAGCATAGAACGGATGGTGGGCATTCGCGCAGCAGTCCTACAAGGGAACTACGACACTTTCTGGCACTGTGATACCTGATCGTGAACTCAACCGAAACGCACCCGTCACAAATTGACGAATGTTCAGAATGGTTTATACTCAATTGTATTAGTTCGTCTCCAAACTACTAAAGTGGTGCTCTGGTCATTCTCTGTATTGGAAAGCTGTGGTGTGAGACGATAAAGACTTTAGGGAATTATATCTTGCATAGCTTACTAGTGCTTTGTAGACGAGGCACTATTGGATAAGGTTAGTTGGTGGTATTCACCCATGATGTTCAGACTAGGATTGTTTTTACCTAATAGAATATTCTTGTATTTTCTTGTTTTGACCATTATTGCGTGTTTATTGCCCTCAGGGAAGATAATCAGAGAAGGTTCATATGGGCATGATAATCATCCACAAAGTGCTGTTGTTTACCTTGGTGTGAACTCGGGGGTTCTAGGACATACACATCTTGCCGTGAGTCGCCGCTCGCTTTCGGCTTCAACTTACATGCGTCGTATAGTTCTATCTCGCGTATTTTATCAGGTCTCATTTCTAGAAAATGATATTCGACTTTTTTTGTTGGATGAGTTACCTGGTGAATTTGCCGTCGGATTTTATAATACAATTTCGCCTCTGAAAGCTATTTCCACGCTTCTTTGTTGATTTTCGCTTCTCTCCCTTATCTTCATTAGGCTTTGTTCCTGTTCAGTTTGGTGTTAAAGGCTGTTTTGCGGAAGGGAAACGGGGAGCGTCCATTATAACTTCTCTTACGGGTACTCTTCGCTGGTTCTTTCCAAAGACGAATTAGATGAACATCGATTAGATCAAAGAGGTTCTGCCATGTCACCTGTGTCACTTGCTCGGTATGCCTGGCTTTCTATTGGCGCTGCTCTCCTAACGATTGGCTTAAAAGCAGGAGCTTACTTTCTAACCGGTTCAGTAGGTTTACTATCTGACGCGTTGGAGTCGATGGTAAATCTAGTTGCAGCTATTGTGGCACTTATCGTCCTCAATTTTGCGGCTCAACCTCCCGATGAAGAACATCAGTATGGACACAGCAAAGCAGAGTTTTTCTCCAGCGGGTTTGAAGGTGCCTTGATCCTGGTTGCGGCAGCTAGCATTATCGGCACCAGCGTCCATCGGTTGTTCCATCTTCAAGCCATCGAACAGGTTGGGATCGGCGTGGTTATTTCTGTTGGTGCTTCCTTGGTTAATCTGGTTGTTGCCCAAATTCTGCTTCGTGCAGGACGGCAGTATAACTCGATTACGCTGGAAGCTGACTCTCGCCATCTCATGACCGATGTCTGGACTTCGGCAGGGGTTGTGGTCGGAGTAGGGGCAGTGGCGCTTACCGGGTGGAAGTGGTTAGATCCGGTCATCGCTTTGCTCGTGGCGGCTAATATTGTATGGTCTGGTGTCACCCTCATGCGGCGCTCCCTATCAGGGTTACTGGATCCAGCGCTGCCAAAGGATGAGTACCTGAAAGTAACGACTATTTTGGATCGGTTTCAGGAGCAAGAAAGCGTTAAATGGCATGCTCTGCGCACCCGTTCCTCAGGACCTCGTCGGTTCGTTTCATTCCATCTTTTGGTGCCCGATACCTGGACGGTAGGTCAAGGCCACGATTTGGCAGAACGGGTAGAGCAGCAAATCCGCGATACACTGTCTGCGGTAACTGTCTTTAGTCATGTCGAACCACTTGGCGATCCCAGGGCCTGGAACGATACCACACTGGATCGTGTCCAGGATGCACCTTCAGAGACGCAGCGGTAAAGCCATTTCTGAAGTTGTAAAAGATTAGAATAAACAGCATTCGTCGAAAATGAAGACAAATTCAGTGAATCACGAAAGTCCAAATTTTCGCTGAATCGGTGGTTTCTTTACACTAACCTCACCCCCCAACCCCCTCCATGAGGCGAGGGGCAGTTGAGCGCAGCGAAACGGGGTGAGGTTATTAAATCTGTGATTCACTAGGTTGAGGTGAGTGCTATGTTAGACAGAATCTTGGTCGAGCGGTACGGTTTAGCGGATGTGCGGCTTTCGCCCGCGCCGCATGGTTTTGTCGCCGAAACCTATTATGTGGACAGCGCATCGGGGCGCTATTTCGCCAAATTCGTCAAACCATCCCTTGGTGCGGTGACGATTGCGCCGAGTTTGCCACTGCTGCGCGAACTCAAGCAGTTAGGGGTAGATCAGATCACGTATCCTATCCCGACGACAGACGGACAACTGAGTGTGCCGCTGGGCGGCGCGTTATTCATTCTGTTCAACTGCGTGGCGGGAGATTGGGTCTTCGATTATCCGTTTGAGCCGTATATTCGCTTGCTGGCGGAGATTCACCACCTGTCGGATCGCATTCAGTCCCCGCTGCTGCGCGAAACCTACGAATTAGCCTTCATGGATGATCTGCGTGCGTATTGTAAACGGCTGTGGACGGGTGCATTCGATCAGGAGCAGGAAAAGGCGCTGGCGACGTGGGCAGTTGACTGCCGTGACGATTTGCTGCGCACGATGCACGTCGCCAAAGAGACGATCAAGCAGCTTCAGTCATCTGAGCACGTTTTCGTCCTAACGCATGGGGATGCGCCGGGCAACATCATGTACGATGGAAAGCAAATCGCTCTAGTCGATTGGGATATGGTGATGTTCGCGCCGCGTGAACGCGATACGTGGTTTCATCGCCACGATGCGCGCTTTCTGCCGCTGTACCGTCAATTCGTGCCGGGGTACGACTTCGATCCGACCGCTTACCGCTTCTACCTGTACAAACGCTACCTTGAGGATGTGCTCGGCTTCTTCGAGAAGATACTTTCGCCACACAGCAGCGACGAGGTGAAAGCGGATAACTACCGCCAGCTCATCCAGGACTGCGATGGCTGGCTGCGTCCGCTGATGGAGCAGGAACGCGCCGAAAATTAAAGCCTCGAAGGGTGGCGGCAAAGGACGAAGTTTAGTGAATCCACGGATTGGGGTGGCACGAACATAAAATTTGCCAAAGGCGGTGGGTAGTAGCGCTCGACCGCTCGCACGAGCAACTTGCGAAAGGTGGCAAAGCGCAGCAGCGACGGGATAAGCTTGTGTCGCCCTTTATCGGGACGACGGGTGAATAACCAACGCGCCAAGACCTAGACGTTTTGCATCAGCAGCCCCAAGCCCAAGAAGCGCAGCACCGGGTTACGGGAGTTGGTGAGTACCTTGACCTGACGCAGCAAGCGATAGGATGCTTCAATCCCGAAGCGCCGACGATACTTGCGGTGCACCTGCTGAGGGTTCCAGTCGAGGTTGACCAGCACGAACGCTAGCCATTTACGCTGCTTGTGCTTGGTTTTGGGGTCGTGTACCTGTGTAAGGCACGAATGCTGCCGGTTTTTCTGCGAATGGAACATGCCAGGTTGAGCTGCCGATGTTCTAAAAATCTAATATTTGGTGCGTTTTGGGCCGATTGGACCAATGCCGTAAGAAAGCGCAGTGCGCTACACTAAAAGTCCAGAGAGGGGAACCATATCCCCTCTCTGGGTTGTTATGCTAGCGGTCGCCGGGAGAAGCGGGCAACGAAGCAGCAGAGGTCGAGGGCCGGACTTGTCGCATTTTAGGCACGCCGCCGGGCCACCATGTCCAGCGGCCAAACAGAGCGGCCAGCGCGGGGTCTAGGATGGTCCGCACGACGAAAGTATCCACCAGCACACCGAAGGCCACCGCAAAGCCGATCTGAGCCAGGAACTTGATCTCCCCGGCGATTAGCCCACCGAATGTTCCGGCCAAAATCAATCCCGCTGAGGTGATGATCATGCCCGTAGTCGCCAC
>DATAMF010000685.1:0-18089 GCA_036260665.1 Aggregatilineaceae bacterium | reverse complement strand
CGGCCTCTGCCTCCGTGATTGCCGATCAGCCCAGCGCCATCTACCGTCTCTCTCGCGCCAATATTTCCTTTACCCCATCCCCCCTTGCCCCTTCCCTAAGGGAAGGGGAGTCAAACCCACAGGATGTGGGGAATTATTTTCTTGGATCGGTCTTAAGTTTTTAGCTTTGAGTTTCCCGTTGGTAAAGGGCATGAGATCAACCTGTAGTATAGCACGGATGTTCTGGAACGGATAGTCTTTCGATGGTGAACTTGGATGGCTAATAATGTGGGTGCTACTGGGTCCGCTCCACAGGTATCAAGATAAGGCGTTTACCCTTATCCCTTTTCTTTCTCTACGCGAGTGCTAAACATTACCCACAAGTCGGGGTAGAGCGAAAAATTAACGGGGCAATTCGTGAATTGCCCCTACGAGGAGCTGCTGAGCTGCGTCTCAAAAGATGTGGGTAATGTTTAGCCGCGTGCGGAGAAAGGGGAGCCGCGCCCCTACAAAAACGAATTTACGGATAGATATTTAATCGATCAGGCGCTGCAACGTGTCGGTGGTTTGGGTGAGACGTTCGGCCATGAAACGCGCCATGAAACGATGAAATGCGCTGGCGAGATCGGGATCAGCCTGCTCCATACGATGAAGATTGGCGAGAGAGAGACGGTAGATGGCGCTGGGCTGATCGGCAATCACGGAGGCAGAGGCCGGTTGGTTCAGGTAAGCGCCCATTTCGCCGACCAGGGTGCCCGCTCGCATTTTGCGGATGCGCACTGGCGCACCACCGGTGCGTTCCAGACAAACGGTTACTTCGCCACTTTCGATAAAGATGAAACCCTGGGGTGGAGCGTCCTGTTTGACCAGATAAGCACCTGCATCTACCGACTGCTGCTCCAGATAAACCATCAGGCGGGAAACCCGATCCGGGTCGGCAAGGGCTTGATCTAACTGGTGCTTCAGGGTTGGTGCGGCATGATCCTGTTTCCCGATACTGGACATTATTTGCTCTTCGCACCATTCGATGCCGTGATCCAAGTCGGGAAACAGGCAACAATCAGAATCGGGGTGAAGCACGTCGGGTGTTAACTGGTGCTGGATGGTAGGAGACAGGGCGGTGAAGATAAGGCGAATCGTGCTGGACTCGGTCAGTTGTTTCAACTTGGTGAAGCCTAAAACTGCCGACGAATCCAGCCCACTGACGAGATGGAAGTCCAGCACAATGAAACGCGGGCAGGGCTGTGTGGAGTCGTTTACACGAAGTCGAATCTGGTCCAAAAGGCGGTGGGCGGTTCCAAAGAAAAGAAAGCCCTGAAGTTTAAGGATATAAAGCGTCGAGCCGTTATCACGCAGCACCTGTTCATCGAGCGGGGAGCGGACCACATTGCTCTGATAATTGGCTCCAGACAGGGCGTGCTTGACTACATTGATACGGCTGTAATTGATGACAAAAAATAGAACGGTTAACACTAATCCGAGGCCGACCCCTTCAAGAAATCCGACAGCGGTAATGGTGAGCATGATGAGAATGACCGTCACGTAGTCGATACGGGCGAGTTTAAACCAAGCGTCGTAGACCCATTCGACCAACATCGACAAACCGAGGAATAACAATAACCCGCCCAGCACAAAATTCGGAAAGTAGGCAAGCAGGCCCGCTCCCAGAAACAGGACTAAGGCGGCCAGCAGCGCGATGGTTAACCCGGTTAGCCGACTGTGAGCACCCATTTTTTGCGCGAGCGCTGTGCCGCCGAGGGCGTGAAAACCTACGGAACTGCCCACTAACCCGGCAAGGAGATTAGACAGACCGACGGATTTTAGCTCACGGTTCAGATCGACATCATGCCCGGTCACGAGTTCGAGGCCGGTTGCATTGAGCAGGAGGGCAATCGCACTGACAGCGGCAATGGCTAAGAGATTGCTACTTTGCCTGGCGACTTCGGACCAGTCCACTAATTTGAGGTCGGAAGGGGTGATAGGCTGCCACAACTGTTGATTACCTTCGGGCAGCACATCCAGGAGCCAGCCCTGATCGGATGCTTCATCTTTAGAGGTCCCGGTGAGAGCCAGGATTACATAGAAGCCGACAAAGACGCCGATCAGCATGCCGGGCAAGATCAAAAAATGGCTGTAACGGCGGAGGACTCCCAAGAGGATAAGCGCAAAAACCAAACCGGGCACCCATTGGGACACCAAGTCACTATCCAGCAGGTCGAACAAGGTGGTCAGTTTCACCGACTCGCCCGTCATAAACGAGAGCGCACCTGTAGTGAGAAGCATGCCGGTTCCGGCTAAAAATCCGCCGATGACGGGATAGGGGATGAAGCGGATCAGATTGCCCAGCTTAAGCTGCCCTAAGATCAGAAAGGTGATGCCGGTGAGCACGGACGCGGCTCCGACAGTGGCGACGACGGTGAAGAACAGCTCGTTGGAAGACGCCGCACTGTCCACCGTAATGGCCGCTGCCACAACGGCCAAGATTGCGGCGGGGCTGTCTTGAATGCTGGAAATGACATTGGGGAAGGCACTAGTGAAGGCGCTCAGAGCTGTGAAGATGACGACGCCCATAAGCATGATGCCAATGGCGGCCAAACGATGAGAAGAAAGTTCACCTGAATAGATTAATCCGGCAAAGGCGATGGCAACAAAAATATTGAGCACACCGTTCACCAGTCCGGCTGTTACGCTGGGAAGCAGACGACTGGGCGAAAATTCATGTAAGAGGGATGGCATGGGGTTCTCCTTCGTGTCGGCTTCCAAGTATACACCGACAGCGAAGATTGGCCCGAATAATGGCTCCTTAAGGGGCGCTGCGCCCCGCTAACCATCCGGTGGAAAAAGCGGCCTGCAAATTATAACCGCCCGTGTCGGCGTCCAAGTCGAGGACTTCGCCCGCGAAATAGAGGCCGGGAACTAACTTGGATTGCATGGTGCGAGGATCAACTTCGCGCAGATCGATGCCTCCGGCAGTGACATAGGCGGCAGCAAGGGGAAGATGGCCGGTAAGGTCCAGATCGAAGGATTTGAGCCAAGCCCGTAAACGGCGGCGTTCGGCGGCGGTGATCTGGTGGCAGAGACGTTGTTCGGGAATTTGCAGCAGATCACAGCAGACGGGAATCAGGGTGCGGGGGAGGAGGTCTTTGAGAAGCGTGCCGATCTGCTGCTTGCCATGCGCATTCAGTTCGCGCAGTAAGTAGGCTTCGAGGCTGGAATCGTCGCGGTCCGGGGCGAGATCGATGGAGAGCTTAACAGGATGTTCAGCGCGCAGAGCATCAACTGCCAGGAGACTCAGACTGAAGATGGCGGGGCCGGAAACCCCAAAATGCGTAAACAGCATGTCGCCAGAATGGGACGCGGCTTTTTTACCATTGATCCAGAGGGTGAGGAGGACGGCAGAAAGGCTCAGACCTTGCAGCCGTTTGGCGACATTTCCGGCAGTTTTGAGGGGGATAATGTTGGGGCGAAGCGGCACAATGGTGTGACCGATAGACTCGGCTAAACGGCAACCGTCGCCTGTAGAACCCGTTGATGGAAAGGACGCACCGCCGGTGGTTAAAATGACCGAGTGAGCGGCATGAGTTTGGGTGTTGGTGAGCTGAACCCCAGCGATGTGGCCCTGATCCAGCAACAGACGCCCCGCGCCCGCTTTGGTCCAAAGGGTCACGCCGAGATCGTTGGTCCAGCGAACAAGGGCACCGACGACATCCTGGGCCTGATTGCTGGATGGGAAAATACGCCCGCCGGGTTCGGTGGAGGTATCCACGCCGAGTGACTGAAAAAAGGCGATCAGATCGTCGGTGAAAAACTGAGCAAATACGGAACGTAAAAAGCGGCCATTGGGGCCGAAGTGGGTGATAAATTCGTGAACGGGCGCGGCATTGGTCAGATTGCAGCGAGTGTTGCCGGTGAGCGCGAGTTTTTTGCCGGGCTGGACCATTTTTTCAAGCAGCAGCACGCGCGCGCCGTGGAGGGCGGCCTGTCCAGCGGCCATGAGTCCGGCTGGACCCGCGCCGATGACGATGACATCAAAAGCGGGGGAGAGAGACAACTAGCCTCCCACGCTCCACAGACGGACGGTGCCGTCGTGGGATGCTGAGGCAAGCATCCGGCCATCGGGGCTGAACGCCAAGCCGCACAAACCGCCATCGTGACCCCGCAGCACGCGGAGGGCGCGCTTTTGGGTGCCGAGATCGCCTACTTTCCAGAGGCGGATGTAACCATCGACGGAACCGATGGCTAACAACGCCCCATCGGGACTGAAAACGACATCGCGCACGCAACTGGCATTGTAGTCAGCGTAATAAATCGAACCGAGGCGGGTGTGGGTTTCAGTGTCAAAGACATAGACACCGCCGCCGTTCAATCCCAGGGCGAGCAGATTACCGGACGGACTGTAGGCGATGCGGCGGATCTCGTTGGGCATCTCAAGTGAAGCGATCTGGCGCTTCTCCGCGACATCCCACAAGCGAACACAGGTATCTAAACCGCCGGATGCTAAAACGGAACCATCGGGACTAAAAGAAGCGTCGAAGACGGGACCGTCATGGCCCTCAAGGGTGGACGAAATGACGCGGCGGGCGACATCCCAAAGGCGCACGGTGGCATCACTGGAGGCGGAGGCTAACAGGGTGCCATCAGGGTTGAACATGACGCTATTCACGGCATCGCGATGACCCATGAGCGCGGCCAAACCAAACTGGCGCGACACATCCCAGAGGCGGACGGTGCGATCACCAGATGCTGAGGCCAGCACTGAGCCATCCAAGTTAAAAGCGACATCGTTAACGGCCCCTTCATGACCGATCAGCACTTTGATGCGGGTGTTACGGATCGTGTTCCACAGACGGACATTCTTGTCGTCGGAAGCAGAGGCCAACACGTCACCCGATGGGCTGATAGCAACACTTTTTACGGTGTCGCGGTGGCCGCTCAGAACAACGGCAGTATCGACCTGACGAGCGGTTTCGAGTTCGATGGGGGCGGATTGAGATTTATTCTTTTTCCCCTTGGGCTTGGCATCGGTTTTGAGCACGCTGCTTTTGCCGCCGAGCGCCGCCAATAGTTTTTTCAGGCCCTCGTCGGGATCACGCGAGAAATCAACGTGCTGGTGGAGACGCAGACGGAAGGGTACTTTGCAGGTTTCGAGCAGGATGGGATAGATCGGTTTGCCCAGATCTAAAAAGAAACTCCACTCAACTTTGACATTCTGGGAGCGCGTGGCGCGTGGGGTCAGCACGACAATGAGCGCGCCTGTCGCTTCGAGCGCGGCCTCAACAGCTTCGTCCCAATCGTCGGCTGGTTTGATATTTTCGTGATCGACCCACGTTTGCAGACCCGCCGCGCGCAAGTCGGTAGCAAGTTGGGTTACAAAATCGTCGGTATCGGTGGAGTGGCTAATAAAAATGGTTGTCATGGGCAGCCAATCTCAATATTAAAAACGCGTGCGACTTAGTATACCAGCAGCGAAATAAAATGAGGAGGCGGCGCTCCTCATTCCTCATTGGCTTGTACAACAATCAAGCAGGATGGCGGGGACGGCCCCTGTGCCGTGATCCCGCGGGAAGGTGAGCATAGGCAGAACCTATGTTCTGTTTGTATTGTATAAGAACCCTTTCCTTAATTCAAGAGGGGGAAAGCGATTAAAACGATACTCTAACTCATTTATAGCGGAGTACATTCAACGGCTTTTCGCCGGACGCATTCCAGGCAGAGGCAAGGGCTGCCGCCAGCGAGATGCCTAACGCCAATAAGACCAACCAAAACATAGTGAAAAGGGAGGCCGCACTACCCGTCTGACCCTGGAAAAAGCGTTCCAGGATCACGCCCAGAATCACGACTCCAATCCCCACACCGATCACACCACCGAGAAAACCCATCAGCCCGTATTCCATGAGCAGCATGCCCAGAACCCGCCAGCGCCCAATGCCGACAGCCTTCATGGTTGCAATATCGCGGCGGCGCTCCATGGTCGAGAGGGCGACGGCATTCGCGATCACGATGCCGCCCGTGAAGAGCGCCAGTCCTGCCATGGGTACCAGCAGGGAGGAGAACTGACTCATTACGCGATCGAGCAGATCGTTGAGGGAGCGGGTTTCGAGCAGGAATGTACCGGGAATATTACTCACTTGCTCCCGGAGGGTGGGAATATCACTGGAAGGAATATTCATGATGACGCGGATTTCGCTAGTTTCCAAGTCTTCGGGGAAATAACTCAGCGGGGCGTAATTCGGCGCACTGACTCCGCTCAGCAAGCTATTACGCTGGTCGGACAGCCCGACGATCTCGAAGGACAAAAGTTGTTCGCTGCCCTTGGGCTTAACGGTGATCGTATCGCCCACTGTTATACCGGCTGCCAGGGTCACGTCATTGGCGGCAATTACGATGACGGGTTGGCCTACGTCGCTGGAGTCCAAGGCACGTCCACTATAAAGCGGAAACGATGGAAGATTGGCGGTCACGTCGCGGGCATCGATTTCGGATAAGGTGGTGGATAGGTCTTCGAGGCGGCTGGCGTCGTCGCCATATTTTTTGATCAGACGCTGCTGAATATCAGCAAAGGGAACTTCTGTGCCATTATGAGTGATGCTGATGGGATCGACTTCATAATTTTTCACAACAGCATAACTCGCGCGGCCATACGCCTGGGTAAGAAGTTGTTCGCCTTTTTGTAAGGAATCTTCTTCGCCTATGACATAGATGATGGCGTTGCCGCCCGTTTCGCGGATTAACTGCTGCACAAAACGCTCACGCACCGCCGTGACGAGCAGCGTGATCAGGCTGAGGACAAAAACACCAATCACCAGCGCGAGCAGCGTTGAAGCATGGCGTCCGCGCGTGACACGGAGTGAACGAAGGGCAATTTTCAGGTCAATCAACATTTCCAGAGAGGCTATCCGGCCTATGAGCCAGATCAGCCCCCAGAGAATGGCATAGATCAGGGCGATCACGGCGAAACCGATAAAAAGCAGCAGGGTTGCAGGGAAGATATAACCAAAGAGAAACCCTAAAGCCGGGAGGCCGAGCAACCAAAAAAGCCACTGTAAAAGACGTTTGAAGTGGATCCGAGGCGTTGAGAGCCAGTCCTGTATGGTAGTTGGAATGCCTACACCCGCGCCCAACGCGATGCCAAATACGCCTGAAAATGCAGTGATGTTCAGGCCGATCTCCGAAAGATCGCCAAACATGCCGCGAATGAGCATACTCAACAAAAGAAGGACGACGATCAAGGCGGCGAACATGCGGAACTGCGCGGCCACTGGGATGGAATCCTCACGTGGGTGAAGAACCAAGGCCGGGCGGATTTGTCCGGCAGCCAGAGTCGGAAGAAAGCCAAAAACGGTTGTTATCAAAACGCCGACAAAAAAGCCGGTCAGAGCCGGGGCGGGTGTGATTTTAAAGTGCAGTGAACTGGTGATGAAGGTGCCCACCAGATCGCGCATCAAATAGGCGGCCAACCAGCCAAGCAGGACACCCAAGATGCTGCCCAAAATGCCGATGATCAAAGCCTCGAATAGAAAAAGAATGGTCACTTCGGTTGGTTCAACACCAAGGGTTTTAAGGATGGCAATTTCCTCGGTGCGGCGGCGGACAACCACAAGCATCGTATTCACGATGCCGATGCCACCGATCAACATAGAGATCATGCCCATGATGCCGACTAACTGGTTGATGATGTCAGAAAGACGCGAATTATCATCTTTCAGGTCTTCGATGGTGATTGTGTTGAGGTAAGGATATTGGGTAAGGATGGCATCGTTGATGGTTTTTAGCTGGGAGGGGGCGGTCAGTCGGATATAAATTACATCGGCGGCAGCGGGCATCTGGCTGAAAAATTCAACAGCCCGAACGTCGAGGTAATAAAAACCGAGCATGCCCGCCGCAATTTTCCGCTCGTCGAAGCCGCCGCCGACATCATCGGGAACGATACCGCGCAACGTATAGGATTCCGTGGAATCGTTCAGGCGCAACAGGTCGCCTACTTCAGCTTTTAGCTGATTCGCCAACTTACGACTGACAACCATATCCGTTGGCTGCTGAATCAGGTCGTGCAGCGTTTTGCCATCCTGAGAACGGATAAGGCCATAGAGGGGATAACGCTGGGTGTCAACAATAAACGGGATGGTGAGCGGGCTGACCTCCTCATTGCGCGGATTGGTCACGACCAGACCCGAATTGCCCGTGGTGGCCTGACGGTAGGTTACCTGAGTCGCGCCGGGGAGCTGGTCTTCCAGCCAAGTGCTGATGGTATCCACGGCTTCAATTTTGAAGACATCCTCACCCGAAATGAGTTCGCTTCTCTGATCCAGATCGGCAGAAACGCCGGGGCGGGGTTCGGGGAGGATGCGAATATCCGCGAGATTGCTTTCCTTGAGATTACCGGAGAAGGTATCCTTGATCATCTCGCCCATCGTCTGCAAGCTGACAATGGCGGTAACTCCGGCAGCGATACACAACAGGCCAAAGAGGGTTTGTCGCCCGTTGGCACGCAAATTATTGAAGGCATAAGTTAGGTAAAAGCCGATTTTATTCCACATGCAATTATGGCCGCGTACTCCTTCCAGGTTTCTCCCCCCTTTTCGTCCAACGCGGCGCTATGGTATTGATTGTAAAGTGGGAGGCGGCTTCACTCCCACTCAATGGTTGCCGGAGGCTTGGACGAGATGTCAAGCAGGACGCGATTAATGCCTTTCACCTCGTTCACAATACGATTGCTGACGCGGGCTAATAGATCGTCAGGCAGGCGCGCCCAGTCAGCGGTCATGAAGTCGGTGGTGGTGACGGCGCGAAGGGCGGCTACTTCGTCGTAGGTGCGGTTGTCGCCCATCACACCGACGCTGCGAACGGGCAGCAGGACGACAAAGGCCTGGGCGATGTCGTCCATCAGACCGGCCTCTTTTAGCTCGGTGAGGAAAATGTGATCGGCAGCACGCAGGGATTCCAAGCGATCCCAAGTTACTTCGCCCACGCAGCGAACGCCGAGTCCGGGACCGGGGAAAGGCTGTCGCCAGACGAGTGATGCGGGCAGTCCTAATCGCAGGCCGACCTCGCGCACTTCGTCTTTAAAGAGGTCGCGCAAGGGTTCAACCAAACGGGATTTCAGATGGTCGGGAAGGCCGCCGACATTGTGATGAGATTTAATGCGCTGGGCACCGGGTCGGCCTGTCCCGGCACTTTCGATGACATCGGGGTAGATGGTGCCCTGGGCAAGCCAGTCTAAGCTGCCCTGTTGGGCGGCTTCGCGCTCAAATACCTGGGCAAAGGTGGTACCGATGATAATGCGCTTGTCTTCGGGATCGGTCACACCACGCAGGGCATCTAAAAATTCTTCAGTAGCGTCTACGGCGCGCAGGTCCCAGTCTAATTGGCGGCTCATCTCGACAATGGCGGCGGCTTCGTTGTGGCGGAGCATGCCGTGATTGACAAATACGGGCACCAGTTGTTCGCCTACGGCGCGGTGGATCAGTTCACCAGCAACGGACGAATCTACGCCGCCGCTCATGCCGAGCAGCACCCGCCCAGTGCCAACCTGATCCCGAATGGATTGGATAGCAGACTCGATAAAATTCTCCGGGGTCCAATCGGGCGTGGCATGACAGACACCCCACACAAAGTTGTGCAGGATGGTTTTGCCATTGACGGTGTGCATCACTTCGGGGTGGAACTGCACGCCAAACAAGCCGCGTGCCGGGTCGCCCATCGCGGCGAAGGGGGCATTGGTCGAGGTGGCAAGACTGACAAAACCATCCGGCGGGCGCTCGATGCGATCCCCGTGACTCATCCAAACGGTTTGGGGGGTATCCAGACCCGTAAAAAGCGCGCCGTGTTCGAGAATGTGGAGCGCGGTCATACCATACTCGCGCTGGTGAGCACTCGCTACCTGACCACCCAGCGCCTGGGTGATCAACTGCATGCCGTAACAGATACCTAAGACAGGACGATTCGATGGGAGCACCCAGGATGGCAGACGGGGCGCGCCGGATTCGTAAACACTGGGCGGACCACCGGACAGGATGACGCCGCGAAAATCGGGGACGGCTTCCTGAGCCTGATCGAAGGTCGTGGTGTAGGGCAGCAGGGCGGCATAAACGCCTAATTCGCGCACGCGGCGGGCAATCAATTGAGCGGTTTGGGAGCCGTAATCCAGGATCACGATTCCGCCGGATTTTAAAGACATCGACTAGACTCCGGGCAGGGTGTGCTGTTCATCGGCAAAAAGAATCTGGTGTTCATCCATGTGAATGATGGTAGCGAGTGATTCCACGCGCGCGCCGTACTTCGTTTCCAGCGCCTCACGGCCCCCTTCAAAGGCTTTTTCGACAACGGCCACGACTCCAACCAGGGTGCAGCGGGCTTCTTTAATCATACGGGCGAGGGCTAACAGCGTTTTACCGGACGCCAGAAAATCGTCCACGATCAGGACCCGCTCTCCGGCGGGGAGATATTCAGCGGCGACCATGAGATTGGTTTCGCCACCCTTGGTGTGGCTGGGGGCGGTTTCCAGAAAAACAGGGCCATACATGGTGACGGGCTTGTGCTTGCGGGCGTACACGATGGGGACATTCAGCGCCAGAGCCGCCATTAACGCCGGGGCGATGCCGGATACTTCGGCGGTCAGGATACGGGTAGGATTAGAAGTGCGGAAGCGATTGGCGATTTCTTCCCCCATCGCTTTAATTAAATTGGGATCCATCTGGTGATTGAGAATGCCATCAATTTTCAGGATGCCATCTCCCAAATAGACACCTTCGGCACGGATACGTTCTTTAAGCGCCTGCACGGGTTATCTCTCCTCATAGTGCATCGTGATTCTATTTGGAACTCTAGTTTACCCCTATGCGCTGGAAGAGAGTAGGATTTTGTGCGGTTCACACAATAACGTTTATTGCAGAGGATTGAAATAAAAAGTGGCTTATTTCAAAATTTGCATTTATTTGAAATAAGCCATTCTGGTTGTTGTTAGTGCTTTTCGAAGGTCGTGCCCAAGGCACGGGGCGGGGCGGCACGCAAAAAGCGACGTACCACAGGCCGGAATCGTTCGGGTGTAAAACGGACAATATTTTGCAGCACCCCACTGGTGGCGAACATGAGAGTGAAGATCATCAGGAACCAGGGCAGCATATTGACGATTTGCGCGGGAATATCGATGGCTTCGGAGCCTTGCAGGTCAATCGCAATCGTACGGAGGCCGACGATCAGATAGGCTCCCAACGCGATACGCCAGGGGAGCCAGAGGCCAAAGATCACGATGGCCAGCGCGATCCAGCCTTCGCCGCGCAGGTCTTCACGCCAGCCGAGTTTGACGGAGAGGGAATATGTTGCACCGGCCAAACCCACCAGGGAGCCACCGAGCATGGTGTAAAAATAGCGCCAAAACTGGACACGGGTGCCACGCGCAAAAGCAGCTTCGGGTTGTTCGCCAATGCTGCGCAGAGTCAGGCCGGGACGGGTGCGGTAGATGTAAAACCAGACCAGCAGCGGCAAAAGAATGCTGATGTAGATCAGAATATTGTGGCGGAAGAGCACCGGGCCAAAGAAGGGCAAATCTTCCAGAAAGGGAATAGGCATCTGGGGGATGGATTTGCCAGTTTGGAGGTAGTGCGGTTTGCCCAAAAACACCGCCACATCGGCGGCCAGAATGGTGAGGACAAAACCGACTGCAACCTGATTCAGGCGGAGGGCAATGCTCGAAAAGACAACGACAAATGAAATTAACGCGCCAACCAACATGGCAGCCACAATCGCGCCGATGAAATTTCCGGTATCCAGGGCGAGGGAATGGGCGGTCATGGCGGATAACATGATCATACCATCCAACGCCAGATTGGTAACGCCAGAACGCTCGGTGATCAATTCGCCCTGGGCCGCGATCACAATTGGCGAAGCGGAACGCACCACGCCGCGCAGCGTGCTGGTGATGCCGCGATCAATCACCATGACGATGAGGGTGATAAAAACGGCCAGCACACCGACAATCAGAACGCTCAGGAGGGTGGTCCAAAAGGCAGCGAGAATGGATTTTTTCCAAGATAGGTGATGCACTCCTTTGAGCGCTAACACCATAAGCACCAGGCCATAGGGGATCAGGAGTAAGACTAAGGGCGGGATCAGGAACAGTAGATTGGCGAATAACAGCAGCGGCGCGAGAAAGGCGGCAAAGATGTAAACGAGGTCCGCATATGTGCCTGTTCCGCCGAAGACCGCAGCGATGATGTGGGCGAGGCCGGTCACGAGGCCAAACACGACCAGTAAGCCCGCGATAGCTAAGGGGAGGACCAGCCAGCGTCCCAGGTCGCTGAAATAGTCGTCCTGGGGTAATTGAAGATCAAAAACGGTCCACTGAAGTACAGCCAGAAGGGTCAGACTGACGAGCATCCAGCCGAACGCGTGGGACATTACCGAACGAGAGGTAATCTGATCGGGCCGAGTCAACGCCCTAAACCAGATTTGGGGCCACGATAAATTTTTTTGTTCCATGTTTTGTCTCAAAGAAAACCTGCAAAGATTACAATTTGGGTCGCTTAAAAGTCGCCATTGCTTCGATGTCGGATACCCAAAACATGTTAAACAGTTCCCAGCCCTGTACCGCATAGGTATTCAACTGCTGGGTAATCGACTTGCCCGCCCAACTTAGAACCTCAGTGCGGGGGGCGGTGTCGGGAAAATCCAACGAACCAGAGATATAAACGGTCAAGTATTCCCAACTAGGTTCGAGCGACTTCGTCATCATCCATTACCTGAACATGGCGCGGCGCAAAGAAACGATTGCGTACCCCAAAAGCCAGCACAACCAGTAATACCAGGGTACTTTGAAGTACCTGGACGAGTGAACGGTCAATTTTGATGGGCGGGGTAGCCCAGTTGAAGCCGTTTTCCACGCTCTCGCCGCCTTTGGACAGCACTGCAAACACAAAGGATACCAGCGGTGTCAGGATGACTGACATGGACGCCAGCAGCACCACCATAATCGCCAGAAAGCCAAGACCGCCGGACGGATTGGCGGTCAATTTGGCGCGGACTTCGAATGGTCCCATGACGCGGAAGGCCCCAGCTAAACCCGCTAACGCGCCGCACATCGCCATCGCTAAAATGATATTACGCTCGGTGTGGATGCCGCGCAGATAGGCGGACTTGATATTCTTACCCATTGCACGGAGTTCCAGACCCCAGCGCGAAATATACATGATCAGCGCCACGACGATAAAAGCACCAACGGTGATATACACCGTGGTCAGGCTTAGGTGGCGGTGTTCGTTATATGGAACCAGCCGAGCGATAGGCGCAAAAATCGCAGTTTCGGTGGCGCGACTGCCGGTGGGCTGCCAGGGGCCACCGTTTGAGATCAGATACATGTTGAAGGTCTGCGCGATAAAGTTGAGCGCTACGCCGCCGAAAATTTCGTTCACGCCGCCGCGCGTTTTCAAAACAGCAGCAATTGCGGCCCACAACCCACCGACCAACGCTCCAAAAATGAAACAGAGCAGGAGGATCACGGTGTGGCCGAGGCCGAGATCGATCTGCGGACCAGCGTCAACCGTTCCGGCAAAGAGGCGGACGGCCCAGGTTGTGCCAATGGCCCCCATGATAACCTGACCTTCCACGCCGATATTCCACAAACCGGAATTGTAGGTGAGAACAAGGCCGAAGGAGGTAATGGCTAAGGGCATCCAAAAGGCGGCAACATCGGCGCGATTGATGGCGCTTGCCAACGTGCCATCGTAGAGATAATCCCAGGCAAGCTGGGGATCGGCATTTTGGGATTGCAGGATCAGGATGATGATGGCAATTGCGGCAACCACACCATAAACGGGCACTAAGGCGGTGGGTAGAAGGTCGAGCAGATTCGCCACAAACAGATCGCGACGCGTGCGCGGGCGACGCCCTCCATCCAGGCGGAGCGCCCAGATCCACAACGGCAAGAGCAGCAGAAGTATGCCGGGAATACCCAGCACGATGCGGGCGGAAATGGTTTCGGGAGCCACACTCCAGAAGGGCAGGAGCAGCACCGTACCAACTGCGCCCATGATCGCGCCGACGAGCAGACCCTCCTGCACGCGGCGGCCTTTTTGACGATAGAGGAAGGGGGTGATCAGCGCGCCGAGAACGGCTCCGACCAACATCCAAATTACAAGCCAAAGCAGTGTCGTATCATTCATAAGGTTATGCGTAACCGCCGATTAATTTGCCTAAGTAATCTGCCGTCATGTCTTCCGCCTGGTCAACTGTGGTGACGCGGCCACCGAAAAAGACCAGAATACGGTCACTGTAAGCGACGATCTCATCGAGTTCGGCGGAAATAAAGACGATGGCGGTGCCGTCGGCGCGGCGTTTGAGTAACTGTTCCCAAATGTATAAAGCGCTCTCGACATCGAGGCCGCGTGTAGGGTGTTCCAGCAGCAGCAGACGCAGATTGGCGGGAAGCAGGGCCAGTGCAAAACGCTGTTGGTTGCCACCGGATAGGGTCTGAATGGGACTGCCGGGGCGACCTTTGACATTAAAACGTTTGATGCGCTCGGCGGTGATGGTACGCGCGTGCTGCCAATTGCGGATGGCAATATAGGCGGCGGAAAAGGGCGACAAGCGAAACCAATTTAATTCAAGCTGCGTGGGCAGGGTGAGGGCGAGATGCTGGGTCAGGGTCATGCCGCCGATCAGACCTTCTTCGAGACGTCCGGCGGGTAAAAAGGCGACTCCGGCCTCAACATACTGATGATAGGAGTGCCCGGTCATTGTGCGACTATCGACCTGAACGCTGCCGCCGAAGGGGGGGAGCAGCCCGGTACAGACGCGGATAAATTCCCCCTGGCCGCTACCGTCCAATCCGGCCAAGCCAATCACTTCGCTATTGCAGGCGTCCAATGAGACATCTTCGACAGTCAGTCGGCGGCTGGCAACTGAGATATTTCTCGCGGACAGGGCTGTGACTTTGGTTCCCTGTGGGATATAGGGGATATCAATCGTTTGCGCGGCACGACGAAAATCAAGCGGAAAAATCATGCCGAACAAAGCTAGAAAAGCGATCCAATAACCAAGTCCGATCTGGCTAAAATCGGTGGTGGCACCCAGACCTGTAAAGTAAATGAAAAAGGCCAGCAGATAAATTTCGGCGGCGATAACCAGGATACTTTGCCCCCAATTGGCTAATTTCAACGGGTGGCGACGATTCCAGAGCGTTAATGCAATGGAACCCAATGCGATGAGGGGGATGATCCACAAGGCAAGATACCATCCGGTTCCCATAGGCGTAGGCTGGTAGGCTTCAAGGCCCACTTCCTTCTGGTACCACAGATTATGGGGAACGACGGGAAAAAGGATCGGGTCAGCAACCTGGGGATGCTGGAAGGAGATCGATTGGAGAGATTGCCCCGCTTCTTTCGGCAAGGTCCAGAGGCCATCGACTTGAGAGAGTGGGGTAGTATCCCAGAAGGCGAAGCTGGCGATCTGGATGTTATCATCGGCGGTGGGCAGCAATTTTACCGCGTCAAGCGTCCAACCGCTTACCGGGTCGCCGTTGGGGTCAACAATTTTCCACTCCGTACCGTCTTTGACAATGATCCACTGCTCGTCTTTTTCGATGATGGGGCGGGTCTGACCTGCTTTGCGGACATGGAAATCTACCGCGTACTGGACGGCGGAAACCTGCCAGCCGTCCTGCAATTTGAGCAAGTACGTTTGCGATTTGTCCAGGCTGTCGGCCTGAACCAGGGCAGGCTGCATGAGTTCGGCATTTGGGCCATCCAAAAGGAGGCTCAGACCTGAAGTATGGCCGGATTGGGTGCCGATCCAGGGGAGCAGCACAAAAGCCAACAGCAGGATCGCGGCGCAGGTCAGTCCGAACATGTCCACGCGGGAAAGCCATTGGGATGGCGCAGGTGGAGCTACTCGATCTGCTTCGGTGGTGAAACGAACGGGTTGGCGTTCCTGGCGGGCAAGCACTTTGCCGAACATCAGGGCAACCAGTTCATCCACGCGGCAGGGGATTTCCTGGTGGCCGACTAACTGACCGCGACGAAGGACGAACGCCTCATTGCATAGTTCGATCACATCTTCGAGCTTGTGCGAAACGAGAATGATGCTCAAGCCGTCATCGTGCGCCAGGGATTTCAGAACATTAAACAGGGCGTTTTTTTGCTCGGCAGAAATGCCCGTCGTGGGTTCGTCCATGACCAATACACGGACGTTGAGCGACAGCAGACGCAAAATTTCTAGCTGTTGGCGCTCACCGATGGTCAGGCTGTCCACATAGGCATTGGGGTCAAGGTTGAAGCCGAAGCGTTCGGTTAGCGCTAATAGCTGCTGGCGAGCAGCTTCTCGATCTGGGAAAACGCTGCCCGGACGCCCAGCAATAAAATTTTCAAGCACAGTAAAAGGCGGAAAGTCGAGCGGATCCTGATACAGCATTCCGATGCCATGTTCAATCGCATCGGTGGGGGCATCAAGTTGTAAAACCTGATCATCGACGACGACATCCCCACTATCGGCAGATTGGTAGCCGGACATGATTTTCATCAGGGTGCTTTTGCCCGCGCCGTTTTCGCCTAAAATGGCGTAAATGCGGCCCGGCTCGAATGTAAGGGAAATATCGTAGTTAGCTTTTACCCGACCAAAAGTTTTTGAAATATGTTTTAATTCAACACGCATAGGGTTCTCGATAAATATTAGAAATATGAGGGGCGTATTCAATACGCCCCTGTTGTTGTTGCAGAATTGGACTATTGGGTTGAACCCGTGACACCTTCAAGTAGCTGCGGCGGGGTCACTTCTTCAGGACTCATGGCTTCGTCGGCATTGGCCGCCTGGAACCAAACCTGTTTTTCGGTGGCGACTGCGCCTTCGGCCAGGAAGACATCACCACTCTGGAAGTTCAGCGGGCCGGTCCACAGATTGAGGCCGCCCTCTTCACCCTGAGCACCCGCAGCAAGCCCAGCGATGAATTCATCGAGCGTGGCTTTGTCTTCGTCGGTCAGGGCATCGCCATAGACATAACCTACGGCGCTGGTATCGGGATTATTGATGTCGGTCCAGTCGGGGGCGTTCCAATCCCAAGACTGAGTCCAGGTGCCATCCATCACGGCCTGGACGGTTTTGACATACTGAGGACCCCAGTTGAAGTGCGGCACACCGAGGCAAATATCGGGGGCGTCGGAGCATGCGCCGGCGTAGTCATAGGGGATGGCCCAAACTTGCTGGCCTTCCGCTGCGCGCTGGCTTGCCACGACAATCGCTTCGGTGGTGTCGATACCGGAGATCACGACATCCGCGCCGCCATCCAGGAAGGTGTTGACAACGACGGTGGGATCGAGCGTGACACCGGGGATATTGAACCAGAAGCCGATCCAGACGACTTCAAACTTCAAAGCAGCGGGATCCAGCCCGCGATAGTTCTGATAGCAGTACTTTGCGCCAAGGTAAACCGAGTTGACCAAGCGGGTGGTTTCAGGGTCTACCAGGGGGCCAACATAGGAAATGGAACCGGTTTGGGTCTTCAGGGCGGCAGCGCAACCGGCGATCATCTTGCCGTATTCCATCTGACCCATGAAGTTGCCCGCGTTTTCGGGCGCGAGGCCCCACAGAGCATCATCGCCAGAGACATTGATAAAGGTGACTTCGGGGAATTTGGCCGCGACCACGGTGGTATCGACTTCAAAGTCCGCCGAGGTGGTGAGAATCAACTTCGCGCCCTGATCAACCATATCCTGTACGGCTTGGTCCAGGGTGGTTTCGGGGCGGTCAGCCGAGTTTAGGCTTTCGAGAAACAGCATTTTTGCGCCGGGAACGTGTTCTTCAACATACAGACCGGCTTGATAATGAGCTTCACTCCTGCCATTTCCCCTAAATTTCATCTTCTATTTCCTACAAATTATCCAAATTAGCTTGTGGATTTTGACATCCCTGATGGTTTGCATTCCGCTTGATTTCTCACTACACTGGTGGTCACAGTAATTTACTGTGGACCCCTTAGTTAGTCTTTAACGAGGAGAGCAAGATGTTCAAAAAGCTGTCGGTTTTTCTGCTTTTGGTAGCGGTGGTGATGGGCGGTCTAACCAGCGTATCCCCGCGTGCTGCCGCGCAGGATGAGTTTCCCTTTGGTGTGATCCTGGTCGGCCCCA
>DATAMF010000681.1:0-4041 GCA_036260665.1 Aggregatilineaceae bacterium | reverse complement strand
CATTTTAGACTATGCCGAGATGCTGCAAAAAGTCGATACGGATGCCATCCCGCCGACGGCCTCCGTGCTGCCGCTGCGTAATGTGCTGCGTCCCGATGAAGCGCAGGCATCATTACCCCGTGATGCAGCCCTGGCGAATACGGCGGACAAAGCCGATGGGCAGTTCCGCGTGGAAGCGGTTATGGGTGACGAGCCATAAAATATCATGCAAATCTATTTTGTCCGGCATGGCGAGAGTGAAGCGAATATTTTGCACGAAGTCTCTAACCGGGGCTTCCGGCATCCGCTGACGGAAAAAGGACGCGAACAAGCCCGCACCCTTGCTGCGTCCCTGCGTGATGTGCCGGTGAGCAAAATTTATTCCAGCCCTCTCATGCGTGCCGTGCAGGTGGCCGAAATTCTGGCTGAGAAGTTCAAGGTTCCATACGAGACCACTGACGCCTTACGCGAATATGACTGCGGCATCATCGAAGGGCAAGCGGATGATGCCAGTTGGGCGATGTGGTCCCAACTGCGCCATGATTGGTTAGTGGATCAAAAATGGGACAGCCGGATCGAAGGCGGCGAGTCATTTTATGATGTGCAGAACCGTTTTGTGCCGTTTGTTGAAGGACTTCTCAACGCAGATACGAATGGGGTGATCGTGCTGGTGGCACACGGCGGGCTGTTTACCTGTATGCTGCCGCTGGTGCTGAAGAATGTCAGCTTTGAATTTGCCCAGTCTGTCGGCGTAACCTATACCGGAGCCGTGATCGCGGAAACACGCACCGATGGATTATACTGTTTGACATGGTGCGGTGGGATGAAAGGGGTAAGACCATGAGTCCTGATAAATCAGCCGGACGCCTGCTGATCATTGATGAAGAAGTCGATCTGGCAAAAGCGCTCAGCATCCAGTTTAACGAAGCGGGGTATGAAACCAGCGTCGCCAGCCGAGCATCGGAAGGAATTGTGCTGGCGCTGACGGAACGCCCGAACCTGATTCTGTTGGCCGTTCGTCTGCCCGATATGACCGGCTTAGATGCATTCCAGGCATTACACGATAAACCCCGTACCGGCCATATTCCGGTGATGATTCTGGCGGGGCATCAGGACAGTTTGACGCAGGCGCAGTTTCTTGAAGCGGGCGCGTATGATTTTATCGAAAAGCCGGTAGATGTGGATATTCTGATGCTGCGCGTGCGGAATGCCCTGCGCCGGGCCGAACGCGAAGGCTTGACCGAACCACGCACCGGGCTGCCTACCGGACGGATGATCACTGAGCGGCTGCGGCTGCTGGAGCATGAAGCGGGCTGGTACAAAATTGATCTAAAAATCGACGGCTTCAGCGATTTCCGCGATCTCTATGGATTTGTCACGGCGAATGAAGCGCTGCGTTTTGCGGGTAATCTGATCGCACAGATTGTCAACGAGCAGGGCAGCCCGGATGATTTTGTGGGGCATGTAACGAATACCGAAGAGTTTGTGATCATCACCTCGCAGGGGAACGGATCGCGCCTGCGAAACAAGCTCATCCAGCAGATCAAGGATGAACTGGCCTCTTTTTATAACTTCATGGAACGCGAGCAAGGATATGTCCTGGTCGAAGATGGCAGCGGTAGAATGGTCCAAAGGCCGCTGATGGCGGCGCAGGTTCAGGTGACTCTGGGCACGCCTGATCAAAATGGGGGCGATGATGTATGGATCGATGCCGAAGAACCGGACCAACCGCCGCCGGACGATACCTCATCAGGCTCGGCCTTTAGTTGGTAGGACAGACGCCCCCCTCAATGATGGAACTTTCTACTTCTGTTGAATCCGAAACCCCTACCCAGGGGTTTAGTTCGGATGTCGCCAAGCGCGCTGCCCGGAATGCGACGGCGCTGGCCCTCTCCAGTATTGCGGCCAAAGGGCTGCAATTTGTATGGCAATTGCTGCTGGCGCGCTGGCTGGGTAAAGCGGGCTATGGCACCTACGGCACCATCGGCGCACTGCTGGCTGTCGGCGCGGCGATTCCCGAATTTGGCATGGGGTTGATCGTTATTCGAGACGTGGCCCACCGCCGCGCGGATGCCGGGCGTTATCTCGCTGCCACGCTCAGCATGCAGCCCGTGTTCGCGGCGCTGGGTTATCTGGTACTGATGCTTGCGGCCTTTTTGCTCGGATACGGTCCGGCGCTGCGCGGCCTGCTGGCGTTCGCGGCGATCAATCTGCTGGTGGATGCGCTGGGCAATATGTGCCACAACCAGCTTCTTGCCGCCGAACAGATGGTGTTCCCGGCGATCATTTCAACCGCGCATGTGCTTCTACTCATCACTTTCGCAGGAGTCGCGCTGGTTCTGGATACCGGGTTGTGGGGACTTTATACCGCGACACTGGGCGCGGGACTGCTGCGGACAGGTGTGTATTGGGTGGTGCTGCTGCGCTCCGGCGTCCGGCCCGTGTTCCCGCTGGATCGAACGCTGGCCCGCATGCTGCTGATCAACGGCGCACCGCTGGCGATAACCTCATTTCTATCGCTGGCCTACACCCATACCGACAAGCTCATCACCACCGCGATGTTAGGCACAGAAGGCACCGGCCTGCTGACGGCAGGTTTTGTGATCGTTTTCGGCGTGATCGAACTGCTCAGTACAACGGTGCTGGTGGCGGTTTTCCCGCTGATGTCGCGCACTTTTGCCGACGGTATGCGCGATATGTTCGAGTTTATGCTCGAAAAGCTCTCATTTTTCAACCTGATGATCAGTTTACCGATTGGCATTTACACCTCGCTGCTGGCGGTGCCATTGTCGGCGCTGCTGTTCGGCTCCGACTTCACCAAAACGGCGGATGTGCTGCGCGTGCTGATCTGGTATACCGTCGTGACGATGGTCGCCAATGTGTTTTCCCAGGCGTTGATCATCCAGAACAAACAGCGCCGCATCCTGGCGATTCGCAGCGCGGGCCTCGCCTTAAACATTGCGCTGAACCTGCTGCTGCTGCGCCGGATCGGAGTGGCCGGGGCCGCCGTCGCGTCATTGATCGCGGAGTCGATGGTGCTGGTCCTGATTTTGCGCTCCTTCGATCTCCCCCGCGATTGGTGGCGGCGCGCCGCGAATCATGTGTGGCGCTTGGCCCTGGCCGGAATTGGATTAGCAGTGGTAGTTGTGGTGCTGCGAACGGTCCACCCGCTGTTGGCAGCAGTCGCGGGCGCGCCGGTGTATATCGGGCTGGTGTTGATTATGGGGGCGGTTGCCAAAGATGATTGGGATTTGATTTACCGTTTAGCAACAGCCATGCCCGGCGGAACGGTCATCGGGCGCTATTGGAAGCGAGAACTCACCTAAATGTGCGGAATCGTAGGCATTTATGATCAGCGCGGCGCAGGGCGCGCCGACCCCGCGCTTGTCCACGCCATGAGCCAGATCATCCAGCATCGCGGGCCGGACGGTGACGGGTTTCACTGCCTGCCCGATGTGGCGCTGGGCATGCGCCGCCTCAGCATTATCGACCTCAACACGGGCGACCAGCCGATTTTTAACGAGGATCGTTCGATTGCGCTGGTCTTCAACGGCGAAATTTATAACTATGTCGAACTGCGCGCCGATCTTGAACAGCGCGGCCACACGTTTTATACCCAGACCGACACTGAAACGATCATCCATCTCTACGAAGAATACGGCGTGGACCTGTTCGGCCATCTGCGCGGGATGTACGGTTTCGCGCTGTGGGATTCCAACCGTGAACGCCTGCTGCTGGCGGTGGATCACATCGGGATCAAGCCGCTCTACCTGGCCGAACACGACGGGATTCTGCGCTTTGCGTCCGAAGTCAAAGCCCTGTTTGCCGATCCGACTCTGCCGCGCCGCCTGAATCTGGACACACTCGATACCTATCTCTCGTTCGGCTATATGCTTGGCGCGGAAACGCTGTATGAGGGCGTGCGCCGCCTGCCGCCCGGCCATGCTTTGATCGTGCAGGGCGATCAGCAGCAGTTGATCCAGCACTGGACCACGAACTACGCGCCGGAAGCCGAGCGCCCCACCGACGAAACGGCGATCATTCAGTAAGCGCATGCTCGCC
>DATAMF010000680.1:0-1704 GCA_036260665.1 Aggregatilineaceae bacterium | reverse complement strand
GTAGGGTTATCGCTGCTTTTACGCCAGTTGAACCTCACCCCCTCTCCAACCGAGTTGGAAGAGGGGGAAGTTGATGGTTCGACGAAAAACGCGTTGGGGGCAGTACAAAAAACACCCCGGTTGATCGGGGTGCCTCGTGCGCTAGCGAACTGCGCGCCTGCTAGATGGCGAAGTCGGGTTCGGGGAGGCGCGTTTCTGTGATATGCCCGTTGCCGTTCCGGTGAATGGCGTGTTCGACCTCGTCCAGCCGGTTCAGAATGCGATCCAGCCGCTCGGAAATGATGTCGGGCATGATGTTATGCTGAAGATCGGGGCGCTGGGCGGAGGGTTCCGCGCCGTCACGATGGACAGGTTTGCCGGGAATGCCGACAACCACCATGTTCGGCTCGACATCTTTCACGACGACTGAATTGGCTCCGATACGTGTATTTTTCCCCACTGTGATTGCTCCTAAAACTTTGGCCCCGGCTCCGATCACCACGCCGTCTTCGATGGTGGGGTGACGTTTGCCGGGGTGCAAGCTGACGCCACCCAATGTGACGCCATGATAAATCGTAACATCCGCGCCGATTTCGGCGGTTTCACCGATCACGACTCCCATGCCATGATCGATGAACAGGCGCGGGCCGATGGTGGCTCCGGGATGGATTTCGATGCCGGTGAGGAAGCGTGCGAACTGCGAGATCCACCGCGCCAACAACTTGAGGCGGTGAGTCCACAGCCAGTGAGCGACCCGGTTGGCCCAGACGGCGTGCAGTCCCGGATATGAGGTGAACACCTCAAACCAACTGCGCGCCGCCGGATCGCGCTGGAGCGTGCAGCGAATATCGTCGCGGATGGATGTAAACATCAGTCCTCCAAATCAGCGTAGAGCGCCGTCGAGAGGTAACGTTCGCCCCACGACGGAATAATCACCACAATCAGTTTGCCCGCGTTTTCGGGACGCTGCGCCACCTGAACGGCGGACCAGATCGCCGCCCCGGATGAAATGCCGACGAGCAGCCCTTCTTCGGCGGCAGCGCGACGCGCCGTACGGAAGGCATCTTCATTTTTGACGCGCACGATTTCATCGTAAATCTGGGTGTTCAGAACTTGAGGAATGAAACCTGCGCCGATGCCCTGGATGGGGTGCGGACCTTTGACATCGCCCGACAGTACGGCGGACGCATCGGGTTCGACGGCGACGACATGCAGCGACGGTTTGCGGGATTTGAGCACTTCTCCCACGCCGGTAATGGTGCCGCCGGTGCCGATGCCCGCTACGAAAATGTCCACCTGACCATCGGTGTCACGCCAGATTTCTTCGGCGGTGGTGCGGCGGTGGATGTCGGGATTGGCGGGATTTTCGAACTGCTGCGGGATGAAGACGTTGGGGTTTTCGGCGGCGAGTTGATTGGCGCGGGCGATGGCACCATTCATGCCTTCCGGTCCAGGAGTCAGGATGAGTTCGGCCCCAAAAGCGCGCAAAATCTTGCGGCGTTCCTTGCTCATGGTTTCGGGCATGGTCAGGATGAGTTTATAACCACGCTGCGCGGCGACCATCGCCAGCGCGATGCCGGTGTTGCCGCTGGTGGGTTCGACGATGATGGTATCTTTGGTGATCTTGCCTGCCTGCTCAGCAGCTTCGATCATGGCGAGGCCGATACGATCCTTGACGCTTTTGGCGGGATTGTAGTATTCGAGCTTGGCGACCACCGTCGCCTG
>DATAMF010000388.1:0-1701 GCA_036260665.1 Aggregatilineaceae bacterium | reverse complement strand
TCTTTACCTTTGCCGACCCGTTTCCACAAATCATTCAGTTGGCGCAGGACGGCATTTTGATTCATCCCATGAAAACTCAGGACCGATTGATGCTTCGGCTTTGGCGCTGACACCCGAAGAGACGGAAGCGCTGTTGGATTTCTCGCCCAATTCACCCGCCTATGAGCCAGAAACCTCGCTGCTAACCAGAAATGTACCGGAAGTGCCGGTTCAAGCGGATTGGGTACCGGACTGGATGAAGGAATTCCCCGAAACCGAGTCCGTCGAGATGGTTGAAGAAACGGTTGACGATGCACTGCCGTTGGGTGAGCGCTTCACAACACAACCGCCACACACCGATGAAATGCCGTATTATCCCAGCCTGGAGATCGAGGAGTTGACGCCGACAGAACCCGAGTTGCTGCCGAAGGTGCCCGAAACCGATCTGGTCGTGGAAGCGCCAACGGCGATGGTGCCGAGCGCGATCCAGCAGCACGAAGGCGGATTGGTCGTCCCTGACAATGCGGTGGTGGAAGCAGCGGTCACACCCGCGTTTGATGATCCGTTTGCGCCGGTGATCCGGCGGCAGGGTTCGCGGGCGCTGTTCGGCACAACGCGGGAACCTGATCCGGCGCTGCTCAATACGCTGGTGGATGACGAACGGCTCAAAGAACTGTGGAAACAGATCGATGCACTGCACGAAGATTTGATCTCGAATGTGCAGGGAGATCGAGGGAGTACGGATGTGTACCAGCAGGAACTGCTTCAAGCGAGTTCGCTGCTGCTGGCGTCGCGGGCGAACTACGACGATGCACGCGCGGTGGTTTACCGGATTCGCGCCGATCTCAACCGGCAGCGGCGCGTTGAAAAAGATGTCGTGCGCTACCGTCCGCTGCTGCTGAACTACTATTTGGGCTGGGTGATTGCGCTGGGCGTGCTCATCATGCTCAAGGGCATGTTTACCGGCGTGGCGGATGCCGTCGGCGTTACGCTGCTGTCAGCCGTGTATTATCCGATGCTGGCCGGCGTGATCGGCGCGCTGATTTCCGGGTATCTGACGCTGGAACGGCATACGACCAAACTGCGCGACTTTGATCCGAACCATACAAGCTGGTACTTGTTCAATCCCTTGTTGGGCGGGGCGATGGGACTGCTGATGTTCTTCTTAACCGCTATCGCCAACGAAGACCTGCTCAAAGAGACGGCCACACCGCTGGAAAACGCGATTGTGTGGCTGCTCTGCGTGTTGGGCGGGATGAATCAAAATGCCGTCCTGCGCCAACTGAATGATTTGTGGAAACGGGTCGGCAAAGGTAAAGATTAGTCCAGATAGACGCTGTTATCGGGCGTCCAGGCCGGAACGCAAACGGCAAGAAAAACCAGATCGGTTGTCCCGACGTTGAAAATCTGATGAGTCTGATTGGGCAGGACGGGAACGCCGTCGCCAGGGCCAAGCTGGGTCGCTTCGCCGTCGATTTCCATGCGCGCCGCGCCGGAGAGGATGTAGTAACTTTCCTCGACGACGGGATGATAATGTTTGAGACACGCCTTGCCCGGTGGAAGCACGATCTGGGCGAGGCTGTGCGCCGCGCTTCCGCCAGCCGCGTTACCCATCAATTCGTAGACAACCTCGCCGTGCGAACTGGCAATACCTGGCACGTTGTTCGCGTTCTGAATATACATACGGGACCTCTCCTGTGATTGTGCTTATCAAGCTGATAA
>DATAMF010000679.1:0-1619 GCA_036260665.1 Aggregatilineaceae bacterium | reverse complement strand
AAACGCCAAAAGCGGGGGGGGGGGATCATTCCGAAGATCAACAAACCGCCGACTTCCTGCCATAAAGTAGGACTTTCTGCCAGGATCTCGCCCTTTTTCAGACCATTCTCCCCTCAAAGCGATCTCAAAGGGGGGGCGGGGGTATAAAACACAGAGAGGCGTACCTCGCCTCTCTGTAATATAAGAATTAACATCTCGCCACTACACACATTTCGCCTGTTCGAGATACCCCGCCAGAAACTGCCCCGTGAAACTTTCTTTCACCAGGGCGACTTCTTCCGGCGTTCCTTCGGCCAGCACATACCCACCTTCATCGCCGCCTTCCGGTCCCATATCGATCAGATGATCGGCCACTTTGATGATGTCGGGATTGTGCTCGATGATCAGCACGCTGTTGCCCATATCCACCAGCGATTGCAGCACTTCGATCAGCTTCGCCACGTCCGCCGTATGCAGTCCCGTCGAAGGTTCATCCAGCACGTACAGCGTTTGTCCCGTCGCGCGCTTGCTCAGTTCGCGGCTCAACTTGACACGCTGCGCCTCGCCGCCCGATAGGGTCGTCGCCGGTTGCCCGATACGGACATAACCGAGTCCCACCGCCGCCAGCGTTTCCAGCTTGTTACGGATCGTCGGAATGCTGGTGAAAAATTCCAGCCCTTCGCTCACCGTCATATCGAGCAGTTCCGCGATGCTTTTGCCCTTATACTTCACTTGCAGTGTCTCGTGGTTATAGCGCGCCCCGTGACACACCTCGCACGGCACATAAATGTCCGGCAGAAACTGCATTTCGATTTTCAACTGCCCTTCCCCCTGGCAGTTCTCGCAGCGTCCGCCCTTCACATTGAAGCTGAACCGCCCCGGCGTATACCCGCGAATCTTACTCTCCGGCAGTTCCGCGAACAGATCGCGGATCGCGTCGAACATCTTCGTATACGTGCCGGGATTGCTGCGTGGCGTGCGTCCAATCGGGGATTGATCGATGTGGATCACCTTGTCGATATGTTCCAGCCCGTCGATCCGGTCATGCAGTCCGGGCCGATCCTTCGATCCCCAGATTTCCATCGCCAGCCGTTTATACAGCACTTCGATCATCAGCGTCGATTTGCCCGACCCGCTGACTCCGGTGATCACTACCAGCTTGCCCAGCGGCACTTCGACATCGATATTCTTCAGGTTGTTATCGCGCGCCCCGCGCACCACCAGCGACTTGCCGTTTCCGGCGCGGCGCATCGGCGGCGTCGGGATGCACTGCCGCCCCGACAGGTACGCCCCGGTCAGGCTGTTTGGGTTCTCCATAATCTGCTGCGGCGTGCCTTCGGCCACAATATGCCCGCCGTGTTCGCCCGCGCCCGGTCCCATATCCACAATCCAATCCGCCGCCAGCATCGTCTCATGATCGTGTTCCACCACCAGCAGCGTGTTGCCCAGGTCGCGCATATTTTTCAGCGCATGGATCAGCCGCTCATTATCGCGCTGGTGCAGTCCGATGCTTGGCTCATCGAGCACATACAGCACGCCCGTGAGCTGGCTCCCGATCTGCGTCGCCAGCCGGATGCGCTGCGCTTCCCCACCGGAAAGCGTGCCCGCCGCACGTCCCAGCGTCAGATAGTCCAGCCCCA
>DATAMF010000677.1:0-4738 GCA_036260665.1 Aggregatilineaceae bacterium | reverse complement strand
CCCCTATGCCACCGCCCGCGACATCGTACTGGAAGCCGATCCCGAAATCGCTGTTTACGAATGTGGTTGTCGCAGCACCCGCGCCGATCCCTGCCAGCCCACACAGGTTTGTATGGTGGTCGGTCAACCCTTTGTCGATTTCGTGCTGGAACACAACCCGGAAACTTCCCGCCGCGTCACACAGGCCGAAGCGCTGAAATTATTACAGGAAGAACACGCGCGGGGTCACATGCACGCCGCCTATTTTAAAGACGTAATGTTCAATCGTTTTTACGCCATCTGTAATTGCTGCGGCTGCTGCTGTGCGGGCATCGAGGCCATGAAACGCGGTGTGCCGATGGTGACTTCATCCGGTTATGTCGCCCAAGTAGACGCATCCCGCTGCGAGGGCTGCCGTACCTGCGAACACGCCTGCCCCTTCGACGCCATCCAGGTAAATGGCAGCGCCTCCATCAACTGGGAAAAGTGCATGGGCTGCGGAGTCTGTGAAGGCCAGTGCCCCAACCATGTGATCTCACTGGCCCGCGACGAGCGTAAAGGCCTTCCGCTCGACGTTCACCACCTCAAAGCCCTCAATTAACGGACCCATTTCCCCCCTCTCCAGGATTTTGGAGAGAAGTTAGGGGTGAGGTTCGTAGGGGCGATTCACGCGTCGCCCCTGATTTTCTCTGCCTTTTTTCGCGTGCGGGGAAAGGAAACCGGTGAACTCGCACGCTCTCCGCTGGCCTCAGTACTGGACAAACCTTGAGAGCGTGCGGTTCGTAGAATTACTTCTTTAGCGCCTGCAAACCCTCATGGAACCGTTGCAGCGCCCCGGCGGTCTTCGCAGGCGGCAGCGCATACGAGAACCGGATCCAGTGATTCCCGGCGTCCGAGAAGGCCACGCCCGGCACCACCGCGACACCATGTTCCCCCGCCAGGTATTCGATCAGCGCGAAGCTGTCCACCATACCTGCCGCTTCCATCCAGTTGCCCACATAGATGAAGGCATAATACCCGCCGTCACCCATAATAAATCGGTAGCCATTTTCGGTCAGGAATTTTCGCACCACGCGGCGGCTCTCATTCGTCGGTTCGATAATCGGTGCGGCGGCCTGACGATACCCCATCCGGCTCGCTGCAATCGCAATCGCCTGCCCGTGAAAACCCGGAATCACCCCATGCGAAGCGCGGCTGTTGATGAATTTGATCACATTCGCGTCCGCCAGCAAATGCCCATTTCGCACATTCGACGCCCCCAGCGATTTCGTCAGCCCGTCCAGAATGATCACACGGCTGCGTTCTTCGGGCGTGAATGATCCCAACATCGCGTTGGCATCCATCGGCCCGGTTTCGTTCACATAATGGTAAATCCAGTCATACAGCACAAAAGGGACACCCGCTGCCAGGGCATGTTTGCCCAGCGCGATCTGCCGCTCCACCGGGATCGTGTGCCCGGTAGGGTTATCCGGCGAGGTGATGACGATCCCCGCAATACGCCGGTCCCCATGCATGCGGCAGAATGCCACCGATTCGGTGATCGCTTCTTCCGTGAACTGCCACCCCGCCGTTTCATCCCCTGGAGCCAGCAGCACATTCGCGCCAATCGCATACGGTCCCCAGTTATAGCTAATCCACGGCACCCGTGTCAGCAGCACCACATCCCCGATCCGGCAGGTTCCCAGGTGGATCATCGCCTCGTACGCCTTGATCAGGCCGTCGCGCCCGCCCACAACTGCCGTTACATTGTTCGGACCCCACCCCACCGCTGCATCGAGATGCCAGTAGTCCTCGACGATGGCTCTGCGAAACTCATCTGCGCCATACGGATTGTCGTACCCCGTGCCATGCGCCTTGACAATCTCATGTGCCGCATCGAGCACATCCAACGGCACGCCGGGCAGCGACGCGCCGCCATCCCCTTGTGAGGCGTCAAAAATAACCGCCCCCTCGCCCATTTTTTGCGTGTATTTGGCAAGCGACTTTTTGATCAAAAACATGCGTGACGGTGGAATTTCGTACAACGTGCTGGGATACGAATGGACCGGAATCAGGTTTTCTTCGGGCACAACAAATTGAGGGCTTTCACTGATAGACATTCGATTAATCCTCGCTCCTTTTTGGTTGAGCATATCCGGCTTTCTCAGATGATAACTTAGCTAATTCCACCAAAACCAGCGACTTACGAACCTTGCCAAAGTATCTGAGCAGGTCTATGCTGGTGAAAGATACCCGACAAGCACGGGGGTAGATGATGCAGCACGATCTGATTCTGCATGCAATGATCTGTTTTCTGCTGACATTTGGTGCTTTGACGCGTCTGGAAGAAGAGGTCTGGAACATGGTGGACCTCAATGTATTTTGTAGGTGGCTGGCCCTAGCCGCGATCTCCGCCCTACTGCAAACTGCCCTGTTAACGGTCCGCTGCGCGATCATCCACCGCAGGGCGCGTTCGACTAATCCCCCACAGCGTTCCATTTTCCTGCACCATCATGTAGCCCTCGCCACACGCGCCACAGTGATCAGCGCCATCGGGATAATCGTGGTTTACGACGGGTATTGGAGCCTCTACAACGCCAATTCGCGGGCCTATCCCAACAATCCCGTCTATCTGGACATCCTGTGGTTTGCAGGTTACATCGTGGCCGTCGTGGGAATTATCTGGTATTTCGCAGCCATGCTTCGGCAGATCACGACGATCTACCAGCTTCCGTTCAGGCAAGCGATCAAAACCCTGTTGATCGGGCTGCTTCCCGAAGTGGCGGTCTATGGAGTGCTGACTGCGGCTTGGATCTGGCTGGTGATCAGCCTTGCCTCGGCCCTTTCATAAACACAAAACGCGGAGTGCAGCACCCCGCGTTTTTTCCTGGTCTAAGCCATCCTCCTCCTATTCTTACGGTTTGACTCCCCTTCCCTGAGGGAAGGGATAAGGGGGGATGGGGTCAAGAAAATAGTGGCGCAGCCTTAGTCCTACGCCGGATCAGCCTCGGCATTCACGGTTCGCCGCCTCGCGATCAAATGTCGAGTCGGCGCGACTTTCCCCGAATGTTCATCATGCAGCCGTTCAGTCACTTGATTACCCAGCCACAACCCCGCCGGATACGCCACCAGTGTCATCAGGTACCCGGCGATTAAATCCGGCGAATGATGCTGCCGGGTGAGCAGCGCCGAAGCACTGATCAGCGCGCCCAGTGTGACCCATACCCAGAAAACGCGCATGCGGGGACGGAACCGGATCATAAAGCACATAATGATCAGCGCATAAAACACATGTTGGCTGGGGGCCGCATTGTGGGTGCTGATCCCGTTATCCACCTCATACGCGGTGCGCATCATCGTAGCCAGAATATGATCCCCCGGTACGGTATCCGGGTCTGGTTTGACAACATATGTCGGCAGCGTCATGTAGATGACATAGCTTACCACCGCCGCGAACATCATACTGAAGATGAACTGCCGGTAAATCCGGATCGGCATTCTATGCGCGGCCCACAGCGGTACTACTGCCGATGCGAAAAAACCAATCGCATACGGAATCAACCACAACGGCTGAGGGGTGAGGTGTTGATCCACAAATTCGATCTTCAATTCCCACCCGTCATCTGGATCACGCAGGATGCTGTTGAGACCATTCGTCACAAAAAACAAGGACTGGATACCAAGCAGGATGCCAAGCAGCATCAAACGGTTTTGCAGAACGCGAACAACAAAAGCGCTGACTTTGTCGCTGAGTTTGGTTTTCAGCATCAATCTACACCCTCATAAACGACGGCGAAACATACGGCGTGTGGTACGGCGAGCGGTGCGGCGCGCCATCCGGCGCACCCAAAAATTACGAAACCAGCCCATGATCTTCCCTCCCTACAATGCAGTTAGAATGTCTTTGACCACGCCCAACGCTTCATCCGGGCAAATGGTCAGATAGGCGGCGGCAGTCTCTGGAGATCGCCACGCCGGGTCGAGTTGTATTGCTTTGGCATAATCTTTCAATGCTTCATCGTGGCGGTTGCGCCGGAACTCAGCTAGTGCTCGCAGCGCGTACCCACCATGAAAATCCGGTTGTAAGCCGATCATGGTGGATGCATCCAGCGCGGCGCGTACCATGTCGCTCCGGCAGAACGCGATCTCCGCCCGGCCCGCATACGCCAGAATATGTTCCGGATCGCGCGCGATCACCCGATCATAATCCGCCAGGGCCTCGTCGAACATCCCCATATTGGCGTACACATTGGCCCGATTCCCATACGCCCCCACATAGGCTTCATCCAGTTGGATAGCATGCGTAAAGTCGGCTAACGCCTCGGTATACTGCGCTTGGGCGGCATAAGCCAGGCCCCGGCTGTTAAAAAAGGAGGCCGTATGATCGCTCAGTTTGATCGCCTGGTTGAAGTAATGCACTGCTAGGCGATACCGCCCCATACCCATAAACAACGAAGCCCGATTATAAATGGCATTGGCATAGGCTTCATTCAGCAGCACAGCCTGCTCAAAATCGGCCAGGGCTTGCCCCGGCTGTTTCAGCGCCAGATATGTCACGCCCCGGTTATTGTATAACAGTGGGATATTCGGGTCGCATTTTTCCGCCGTATTGAAATCCGCCAGCGCTTCCTGGTACTGGTTCAAGTGATAGAACACCATGCCGCGATGGATATACGCTTCAGGCCGTTTTTCCGCCAGCCGGATCGACTCCGTATACGACTTCAGCGCCTCCTGGTATTTCCCCTCGTGAAAATAGGCGTTGCCCTGTTTCCACGCCGCC
>DATAMF010000676.1:0-4356 GCA_036260665.1 Aggregatilineaceae bacterium | reverse complement strand
GATTTTTCGGCGGCGGCAATGATATCTGGCGAGATGTATTCACGCTCGAAAAAGGCATCAAACTGGATCATCAGCCCAGTTTCGGGATCATGATGCAGGATGATGTGATCAATCACGTCCTGCCAATGCGCTAAGCGGTCCGGGTTGAGATCAAGCTGGCGGCGCAGCATGTTGGCTTTGTCCGGTGCGAACTGGTCAAGCCACGCGAGAACGGCAAATGCTTGCTGGAGATGCCACTGGGCCATACGATTGGTGTAGATATTATTATCTACATGGTCATGGTACTCGTCGGGGCCGATGACATCGCGCAAGGCATAACGGCGCTGCCCATTTTCCTCTTCCAGCTCGGCGCGATCACCCCAGAAGCGGGCGGTATCGAGGATCATTTCTGCGCCGTAGTCGCGCATGAAGGCGTCGTCGCCTGTTGCTTTCCAGTACTGCATAATGGCATACGCGACGTCGGACGAAATGTGGATTTCAATGTCGCCAGTCCAGATGCGGACGAGGCCCTTACCAGTGAAGTCGGGCACCCAATTGGGAGTCACTTCTTCGCCCGTTGAAGCACTTTCCCAGGCATACTGCGCACCGCTGAAGCCATTGGCGGCAGCTTTTTGGCGCGCTCCCGCGAGGGTGTGATAGCGGTACAGCAGCATGTTGCGCGCGATCTGCGGTTGAGTGAAGGTGAAAAACGGCAGTATGAAAATTTCGGTGTCCCAAAATACGTGCCCACGATAGCCAAGACCGCTCATCGTTTTGGCCCCGATGCTGACGCGATCATCATGCTGGGGGGCGGCAACGATCAACTGGAATAAATTAAAACGGATAGCGATCTGGGCCTCATCATCACCCTCGATCATGACATCACTGGCCTGCCAAATTGCATCCCAGGCATTCACCTGGGCGGCGCGGAGATCGTCGTAGGTGTGGGATTTTAGTTCGGTGACGGCGCGGCCTACGATGTCCGCCGCATTTGGCACCTTGTCGCGACTGGCGGTGTAGCTGATGAGTTTGTCGATTTGCAAGGTCTGGGCGGTATTCAGATTGGTTGAAAGTACAAAACGGGGGTTTCCAGGGCACTGCTGGCTGATCAGCGTTGGTTGGTCGGGAACCTGGATGGTGCAGGCGGAGGCCAGATCAATTCCGCTGTGGCGAGTCTGGCTGTGCAGCCAGAGCGAGGCCTTGTCCGTTACACCTTGATCAATGTGGTTCCAATGGAGCAGATCGTCATTGGAGACATGGCCGTTGATGCCCGCTTCAACGCTAAGGGTGCAGGGCTGGCTTATGGCGGTGATGAGGATACGCATGGCACCGATGTGTTCGTAAGAATAGCTGGCGAAACGCTCGAAGGTGATGTCTAACACGACTCCGGTTGGCGACTGCCAACGAACTTCGCGATGCAAAATTCCCTGCCGCAGGTCCAGCCAGCGAGTCAGGTGAAGACAGCGCCCCTGATCCAGGCGGAAGGTATGACCATCCACTGAAATGCTCAGATCGAGCCAATTGGGAAGATTGGCTAATTCGGTGCGCGCAATAGGCATGTCGTCGAAGATGCCGTGGGCCAGGGTGAGCGGCCCATCACCCGGATAACCTTCTTCCAAACTGCCGCGCGTGGAAAAATAACCATTGCCGATGGTGAAAATGGTTTCCATGTGGTGCTGATTCTTGGGATCAAAGTCAGTTTGGGTAATGGACCAGCCAGTGTCACGCTGGCTCCAAACAGCCAAGTCAGCTAACTGAATCTCGGTGAGATCGTCGCGACGAACGATGGGGCCATAGTTGTGCTCGATGTCGGCAAAACGCTCGGTGGGGCCTAACGCGAGGCAGGGCATCCCGGCTTTGAGAGCGGCTTCGATGCCTGCGGCTGCATCTTCGACCACGAGACATTCGCTGGGCAGGAGGTTCAAACCGGCGGCGGCGCAACGGAACAGATCGGGGGCGGGTTTCTGGCGGGTGACGCTGTTGCCATCGACCAACACCGACAACCGATCCGCAATACCCAAACGCCGGACGACATCCTGGGCGTTACGGCTGGCGGATGCTAATGCTAGACGAACGTTCGCCTGAGTCAGCAAATTAAAGAATTCTGCAACGCCGGGAAGCAAATTGGCGGGCGTAATCTGGGTCAGCAAGTTTTGATAGATGCGATTCTTGCGATCCATCATTTCCTGCATTTGGGCTTCTTCAAACGGGCGGCCCTTGAGTAACAGCAGCAGGGATTCGCGGCGAGATACCCCGCGCAGATATTCATTATCGGCGCGGGTGAAGGGCAACCCTTCGTCGTCCGCCAACTGCTTCCAGGCCAGGTAGTGAAATTCTGCTGTATCGGTCAGGACACCGTCCAGGTCAAAAATTACGGCTTTAATGGTCATAAGGGCCTTTCAATTTAGGAACCCGCAGTGGACGCGCGGATAATAAGCTCCGGTGCCAATAAAATTTGCTGCTGATCAACAGGTTTGCCCTGTAACAGGTTAACCAGTAATTGAACCGCACAGCGGCCTACTTGCCAGACGGGCTGGCGTAGGGTAGTAAGATTGGGTTTGAAGTATTGAAAGACGGGCACATCGTCAAACCCAGTTACGGCCAAATCTTTCCCGACAGCCAAACCGCGATCCTGGGCGGCATGCACAACACCAACAGCGATGAGGTCCATCATCGTGACGATGGCGGTGGGACGGCGGTTGGCAGGTAAATCGAGCAGGCGAGATGTGGCGGTGTAACCATATTTATATTCTCCTTCGCCGCGCACGACCCATACCGGGTCAATGGCTAGATCGTTCTCTTCCATCGCCTGGTAGTATCCGGAAAGGCGCTCGGTACCGACGCGCGAGGCTTCCGGCCACGCTAAGATCGCAATGCGGCAGTGACCTCGTTCCAATAAATGATGCACTGTTTGATAGATGCCCGCCTGTCCATCGACATCCACATAAGGGAAGGGATGGGTGCTTTTGGTGCGTCCGAATGCTACAAGAGGGACATTGAGCTGCTGCAACTCTGGGACGCGGCGATCTTCCGTTTCCATGCCGGATAGAATGAAGCCATCTACACGCCCGGTGAGGACTAACTCCTGATAATTTTTGAGGAGATCATCCCCTTCGTGTTGGGGGAAAAGCAAGATGTGATAACCCAGCTCTTTGGCTGTCTCAACGATGCTCTGCTGGAATTCCTCTAGCACAGGGTTGAAATAATAATGGCGGTTGGGCTGCCAAGAGTAGCCTAACATATGGCTGGCTTGCGTACGGAGATTACGGGCGGCAGCGTTGGGGCGGTAATCCATCTCTTTGACGGCGGCGAAGATGCGTTCCTGGACTTCAACCGTGACCTGCATCTGACCGCGCAAGACTTTGGAAACCGTCTGGTAACTTACGCCAGCACGTTGGGCAATATCTTTTAGAGTTACGTTTCTCGCCATAAGATTTTTAGCATTTAATCTAAAAGCGAACGTTCGCCTTTAGACGCATCATATTATTCTTTGCGTATTTTGTCAAGCAATTTCTGCGGTTGCCCACCGCCCTGCCTATGCCTGATTGATCCCAGCTATTGGCTTCTGCTACAGTGAAAGAAACAACTGAAAGAGGAGGTTGTGAGGCCATGAAGACTATCCCGATTATGGTCGTGATGCTGGCGGCGATGGTGTTGGTTGTTCCCGCAGGTGCACAAGGTCCAAAAGATTATCCCCCTATCGCCGGATATTATTCGCCGTGCCGGGGCGGAACTCCAGCGGTGATCTTTAGCTGGCATGGCGTCAAGCAGGATGGGCTGCCGCCGGTTGATCTGGATCGGCGATCAGTGGATTTTCTGTGCGCGGATAAAGAAGTTTATGCGCCATACAGCGGAGTCGTGTATGGTACAACGGGGCGCTGGGGCGGCCTGATTCTGATTGATGATGCCGAACACGACGCCTGCATTAACTTTTTAGGCATGGTAACGTTTGAGGTCGGCGGTGGCGATGTGGTAGAGCTTGGGGATTTCCTGGGAACCTATAACTACCATATCCATATTGCGGTTACGGATGGCACCTGCGAGGCTTCCAACTGGTATGATTGGGATGCACGCGATTTGGAACGCCCGGTGCTCTACACTGAGTTGGGAGAAGTTGTGCCCTCGGATATTCTGGAACGGGACGCATGGCCGTTTACGTCAGAGAATCCAGCGGGAGAGTAATTATGGCGCATCCACAAAAAAGAATCCGCGACAATGCGGATTCTTTTTTGTGGATGGGTCCAGCAGGATTCGAACCTGCGACCGACCGGTTATGCATCCCACTACAGCTTTCACTGCCCGATGAGGTTTGTGGGCTGGACTGTCCCTTCACCCCAAAATGGGGGCCTGCCAGCCAGTCTCTACACCTTCCCCGTA
>DATAMF010000675.1:0-20525 GCA_036260665.1 Aggregatilineaceae bacterium | reverse complement strand
TATTTTTCGGCGTTGGCAAGCCGATCCGCGTATTGCAGTTTGTAGTATTCGAGATATTCTCCGGTTTTGATCTTGCGCCACCACCACTCATTTTTCTGATACCATTCGACAGTGGCCTGCATCGCATCCTCAAAGCTGTACTGCTGTGTCCAGCCGAGTTCGGCCCGGATTTTGTCGTTGGTGAGCGCATAGCGGCGGTCATGACCAGGGCGATCTGCCACATAGCGGATCAGGCTTTCCGGTTTACCCAGCGCGTGCAGGATAAATTTCGTTACATCGATATTGTGCATTTCATGTTCACCGCCCACGTTATAAATTTCGCCCGCCACGCCTTTGTGCAGCACGGTATCAATCGCGGAGCAGTGATCGTCCACATAGAGCCAGTCACGGACCTGCATACCGTCGCCATAGAGCGGCAGGGGGCGGTTATCAATCGCCTCCGTGATGAAAAACGGCGCGACTTTTTCGGGGTACTGGTATGGACCGAACGTATTGCTGCCGCGTGTCACCGTCGTATGCAGCCCATACGTCACATGATACGCCCGCAGCATCAGTTCGCCGCCCGCCTTACTCGCGGAATAGGGGCTGTTCGGTTCCAGCGGATCGCCCTCTTTGAAGAACCCTTCAGGAATCGATCCGTAAACTTCATCGGTGCTCACATGGTGGATGCGCTGAATTCCCAGTTTGCGGGCCGCTTCCAGCAGCACATAAGTCCCCACCACATCCGTCTGGATAAACGCATCGGGATCGAGAATCGAGCGGTCCACATGCGATTCGGCGGCGAAGTTCACAATCGCATCGATCTGGAACTCTTCCAGCACGCGTTCAACGGTTTTGCGGTGCGCAATATCGCCGCGCTCAAAGCGGTAGTTCGGCGCGTCATGCACATCTAACAAATTATCGAGGTTGCCCGCGTAGGTCAGTTTATCGAGCACGATGATATTATAATCGGGGTACTTTTCAACCATCATCCGTACAAATGCACTGCCGATAAATCCAGCGCCGCCCGTTACCAGAATGTTTTTCATGCATGCAGCTCCTTATCCAATACGAGTTCGCGCAGTGCAAGACCTACGCCATCTTCGTCATTCGTTCCCGTCACATAATCCGCGCGGCGGCGCACATCGTCGGGGGAATGCCCCATCGCCACGCCAATCCCTACCGCCTTGATCATTTCGAGATCGTTGCAGTTGTCGCCAAACGCGATCACCTGCCCGGCGGGAATATTCAGATATTCCAAAATGACCGTCAGCGCCGATCCTTTGCTCACATTGAGCGGCAGCACTTCGACCACCGAAGCCAATCCTGAGCGCAGTATCCGAGCGCGTCCGGCAAAGGTTCGTTCCAGTTCCAGTTGGAAATCTGCCACCCCCGCGAGATTATCTTCATTGATGAGGATCAGCTTGTGTGGAGTCCGGCCATTGCCCAATGCCTTTTCGAGATCTTCAATGATTTCGGGCTGGGGTTCGTGGTGCGCGACCAATACATCAATACCGTGATCCGGCCCGCTGGTCAGCAATCCTGGCCCCGAATACACGATCGGAGTCATATCGGCGGCGCGCGCCATTTGGACCACCTCAATCGCTACATCGCGAGCGAGTGGGTTCTCATACAAAACCGTGCCATCCGGCGCATGGATGATGGTTCCATTGCCGCAGATCACCGGAATTTGAATATTGAACTTACGAATCCACTCTATCGTGGAAGGAAATGTTTTCCCCGTCGCCACCGTGAACAGGATACCCTGTGCTAAGGCGTCATACAGCGCTTGTTCGGTCACTGGGGAAACAAGATGATCGGAATTGAGCAGTGTGCCATCCAGATCAGTGGCAATCAAACGTATTGACATCGCTGAATTATTCCTGGTTATTCCTGCAATCGCTGCGCGGTTTGTCCCAGGTAGACCGGGTTGCCTATCGTTTGGAAGTCGGTAGGCATATAACGCTGGGCAAAAGTGAATGAGAATTCCTTGCCCCGTTCGCCCGCCTCAACAATCACCGCGTCAAATTGTTCATGATCAATCGTAATGTACCCATCAAACGCCACCGCATACGCTTTGACCGTTGGGGGCAGCGTGGCGACAAATTCCAGCGCCCGGCTTACACCCTCCTCCAGCGTCTCCGCCGCAAAACGGTGCAAATCCGGCTTTTCATCGGTCTGACTCATGACAAACGGTGTCAGCGGCCCGCCGCCGCTGACCGACTGTATCCCGTGATCCATTGCAAAAAAGATCAGGGTTAAGAGCATTTCGCTGGCTTCGAGTGACACAGGTTGATCCTTTTACGGCAGTTCCAGGCGGCTGTGATCGCCAAGCTGCAACTTAATCGCTTTGGGGCGTAACGAATTAATGTCCACGTTGGCATGCCGCCCGATCAGGCTGTCCTGGATGCGGGTAGGAATGTTGCAGATGGAACTGTGCTCCAGCACGATACTGCGCTCAATTTCACTGTTTTGAATGACGACATCGTGATAGATGCTGGTGAACGGCCCCACATAGCTGTTGACAATGCGCGTATTCCGCCCGATGATCGCCGGGCCGCGCACCACGCTGTTGATAATTTCCGCGCCCGGTTCGACTGTGACCCGCGTATCCACTTCCGAGGTTGTATCTACCGAGCCTTTAATGTCTGGCTTCAGTTCTTCCAGCACCAGACTGTTGGCGGTTAGCATATCATCGGGCCGCCCGGTGTCAATCCACCAGCCGCGATGCACGTGTGGAAACACGCTGTAATCATGATCAACCAGCCATTGAATGGCGTCGGTGATTTCGAGTTCGCCGCGAAACGAGGGTTTGATCTGGGCGGTTGCTTCAAAGACATGCTGATCAAACATATAAATGCCGACCAGGGCCAGGTTCGAGGGCGGGACTTTCGGTTTTTCGATCAGGCGCGAAATCCGCCCGTCGCCGTTCAACTGGGCCACACCGTATTGTTCGGGATGTTCAACTTCGGTCAGCACAATCTGGCTGTTCCATTCGGGGTGATGCGCAAAATCCGCAATCAGCGGGCTGATCCCGCCCTGGATCACGTTATCACCCAGGAACATCACAAACCGATCATCGCCCAAAAAGTCCCGCGAAATTTTGACGGCGTGCGCCAATCCAAGCGGCGCGTCCTGCGGAATATAGGTTACATTCGTCCCGAATTGTGATCCATCGCCAACTGCTTCGCGGATTTCCGGCGCAGTGTCCCCGGTCACGATACCAATATCCACAATGCCCGCGTCCCGAATGGCTTCAATCACGCGGAACAACACCGGCTTATTGGCAACTGGAATTAACTGTTTGGCACGCGTATAGGTGAGCGGATAGAGGCGTGTGCCCTTGCCGCCGCTAAGAATCAGACCTTTCACGACTCTATCTCCTCAAAATTTTAACGGGTGTAATATTCCCCAACGGCCATATCACGCGGCGCGTTGACCAGCACCGTACCAATAATGTGAACTTTCACCCGTTCCAGTTCGGCTTTGGTTCGTGCCGCATGATCTCGCCGCGACGATCCCGCCCGCAGCACCAGCAGCGCGCCATCAACTTTGGAACTCAGCAGCACCGCATCGGTCACAGCCAGCACCGGCGGCGCATCGAGCAGGACATAATCAACTTTGGCCTTCAACGCCTCAATCACCTGATCCATGCGTTTCGACCCCAGCACATCAGCAGGATTCGGCGGCAGCGGCCCACTGGTCAGCACCTGGAGATGATCCACCCCCACCGTTTGCAGCGGCGCAGCGCCCTCTTCGATCATCATCGTTGTCAGACCGCGTTCGTTTTTTAACCCCCAGATTGCATGCTGTCCGGGTTTGCGCAGATCGCAGTCCACAATCACGGTTTCGTGCCCGCCCTGCGCCAGTGTCACGCCCAGATTAGCCAGCACCGTGCTTTTGCCTTCGCCTGAGGCGGGTGACGTGACCACCAGCGCCTTGACCGGGTTATCCAGGCTGTAAAACATCAGATTCGTGCGCAGGGATCGATAGGCTTCGGCGGCAGGCGAACGTGGATCAGTAAGGGTAATCAGATTGGTCATCGTTTCACTTCACCTCACGCATGAGAATCGTCGGCGGGAACTGCCGCCAGCACAGGAAGTTCAAGAAACCGCTCGACATCGTTTTTGTCGCGCACGATGTTCGATTGCAGATATTCCAGCACAAACACAATCGCGCCGCCCAACAACAGGCCCATGACCGCACCAGCAGCGGTATTCACGCCTTTTTTAGGGCTGTGCAGGCCATATGTCGCCGTGTCAATCATATCGGCTTCAATACGATCCTGGCGGGTCAGTGGGGCGTTTTCTTCGGTGCGCCACTCTTCGAGCAGCCGCCCCATTTCGGTGGCGATGCTGGCCGCCAGCGGCCCGTCTTCCAGATCGACATCAATCTGCACCGTGAGCAGTGTTGGATCCGAACTGATCGTCATATGGCTGCGCAGTTCACCGGGCGTCATATCCAGCTTGAGCCGTTCAATCACTTTCGCGGCCTGCTCATCGCTGTTGAGAAAAACGACATAACTTTGGAGCAGAATTCGCAGCGTCTCGGTTAACCCGTAATCACTGCGCGCGGGTTGCAGCAGAACTTTTTGAGTGGCGCGATACGTGGGGGTCTGGATTTCGCTGAAGCCAAACGCGGCCCCTGCTGTAATCAGCACCGCCAACGCGATAATCCAGCCGCGCCGGATCAATACTCGCACATAATACATTAAATTCATGGAAAACCTCTCCGTCAAAGCGCAACGCTATTATACCAGCGCTTCTCCCCCGTATGGGGCGATTGTTAGGTAAGCGCGCGGAAAAAGTCAGGTTGTTATTTCTCGGACGGAATCTCTGCCAATACCGCCAACCCCAGCGCCTCGACATCATCCGCCGTATGCACACCCCGATCCAGGTATTCCGCCAGGACAGCCAATGCCACCCCCGCCGCCAGTCCCACCGCCAGCCGGATCAGCGGCTCCAGGCGACTCGTGATCGGCGGCGCGGACTCGGCGACTTCCACATCATCCAGGGCGCGCACTTCTACCGGGGTCGCCGCGAACTGGGGGAAATAGTGCTGGTTTTTCGTTTGCAGCACCTGAACCGCTGCATCCGCCATCGAGCGAATTTCCGCCTCATCGTCCCATGACACATACAGTGTCAAAATGCTGCGGAAACTGTCAGCGGCAAACGCCCCTTCCAGATCATCCACCGCAATGGTCACATTTTCCTCAGCCAGCATCGTGCTGACTTCGCGCGCAAACGAATCGCTGGTGATCCAGGCGGGCAAATTGACGACGACATATTCCGACGCCAACAGCGGCACATAGCTCGTATCTTCATACGGCGTCGTGCCTCCCTCGATTTCTGTGTCGGGCGGAGCGGCTGCTGTGAGTCGCAGCGCTACTGTATAACTGACCGGCGGCGCGACGATATTTTTGATCGAAGGCAGAGTCAGAATCAACGCCACAACAGCAGGCAGCAGAATCAACCACCAGCGCCGCCGGACGAGGTTCCAGATCGCTATCAGTTCCATACGACCTCTTCCTGTGAGCAAAATCTCGGAGATTATACCGGATGCCGGTTTCTAGGCAATCTAACAAGATTCTGGCTTGCCAAAAAAGACTGTTTCCTTTTACGATCCACAATATGTGGGTCCAGTCAAAAGGAGAGTTAGGTATGACGGCAGCATTTGACAAACTCAAGACGGCCCTGGCGGAAAAAAAGACGCTGACCGATGACGAGGTTGCCAAGATCATTGCCGAACATGGCGAACTAACCGCCGATGAGAGTACCTGGTTGGCGGCTGAACTGCACGAACGCAACCGCGCATCCCAGCAAAAAGTAACCCTGGAACAATTCCTGGAGGCCAACAAAATTCTGGACACCGCCGATCCCAACAGTGACGAATACAAAAACGCCGAAAAAATAGCGGAGGCTTATTTGCAGGGTGGTTAATCGTAAACGTTCTGATCCTATAACCGAACCAGCCCAGCGCCCGATCTCGGAGCGCGCCTTTTTATGGGGGATCAATGGCAGCACGCTTGGCATTCTGGTGCTGACCCTGATCTATTTGTTTTTCCCTGTCGATGCAATCCCCGATTTTTTGCCCTTTGCCGGGCAACTGGACGATCTCGCCGCAGTCGTGGCGGGCGGCGGATCGATCACCTTTCTGACCATCATGCGTTATGTGCTGCGCACGCGTACCGGGCGCTGGGGTTGTTTGATTTTTTTGACACTCACCGCCATTGGCGCGTTTACGGTTTTCTGGATTTTGCTCAAGCTCTTTAATTCGATCTTCTGACCTACCGGATTTTTTCCAGCGCGATCCGGTAGGTTCCAGTCTGATCATCATTCACCATACGCGCCACAATCGTGTAGGTTCCGTCCGTGGGCAGCGTCAATTCGATGGCTGCATTACGTTCAATCTGATCATCATTGCTGGCGAGCAATTTTCCTGCCGAATTGTAGAGTTCAAGGTAAGGATCCGTGCCCATGGTAATCATCGTCATCCGCACCTGTTCGCCCGCACGTCCATCAAACAGCCAGCGATCCCGCTGCCCTTGCGTTTCGATCTCGCCTAATATCGCTTCGCCATAGCTGATCGTACCGCCGCCCATTGGCGGGGCGGGACGACTGACTAATGTAATCGTCAACATCCGGTTTGCGGTTTCTGGCCCAAAAAGTTGAAGGCTGTACTGGCCCGGTGTAACTTCCCATTCATCCATGCCCAATGGCTGACCGATGATTGCCTCGGCGTGGGAAACCAGCTCCCCTTGTTCATCAAACAACCGGGCAACCAGCGTCAAATCCGGGCCGCTGTCGCGCGCGGCAAGCTCAACCGCAATTCGCTGTGGCTGCTCGATTTCAAATACATAAACCGTTGTGTTTTGCGTGGGGGCAAACACCGCCTCAACTGGCGTATTCAGTTCAATGGAGCGCTCTTCAACCCCTTCGAAGGTGGGACGCGGCATGGGGGTCGCCGCTATGCTCGGCGTGAATGTCGCGCTGGGTTGGGGCAATACGGTGGGAACAGGCGATGCTGACGGCGCAGGTTGTGATGTGCAAGCGGCCAACACCAGGCCAATTCCAATCGCCCACCCGCGCCTCAACATGATTATTTTGGACTGGGTTCCAGGCAGGAGGGGAAATTATTCACATCTTTCGGCCATTCCTGCCCATAAAATGACAAGTATTCCCCCACATGCGCCTGCCAATAGGTGATATCGTGATCGCCGGTTGGGTTAATAAGATAAGTATGGGTAACGCCCTTATCGCGCAGCAGTTCCGACATGCGCAGCGCGTTGGCTCCCACATAATCTTCCGCCGCATTATCCATATAAATTCGCAGCGGAAATTGATCGAGCGGGGCGCTCAGCACCAGATCAAGCGGGTTAAGCTCTGGCGGCGCATTATCAGGTTCAAAATAAGGACTGTGTCCACCCAACACACTAAACATCTCCGGGTTGCGTAGCGCGATGCTGAACGCCCAGAATCCCCCGCGTGAAATCCCGCCGATTCCGCGTCCGTCGCGGTTGCCCCACAAACAGAATTGGGATTCGAGCGCCGGAATCAGCTCGTCCAGAATCACATTCTCATAGGTCTGCCCTTCCGGCAGATCGTTTAGTTCAGCAATAGCGCCGCCGTCGGGCATCACCAGCACCATCGGCGGTAGTGTGCCGTTTTGAATCCCCTGATCCATTGCTTCAACTACGCCTGCATCCTGCCACATGGAATTGTTAAAACCTGTGCCGTGAAACAAAACCATATAGGGATAACGCTGGATGGTATCATAAAAGCACGGGGGCAGATACATCCGGTAGGCGATCTCTTCCCCGGCGGTCGCGCTGGTAAATGCCGACTCGACCACTTGGCCTTCCGTCTGGTCACAGGCAACCGGCGCAGCAGTAGGTTGGGCTGTCGCTTGAGGGGGGAGCGTTATAGTGGGCTGTGGCGTATTGACCACCCCACTCACATTTCCGCCCGAAGCGACAGTGATACTCCCATCGGGGGTAACCTCGATGTCGCCATCTGCGGGTGTATTGGTGATCACAACAAAAGTTGCCGGGCTGGTACTGCCTGCCATGGCGGTAACTGCCGGTGTATATTCAGTTGCCGGGGGTGTTAATTCTGGGGCCAGTGGTTCGCAGGCTGACAGCAGAATAAACGTCGGGCAAAAGATGAGGTAAAATAGGCGTTTTCCGATTATCATGGTGCGGATTATATGCGCTGAATCCCTTGACGACAAGCTTTGGCGAATGGATCAGCGGTAGTTAAAATCAATTTTCGACGGTTTATTGGTACACCACTATGACTACAACTCAATCCATGCGCCCGGTCCGTCGAGCGGCCTCACGCTCTGCGCCGCCGGTCCCCAGTCGCTGGCGGCGGCGTTTGCGCAACTATGTGCGGACTATTTTCGCGCGCGGCGATCTCAGCAGTCTGTTGATCGCCTGGGCGTTGATGATCGTCACTGCCATGGCAATCGATGCCGCCGAGTGGACAACTGGGCTGGGATCGCTGCCCGTCATTAGTTTTTTTGCGGTCGGTTTTGGTTTTTTGCTGGCCCGCAGCCACTACTCCGAGCTGATCGCGCTCATTCTCAGCACGATTTACAGCATTGCCGTGGTGATCACGGTCAACGCGTACACCTTAATCGAAAGTGGGTCGTTTCGCTCCCGCGTCTATGATCTCGCCAAACAGTTAGATATCTGGCTGCGCGAGGCGGCGTCGGGCGGCCAACCTCCGAACGACAGCATTGCCTTTGTGATCTTTCTCTCGGTGCTGTTCTGGTTCCTGGGACACAATGCCGCGTGGCATATCTTCCGCGTGGATCGGGTGTGGCGTGTCATCATTCTGACCGGGATGGTGCTTATCACCAGTCAGATTTTTTACCAGGGTGATACCTCGCTGGATGGTTATCTGGTCGCTTTTGTGGTGCTGTCGCTGCTGCTGCTCATTCGCTCCCATATCGAGGGACGCGAATTCGATTGGTATCTCCATCGGGTCAATTTCCCGCGCCATGTTCGCCGCGCCTTTTTCTGGGCTGGCGGCATCCTAGCGATCCTGATTGTGTTTATCGCCTGGATCGCTCCGGCAGGTCGCGACGATAAAGAACTGGATCGCCTGAATAAGTTAATGTCCGGTGAAGCCTTCCTCGACTTTGCCGAACTCTGGAACCGGCTGTTTTCCTCGTTGGAAGGCCAGGGCATCGCCACCGCGGATTATTATGGCGGTGACGAGCTGGAATTGAGCGGCGCGATTCAACTCGGCGACGACGAGGTCATGTCAGTCGCAGTTCAATCAGGACCGCGTTACTACTGGCGTTCTACAACCTACGACACATATGACTTCGGTTCGCATAAATGGCAGCATTTCCGCTCTGTGCGCGCCTTTACCGATGAAACGGGCCTCAAATTGAATATTGGCCCCACAGTACCCGGTGCCCGCCGCGAAGTCGAGCAAACCTTTACCATGCTGCTGCGTTCAACCCGGCTAGTGCATGCCGCGCCGCAGCCTGTTCTGATGGGATTGCCCGTCGAAGCCGAATTAGACTGCGTTGAAGATATGGGCCGTACCTGTGTCAACGATAACCGTCAGTCCGACGTATCCATTATTCGCGCCCGCAAAACGCTGCGCCAGGGGGATCAGTACTCGGTTACTTCGTCTGTGTTCGCTGGCACTGCCAACGATCTGCGCCAGACCGCTCAGGAGTATCCCGACTGGGTGCTGCGCTTATATTTGCAAGGTGCGAATAGCGTCGATCTTCAGATTCGTGATCTGGCCGCCCAGATTGTGTCTCAGGCCGGGGCGCAAACCGCCTACGACAAAGGCAAAGCCATCGAACGCTGGCTCCGCGCCAACATTCAATACAACGAAACCATCCCCGACCCGCCCACAGATCGCGATCCGGTGGTCTGGTTCCTGTTCGAGGAAAAACAAGGCTACTGTAACTACTATGCGACAGCCATGGTTCTGATGCTGCGCTCCCAGGGAATCCCGGCACGTTTGGCGGCTGGTTTTGCCCAGGGCGAATGGACCGGCGACAGCTTTCTTGTGCGCGAACGGGACGCGCATACCTGGGTAGAGGCGTACTTCCCTGGTTATGGCTGGATCGAATTCGAGCCAACCGCCAACGAACCGCCGCTGGATCGTGAAGGGGATCAACTTCCCCAGGCGGTGCTGCCGACCTTTACCCCCATGCCATCGCCCACCACAACACCTACTATGACGCCCAGCCCAGACACGCCAACCGAGGACAGCGGTGCGGATGCCACACCGACCAGCCCGGCGGAACAGCCTTTCCAGCCGCCCACCCCAACCGCGCACCCGACGATCAATCCTACGCCAACCGCGCCGCCGCCACCGGATGTCACCGAAGTGGATACGGACGAAGGCAGCGGCATTCTGCGAACAATCTTGACGACACTGCTGATTATTCTGCTGGTAATTCTATCTATTGTGGGCGCTATCCTGTTCACCATCTGGTATGTCGAATACCGGGGTTTGAGTGGTCTGAACGTGGTGCAGCGTGCCTACGCGCGGATGGGAATCTATGGCCGGTGGTTAGGCTTGCGCTTTAACGACACATCTACCCCCGACGAACGCCGCCGTTATCTGGTCGGTGAGGTGCCCGAAGGTGAAAAACCCATTAACACCATTACCCGCGCCTACATCCAGGATCGGTATGCGGCTCCCGATAACCGTATAGCGAATGCGCAGGGCCGCGCGGCGCAGGAAGCCTGGCAGGACGCGCGTGGGGCGTTCATCCGCCGCAAGCTGAATCGTTGGCTGAGGCGTGGCCGGAAAGAGCTGAACGACTAGCATCGAAGCCGGGGAACAAACCGGTCTTGACGCCTCGTTCCCCGGCTGGTATGATGAACTTCAAAGTGAAGCCAGTATATACTGGCCCTTTGCCGCAGACAGCAGGTGCCCCCCGTGGGCTTAATCGCTAGACGCCTGCCGAGGTGAAGACCCAACCGGACTGCTTGGTTTGTCATTTGAGCGTGTTACGGTCTTCGTCTTGTGTGCGGAGACCGTTTTTTTGTGTCTCCCCTGTGGGCAGATTACCCTCGATGAAAGGAGGAATGCACGCTTGGCTATTTCAAAACAACGCAAAGATGAGATCCTGCAAGAATATCTGGACATGCTGGCGAATGCGAAAGGTGTCGTCATCACTGAGTATCGTGGCATGACAGTCAAGCAGTTGGACGATCTGCGTGCCAAACTGCGCGAGGCGAAAACGGGTTTTGCGGTCACCAAAAATACCATCTTTAAGATCGCACTCAAACAGGTTGGAATGGCAGTTCCCGAAGATCAGTTGGTCGGCCCTGTCGCAGTGGCGGTGGCCTACGATGATCTGGCGACCACCATCAAAGCCGTTCTCGAACATGCCTCCAGCAATGAAATTTTCATTGTCAAAGGCGGTGTCGTTGGTTCGGCGGCAGTTCGTGGTGATCAGTTGGACGCCGTTTCCAAACTGCCCACCATCGACGTCCTGCGGTCGCAACTGCTCGGCATGGTCACGATGCCGCTCACGCAGTTGGTTGGTTTGCTCGAAGAACCGAGCCGGGGTGTCGTCGCGGTCATTCGCGCGGGCACCGATGGGCTGGTCAATGTTTTGGCCGCCTATGTTCAGAAAGACGCGGCCTAACGGCTGCACCCATCATCGTAAGCAATTAACAGAGATTAATCTGAATTCACGAAAGGAAATCTACAATGGCTGACCTGAATAAAATAGTGGACGAACTGAGCGCTTTGACCGTTCTCGAAGCGGCTGAACTCAAGAAACTGCTGGAAGACAAATGGGGCGTTGAAGCTTCTGCGCCGATGGCGATGGGCATGCCCATGATGATGGCGGGTGCTGCTCCTGCGGCTGCCGCAGCGGCGGAAGAAGTTGAAGAACAGACCGAATTCAACGTCATCCTCAAAGAAGTTGGCCCCAAGAAGATCGAAGTCATCAAAGTCGTGCGCAGCCTGACCAACCTCGGCCTCAAGGAAGCCAAGGACCTGGTTGAAGGCGCTCCCAGCAACGTGATGGAAGCCGTCAGCAAAGAAGCAGCCGCCGACGCAAAGTCCAAACTGGAAGCCGTTGGCGCGGTCATCGACGTCAAGTAATTGACCCAACAGCCAATCAAAAAAGCGGCCCTGCATTTATTTCCAGAGCCGCTTTTTTTGATTCATACTTTTTTGGCAACCTCAAAGTGTGGCGCTTCGATCAGCGCGGATTCATCCGCCTCGATCCCCTGCTGCGCCAGCGCTGACACATATTCAGGATTCATCTGGAACACGCCGTCTTTGAAAATCTCCCGATCCCAGGGATTCAGAATAAGTGCATCCGAGATCAGACCCACATAATCCGGTGCTGCCTGCCCCCATGTATGCGCATAGAGCACCGCACACCGGACTTCTTTTGCTCCCAGACTTTCAACTTCGGCCTTCACCATGTTGAGCGTTTCCCCGCTGCTCGAAATCTCGTCCACCACCAGCACCCGCTGATCTTTGACGAGTTCGGGCGGACGGACCATCCACTGTGGAGTCTCGTAAGTCACCACATCCCGCACCCGCCGCGACAGCCGGATCGGGAAAATTTCGGCCTGGAGCAGATGCGCGATCAACGTGCCCGGATAATAGCCGCCCCGCCCCACCGCCAGAATGATCTGCGGATTATAGCGGGCCGTTGCTTGCACCAACGCTTTGCACAGGCCGTGAAAATCATTCCACGAGATCGGAAGAATATCCTCCCGGTTGCTGTAGTCGTAGGATTTCATTTCTGCTGAAGTTTCAACCGTTCGAATGGATCCAGATACCCGCTGCTGGTCCCTTTTCGCTCATCCATCTGGCGGCCAATCGCCGAATCAAGCTGGCGGTTCAAAGCTGCATAATTCGGGACGATGAACAGCCAAGCTTCCGAGCGCGCCGAAAAGAGATATTTGCTCAGATACCGTTGCAGCTTTTTCTTGGGCACGGGCCATGAGCTAACCAGCACTTCAACCGCCGTCATCGCCAGCAGCGGGCGCATCAGCGGCTTGCCGATGCCTTTCAGACTCTCTTTAGGATAAATCTGCGACACCTGCACCGATTGCGACTGTTTGATCCGGCGGTAGCTGACCAGGGCCGAATAAAACGGCGTGCGAACCAGCATCAGATCGGGCATACACTGCACATACGAACGCCGCATCGCAAGTCGCGCAAACAGCACAAACGCCAATCCGACCAAGATCAGCACGGCTCCCACTCCGGCTGCTGTATTTGGATCGATCAGATCATTTTCCAGGTCTTCGATAAAGAAAGGCAAAAATGAGAGCATACCCAGCAGGATAAATAAAATGCCGGGCGAACGGTAACGTTTTCCCAAGTTGTAGTAGACCAGCAGCGGATGCCGTACTACTTTCTCTTGGGCGTCATTGGACGACTTTTCTCTTCGTCGGGCCATACACCCACCTCCTGAATGAAATATAAACTTGATTTGCAGTCTACTCGACAATTCCGCCCTGTCAAGCAGTATAGTACCCCTGACCCGCTAGACGCTTTCTCTAATTTTTCCTACACTTAGTATAAGTCAAGTGGAAGGGTTGCGGGTTATGACGACGATTCCAGCAGATGAAGTGGAAATCACCATCCAGCATGGCTTTTGGGAACTAATCCCAAATGGTGACACCTTATCCAGACAGCCCGTCTTCCAGGTTTCACGCGGATCGGGTGTCATGGAATATACACCGGCATTCGGGCAAAATCACCGGCTGCCGGGCACCGTTCTTTCTGTCGAATACGTCCGCGCTGTTGTGATCGGCTACGATGAAAAGACCAGGCGCTGGATGTTAGGCTTCCATATCGCCCGCACCACCAACGATCCGCCTCGCTGGTTGGAACTGGTGCGCTGGCCGCCGGGCGATAACATGACACATGGCGCAGCCGCGCAGCAGGCTGGGCGCACCCTCTCCGAACATATCGGTTGCCCGCTTAAAATCTTTGGGGCTAAAAAACTGGCCCGCCCGCTGGCTCCTACGGCTACGGGAGGCGTTACCGGACCGTTGGTGCCGCACAAGCGTGAGGATGTCGGCCCACAGCAGGTCAAACTGCTGGCGCAGTCGATTCACCTCCCCTTGGAATATCCCAACATGCGCTTAGAAAAAACGCGCTCCGGCTTGGTGCTGCGCCTCGGCAAAGAGTCCAACACCCCCAAACGCGGCGTCACGCCCTCTTTTAATCAGGTGTCGATTGATCAATCTACCATTCGCCTTATGCCGCCAACGGGGCTGTTAGGTTCGTTTTTATCCGGTCAGCAAGGACGCGCGGTAAAAACGAGTGACGTGCGCAACGTTGAATTTCGCCACAGTGTTCTCAAAGAGGCCGTCACCAAAGAAGATAGCCAGGGCCTGATCACGGAATCAATGATCACCACCCATCTTTGGGAAATTTATTTCACCTTACCCGACGAATCGCTCTTAATAGCGCAAACCAGCCATACCACCAGCAGTGAACTGTCCCACCATCGAGCAACAGCGCTCAACGATAAATTTGCAGTTGATCCTGAAAGTGGAATTGAATATTTGCGCAAACATCAGGCCGATCAGGAAGCGTACGACGCGGCATCGGGCTGGGCTGAATCGGTAGCACTGGTGATCGCCAGTACGCTCGGCACGCGCCTCGTCAAAACAACCAGCGAAGAAGCGCAGGATTAAGCCAAACCGGGGCAGGTATGCAAGCCTGCCCTAAAATTTCAACGGGCGAAAAGCATAGGAGCAGCCGTGCCCGTCGTGATGGGAGTCGTTAAACGCGCGGACATACAATTCGTAGAAAGCTGCATCTTTATACCCGCCGCCGAACTCAAATAAAATTGACTCGCATCACTAACCGGCCTAAGCGCAATTCATCCCCATCACGCAAAATACGGGCTTGGTTCGCGATGAGTTTTTGCCCGTTCATAAAAGTACAATTGGCGCTTCCCATGTCCATCACTTTGATCGTTTCATCCTCGATCATGATCATAACATGACGTCGCGAAACGCCCTTGTCCTGCGCGCCATACTCCGATAAATCGATGTCGGGCGTCTGGTTGGTGTCCACATCAAACCGGCCAATCACAATCTGGCGTATCAATGACACCATGAGCGGTTTTTCAGCATTTTGGATATGCAGCAGAATCTTGCGTTCGTTTCCCAGCCGTGCGGTTCCCCAATGCAAATAACGCGCCCGTTCCACTTCCTCATTTAAGCGGCGTGTCGATCCATCCTTAATGTCAAGAATAAAAGGCTGGTTGCATTCGCCACAAATAAGTGTTCCTTCTGGATTCTCGTGTCCGCACTTCGCACATTTAATCATGATCTTCTTCCCCTTTTAACCCACGCAATTCAAAGTATATATGAAGACATCCAACTCCAAAAGGTCAGCTAAATTGATTCGGGTTATACTTAATCGCTGTATTCAATGGATATGATTCTATGCCGGAACCTACCCGATTTCCCAAACGAGCTAAACATCTTCGCATGGACGAGCGTTATTACGAGCGTGGTCTATTGCAGTACGAAAAAGGAAAATACGATCAGGCCCTGGCTGACCTGGATGAGGCTATTCATTTAAAATCGAACAAAGCGGAGTATTTCGCCGCACGGGGGTTGATCCTGCTTCAGGCCGGACGCACCGAAGACGCTGAACTCGATCTCGCCTATGCGCTCAAACTGGATCGTAAACAGTGGCTTGCCCATTACGCGCGTGGTATGCTGGCTTTTAAAGCAGGGGATTTTAACAGTGCTAAAAACCATTTCTCGCGCGCCCAACCCCTTGCGCCGGAACGTCCCGAAATCTACTACTATCGCGCCATCACGCTCCATCTACTGGATAACGATGAGGAAGCGGGACGCGATATGCAGTTCGCTATCGACCACTTCGATGATAAACGGCAAAAGCTGGCGCAGAAATGGCTATCGTTTTTTAAAAAGTCATAAAATCCTGTATCAACTGTTGCAGAGCTTACACACTGTGCGTTAGCATCTTTTTTGTTCAATCGTGGCATCCAATAGAAGGTAGGTAACATGAAAGCTGTGATCTTGTGTGCTGGCAAAGGCACTCGACTCTATCCTGTCACGCTGACGATGCCCAAGCCGCTCGTCCCGGTGGCGAATAAATCCCTTTTGATCTATGCCATCGAAACGTTACAGAAAATGGGAGCGACCGAGATCGGTCTGGTGGTCAATAATTTAGATTCACCCATTCGAGAGCGTTTGGGCGATGGCTTGCAAACGGTTGGGGTGCCGCTGACCTATATTGCTCAGGAAGACCCCCAGGGATTAGCGCATGCCGTTAAACTCTGCCAACCTTTCATTGGTGATGAATCGTTTATGATGTACCTGGGCGATAATATTTTTCAGGATCAGATGACGCCGCTCTACCGCCGCTTTGAAGAAACCGGGGCCAGCGCCGCCATTGCGCTCACTGCGGTACCGAACCCCAGCGCCTTTGGCATCGCGGAATTAAACGGGGATAACCAGATCAAGCGCATGATCGAAAAGCCCAAAGACCCGCCCTCCAATTTGGCGATTGCGGGTGTTTATGTGTTCCGCCCGGACATTTTCGACGCGATCAACCACATCCAACCCTCCTGGCGCAATGAACTGGAAATCACCGATGCCATCCAGTATTTGATCGACCAGGGCAAAATGGTCATCCCTTATATTGTCAACGGCTGGTGGATTGATGCCGGAAAACCCGGTTCCATCGTGTTGGCGAACCAACTTGTACTGGAACAGCTTCCCTTCAGCCCTGCCTTTACGGAAGACGAGCGCATCAAGGGAACGTCGATGGTTGGTCATCGCGTCGTTTTGGGCAAGAACGCCCAAATTATCGACAGCGTGGTACGTGGCCCCGTCATCATTGGGGATAACGTGGTGATCCGCAATTCCTATATCGGCCCCTACACCTCAATCGGTGATGATGTGGTGATCGAGAGCAGCGAAATTGAGCAAAGTATCATCATGTGCTGCTGCACGATCAAAAACATTGATGGTCGTATCGATGGCAGTCTGATTGCTGACAACGCCACCGTCATCCGTGCCGACTCCAAGCCGAACACCCATCGTTTTGTGTTGGCCGAAAACAGCCTCGTGCAACTCCACTAGTTCATAAAAAGAGCCTGCGGATGTGCAGGCTCTTTTGTTTATTGGCTTATCCCAGTTAGACGTCCAGGGTCGCTTTTTTCGCGTGCGTCGTGATAAATCGTCGGCGCGGCGGCACCGCGCTCCCCATCAGCATATCAAACACGCGATCCGCTTCTGCCGCGTCTTCAATCGTGACCTGAAGCAGCGTCCGATTGGCGGGGTTCATCGTGGTATCCCACAACTGTTCGGGATTCATTTCGCCCAGACCCTTATAGCGCTGGATATTGATGCGTTCCGGGCTGCCAAACTCCACGATAATCCGATCTCGATCTTCTTCGGTATAGGCATATTGTGACTTTTTCCCCGCCGCAACCAGATACAGCGGCGGCTGCGCAATATACAGGTTGCCGTTTGAGATCAGCGGCGTCATATATCGGAAGAAGAACGTTAATAGTAGCGTGCGGATATGCGCACCATCTACGTCAGCGTCAGTCATGATAATAATGCGCCCGTACCGTAGCCCTTCAGGATTGAAGTCATCCCCAATCCCGACGCCCAACGCTGAAATGAGCGCCTTGACCTCGTTGTTATCGAGAATTTTGTTCAACCGCGCGCGTTCCGTATTCAAAATCTTACCGCGCAGCGGCAGAATCGCCTGGAAGTGCCGATCCCGACCTTGCTTGGCGCTGTTGTGAACAAAAACGCCGCTTGCAAGTGCAAAGTTATGGCTGTGAGGAACCTCGATGTCATAAACATCCATCCGTTCCTCTAGCTGCTCAATTTTGACAATACGATGGTTGTAGTTTGCTACAGCCTCAAAAGCCAGTTGCTCATCGCCGTCAAAGTAGCGTTCGCAAAAGGTATCAAACTTCAGCAACGATTTGTCCCGCGTCTCTTGACGATGAGTTTGATAAGCAGCCAGATTCACATAATCATATTCCATCTCGATCCGCTTAAGCGCGCTGATGGTCTTGTTATAGTAGGTGGCTTGTAAAGCTGTCCGGCGTTTTGCTCTGAACTCCGGTGTCCACTGTTCTTCGGTCTTTTTCCGTCGCCATTCGACCAAACTCTCATCTTGCCATTGCTGCTTGGCTTTTTGGGATATGTTTTGGCGCGCTTCAGGATTCTCGGCAAAGTATTGCCGTACACGGTCTGCCTGCTCAAGACGGTGTTCTTCGTTATTCCAATACTCAGTTTGAGCTTTCAACAGTTGTTCACGATTCGCTTGACGATATTCTTCATTTGAATCGTAGAACTCACGCCATTTTTCAGTGATATAAGCTTTATATTCAGCATCAGCCCACTGAGCTTTAGCCTGTTCTGAGAGAATTTCCCGTGTTTCAGGCTGCTGCATACGTTCGCTCATCATGGCTCGGAATTCTTCGGTCTGGCGAAGTTCTCGACACTTCTGAATAACCTCAGGACGATGCAAAGTTTGCTCAATATGCGTCCGATGTAGTGCAAGGTGTTCGTCAACCGGAATGCGTCGAAGATTGGTCGGATTGTTATTCAGTTTGTTGAAATCCATATGATGACAGTGATCTCCACTGGTTTCATCATATAGTCCCATCCAACGGTTATACCAATCCGCCAGCTTATGTGTGAATAGCCAGCTTTCTGTTCGAGGATTCCACACCATCTCATAGCCTTCAATGGTAATCCCCGATTCTTTGCGATCAGACAGCTTGCGGTACAAGGGCATCAGCGAGTCATCAGTGGTTAACTCGGTTGCTGCCTTAAAACTCCCGTCCCGCAGCATAAAACGATGATCAGGGGTGCAGACAATTGTTTCCCCATTATCCAGCGTTAGCCGGATTACCTCTACATCCTGCTTGGTGATACGAGCATTGAGTACCTGTTCAATTCCAACCGTGCCATCTTGACGGATGGTATAGCAGAAATGAGTTTTACCTTCGGCTTGTTCTGCGACCAATTCATGGAAACTCAACATACGCCCATCAGCCAGGGCAATACGGGTATCTCCCGAAAAACAACCGCCTGCCGAGTCGCCCTCAACAATATAAAGCTCTGTCTTATGGGGATCTTGATCGGAGCAGTCAGCCAACTTGCCGGGCAGTGTCGTATTTTCGAGCAGATTCGCGCCGCGCCGCACCAGATCGCGTGCTTTTTTCGCTGCATCCCGTGCCCGCATCGACGTCATGCACTGCTCGATGATGCGCCGTGCCTCGCGTACATTGACTTCCAGATATTCCTGGAACGCATCCGACGCCACCTGCGACACCACACCCTGCACTTCCGGGTTCATTAGCTTGACTTTCGTCTGGCTTTCGAATTGCGGGTCGGGGTGCTTCACGCTGACAATCGCGGTGAGTCCTTCCAGTGTATCGTTGCTGGAAAAGTTCGGGTCTTTGTCCTTCAACAGACCGATTTTCCGCGCATGGTTATTGATCGTGCGGGTGATCGACGCGCGCAGCCCGGCCTGATGGCTGCCGCCATCAGGCGTATGGATCGTGTTCGCAAAATACAATTCCGTCGTCGTCGAGCTGTCCGTATACTGGAACGCTAGCTCAACCCCAATCATCAGGGACTTCTGCCCTTTACCATTCTCAAATTCAACGACCATTTCCCGATCAGCATAAATCGGTTCATGCAGCCGATCACGGTTACGGTTCAGGTAGCGAACAAATGAACGAACCCCACCCTCAAAATAGAAGGACATTTCATGCGGGAACGGGGTCACGCGCTCATCCCTCAGCGAAATTTTCACGCCGCGTGTCACGAAAGCCATTTCTCGGAAACGCTGAGCCAGCGTATTGTAGTTAAATTCAGTCTCTTCCATGATGGTACGATCAGGAAGAAATGTAATCCGTGTGCCCGTAGATTCACCCGGTTCCATCTCACGAACAACTTGAACTTCCGTTAGCGGAGTTCCGGTTCTGTATTCTTGTCGATAGACATATCCGTCACGCCATACTTCCGCGATCATCCATTCAGATAAGGCATTGACAGCAGACACACCAACACCATGAAGCCCACCCGATACCCGATAAGCCCCCGAACCAAATTTACTACCCGCATTAAGAGTCGTTAGAACAACCTGAAGCGTCGATACGCCTTTTTGTTTGTGAATACCGACAGGGATTCCACCACCATTGTCTGTTACACATACCGAACCGTCCGGGGAAAGTACGATCTCGATGTAGTTGCAACGTCCAGCAAGCGCCTCATCAATCGAATTATCTACTACTTCATAAACCAAATGATGAAGTGCGCGAATATCGTTACCGCCCACGTACATGCCAGGGCGTTTACGGACATGTTCAAAGCCTTCCAGTACCTGAACGCTATCTTCAGTTTGTATATATGATGCGTTTTCCGCCACAACATCCTCCTACAGACCCATAATTCCGTTTTGGGATAAACACAAAGACAGCCCAAAGGTACACGCCTGTCGGATGCCCTTGAGCATGAATTTCAGTCGCTAAATCTTTGAGGTCACTGGCCTGAA
>DATAMF010000672.1:0-6211 GCA_036260665.1 Aggregatilineaceae bacterium | reverse complement strand
AAAGGGGTGTCCGTGGAGGGCGAGGTCGCCGGAACCGGCGGGCGAGGTCTCCACGCGGAAAGGGACCAGCGCGGCGGCTTCGGCGATCCGGTTGACGGCGACATAGACCCAGGGGTTGCCCGCGTAGACGCTGGCATATTTCTCCGCGTGGGCGATGTCGGGCGCGATCTCGTTGGTGAACAGCGGGGATTCTACGCGGTGGATCACGCTCGATGGGCGGAATTTGATGTAACCGAGGCGGCGGAAGGTGCGATCAATGAGGTTGGGTGGCATAGATTTAGATACTCCTTGTGATTAGGGGCAATTCATGAGTTGCCCGTCGGACCTCACCCCTAAATCCCCTCTCCAAATACTTGGAGAGGGGACATTCACGAATCAGACGAAACTGAGGGCGGACCGGGTGCCGGAGGTCAGACCGTGCCCGGCCAGCGCCAGGCTGATCACACAGTCGTCGTGCTGGCCGGGCAGCGCGTCGTAGCGGTAACGGCCACTGTCCAGACGCACCTGCTGGTAGGATTGCAGTTCCCCGATCAACACGGGGTCATTCAGGATCGCCAGTTCGCCGCGTTCCAGGGCCAGGGCGAGACTCTGGATCAGCGGGTCTTTGCTGGCGGACGTGGTGGTGAACGGAATCACCGGAAGACCCTCGGCTTGCAGGGCTTCGATGTTCGGGCCGCCGATGCTGTTCGCTTCGGCCCAGATGGCATCAGGCTGCCATTTTTCGGCCAGCGCTTGCAGCCGCCCACGCTGCAACGCCCAGCCGATCTCGTTGAAACGATCCAGCGCGACCACGCGGCGCGATTCAACCGCCAACACGGTGATGCAGGTATAGTCGCGATCACGCGCCCAATCCACGCCGAAAATATACGTTTCGCCTGGCTCCGGCTCGGTATCCGGCGGGACGGTGGCGGCGGACTCGATGCGGCGGAAGACACTGCCGGAATCGGTCAGGAACTCGGCCAGATATTCTTCGCGGAAGGTGCGATCCGGCAGAAGCTGGCGGGCGGCGTCGATCTCGGCGGGATGAATCAGCGGGTTGGCACGGGTGGGAAAACGCCAGCTTTGCCATTCACGATTGGCCGGATTTTGGCCCAGCATCCAGAGCGACCAGAACCAGTTTTTGCCGCGCGGCGTGCTGAGAAATAACGCTTCACCGCGCCGATCCGCCAGCGCCGGACGGATGATCGAGGGCCAGAGGTCCGGGTGGAGATAGGCGGCTTCGTCCAACACGACAAAATCCAGGCCGAGGCCGCGCAGCGAGTCCGGGTGGTGGCCGCTGCGGACCATGATCACGCCGCCGTCACGGAGTTGAAGGCGGTGCAGCGCTTCGTTTTTGTCTACGGTGATCTCGTCCAATGTGAGCTTGAGATCGCGCCAGACTTCGCCAGCCATGCGATAGGTGGGACTGATCCACCAGCAGAAGCGATTTTCCAGGGCGCGCTCAATCAAGGCGATCTTGCCCAGTTCCGTCTTCCCGAAGCGTCTCCCGCAGGCTACCACTTTGAAGCGCTTCTGGGGCGTCAGGATGGCCTTCTGTCCAGAATGGGGCGGTATAAGGTTTACGCTCAGGGTTGATATACTCCACGCGAATCGGTGCGGTCTGGGATTGGGCGGCAGCTTTTTGTTCCGCGATCCGCTCGATGCGATCCAGGACATCCCGCGCAGCCAGAACCGCCCACTGCACGCTGGGTCCGGTGAGCGCCCGACGGAGGGCGTCGAGGGCGTCGAGGGTGAGATCGTCGAGGGCATCGACTGCGTTATTGGCGGCCTGGGCCTGACGCAGAAGCGACACGATCTGTCTGAAATCGTCATTCGCCAGCCACTTTTCCAGGGTGGTTGGACGGACAAGGTAGGTCTGGTTTATATCGGCGGGTGATGCGCCCTGGGCGAACATGAGCGCTACACTACAGGCCAGCAGTTCGCGGGGCGGACGATCTCGCGGGTGGTCAGCAGACATTTTGCTCCTCCTGGTCTACCCCCTCCCCCCCCTTTGACGGCGTATTGAGGGGAAAAGGGTCTGAAAAACGGCGAGATGTTGGCAGGAAGTGGTACTTTTTGACAAAAACTCCTGCCACCGGTGGAAAAACGAGGGTCGGACCTCACCCCTGACCCCTCTCCAAAAGCCTTGGAGAGGGGAAAATGCGGGCGTATTGCGATACGCCCCTACGAACCTCACCCCTAAATCCCCTCTCCAGCCAAGCGAGAGAGGGGACTTGAGGACGACGGGTTCCGGTGGTGGGCGGGGACTCACCTATCGCGGCTGGATAACGGGCTACCTGCGGTAGGGCATGGGTTGGGCGGTTGAAAACCGATCCCGGTGTGCGCCAGGGTTGCAGGTCCGCGCCCCGTCCGATCAGCGGAACTATACTTAGGATAGCACAGATGTTCGATTTGTCATCGTCATCGGATGGTGAACTTGGATGGCTAACTTCGATGGTTAACTTGGATGGTGAATTCGGATGGTGGGATAGGCGGGGGCAGGTGGGCGGGGGGGGCAATGCGTGAATTGCCCCTACGGACCTCACCCCTCGGTCCCCTCTCCAAATTCTTGGAGAGGGGAAGTCTGTCAGCCGGTGAGGGGCGGAATCCAGAGCGGGTAGAGGCTGAAGCGGTAGGGATTCTCAATACGGCGGATGACGCCATCGGGATAGAGGACGGCGACTAAACGGTCCGCGTAGGGATCAGCGTCGGAAACGGTCAGCGCGATGTGGGTGTTATCCGGTGAAGAAACAAAGGGGGCATAGATGTAGAATTCTTGTCCCGCATCCCATCCGAGTTCATACAATGTGGTCAACTGCCGGTCGGGCAGTGAGTAACGCATCAGACACCTGTGCTCTGACCCATAGCCGTAAAAAACAATCGCTTGCTCATCCGCCTGCCAGGTAGGAAATTCGAAATTCCATACCAGCGGGTCCGGACTGTCAGGTTCACCAACCACGTGCTGGATATTGCCCTGTGGATCCAGGATGAGGATCGGGCTGCCCGATTCGTATAGCTGTTCCAGTTCCGGCGCGTAGTGAGTCGTGAGGTATCCTGCCCCCACCGTGTAGTAACTACCTTGTGGAGAAAAGGAATAAAGCTGGTACAGTCCCACTTTGTCGGGCATGAGATCGGGAAAGTCGATCTGCGTTCCCGCTGTCAGATCGAGCATGTAGGCTGGAAAACCGATGCCATACCATGTTTCTCCCGATCCTACCACCACGTGGTTCAGGTCGGGTGAGAGCGAGAGCGAAAAGGAGTCTGGATAGTCATACACGATCCGCAATGTTTCGCCTGTGAGAACGCTGGCTTCGACCAGTCGCCGTCCGTAGCTGCTGCCACTCTCCCCTCTGGGATATTCGGTTTCGAAGTAGATAGTTTGGCCATCAGGACTCCAGGTGACGGGGTAATAGTAGTTCCACCCTTCAGGGGACCCTACGCCATGCATGGGTAGTTCGTCATCCATGCACCGCTGTAACACACCCGCGCGATCTAGAATGCACAACTGGCGAGGAAACAATGTTCTTGATGAGTCAATAGGTGGCATTTTCCGGTATATGGCCAATCTATCACCACCTGGAGACCAGCTAAGAGGTATTAGTTCATCAGCCTCAGCATCCACGTAAAACGGTGAGACTTCTAGCGTTTCAGCGTCAACGCGAAGGATTACATCTCGCGGAAAATCACCCTGTGTTGCGGTGAGACTGGCGGTGAACAAAAGATCGGCGGGGAGGGGCGGGGGAGCCGACTGCTGGGCGCGGGCGGCGGGGGTGGTGATGGGGACGAAAGGAAGGCCGCAAACAATGAGCAGGAAGCATACAAGTCGGGTTTTCATGGGGTATCTCGGTGGGTGAAAAAAAGGCAAACGCTGAAAGAATTGTAGGGTATGGTGGGGCAAAAAGCGAACCCTACCCCCGGCCCCTTCCCGCAAGCAGGAAGGGGGGAGGTGGGCGCGGCAAGCCGACGCCCCTACGGACCTCACCCCTCGGTCCCCTCTCCAAAAACCTTGGAGAGGGGGAAGCGGATGCTCGATTATTCCCCTACATGCCAGACATGGATGACGTTGCTCTCATCCACAAAGGCGATGAGTGTGCCGGGGGGATTAAATGTCGCCATCGAGATGGGTTGGTCAACTTCGTATGACGTGATGAGGACACCTGTCGTGGCATCCAATAACTGAAGCGACGGGTCATCCCCGGCAACCACCGCAATGCCTGCCGGGTTGACTGATGCTTCGTTGAACGCGGCTACGTCGGCGAAGGACACCATGTCCGCGCCTTCTTCCCCGATCTTCCAGCGGTGCAGGATATTATCTCGGCTATAGCCCAGAACGTAGTCTGGGGCTGCGTCATACCAGACACCGGAGATCCCCGGGGGATCAAATTCTATCGGCAGGTCGATCCCGATCCAGCCCGAAAACAGCCCCTCGAGATCCCCCCGGATGATGAGCATCCCGCTCGTTTGTGAAGAATCAATGGAGCCTGCAACCGTAATGTCCTCGGTCCCTTTTTCGCCGGTGAGCTTTCCTTCAAACTGCCCATCGGTGATCGTCCAAGGGGTATCGCCAGTGTAGAAGTATTGGTAACTGCTGATGAACGTGCATGAGGTGACCTGGGTGCTGTCGGCGCTAATGTCAACCCAGCCCAGGTAGGCGCGGAAGGTGAACATGTCATCGGGGTCTTGTTCGACATCTTGTCCAGACCATGCACCGGACATCGGTGCTCCATCCGACGGAAGGGGAAGGACATACTGGTAGGTTGATACCATTTCCCCGGTGGTGATGTCCCAGGCCCGGATCGCCTGATCCGCACCGCCCGAAATCAATTGTGTCCCGGCTGCGTCAAAGGTCAGGGTGTTGACGGCCCCGGTATGACCGAGCAGGGTTTGCTGCTTTTCGCCGGTTTGGGTATCCCACAGATAGATCGCATATTGGGTATCGGTGGGCTGCGAATCGCCGGTTGCCAGCAGGGTGCCATCTGGACTGAAGGCGATTCCCGTCAGCGGATAGGTGTATTCAAGCTGGAACAATTCTTCGCCGGTCTGGGTATCCCAGACGTAGGCACCATTTACATCCCCGTAAACCCAACTGCTCGATACCAGGCGTGAGCCATCGGGACTGAAGACGAGTGCGATGACATCCATTGGAGCGGACATGGTAAATAATTGAGTTTGTCCGGGGATATCCCAGAGGGTGATCTGACCATCCGTGTTAGCGGTAGCCAGCCGCGTCTCGTCGGCACTGATCGCCAGCGCCGAAGGATGTGTGGTTTCCTGAAGTGCCGCGAACTCGACGAGCTGAGTCGCATTGTCCTTCGAAACAGGGAGACTGTTTCCTTGGGCCAGAGAAGAATTAGTGAGAAAAACGCTGGTGGCGATGATAGCAACAATGGAGAACAGAATAAAAAAGCGTTTCATACGTCCTCCTGTGGATGGGTTTAACGCAGCTAAGTAAGAAAATGGATTAAACTACGTTAGTCTAGCGATACTATCATAGTTACGAATCCTTGGATAGTGAATGCCCAGTCGGGGCGGTAGGGAAAATAGGCGGCATGCGGGCGGGGAACCCCTATCCCCCGGCCCCTTCCCGCAAGCAGGACGGGGGGGGAAGCGGGTGCGGCAAGCCGACTTCCCTACAAGATTAATCTGCGGGGAAGTGATGGGGGTAATGTTTAAACGCAAGCGGGGCAAGAAAGCGGCGCGGGGCATTTCGTGAATTGCCCCTACGAACCTCACCCCCTCGGTCCCCCTCTGCAACTAAGTTGGAAGAGGAGAAGGTCAGGTGCTGGCGCAGAGGCGGAAGCCAACCGCGTCGTAGCCGTAATCGGGCTGGTCGAGATCACGGTAGGTGACGGTGGCGCGTTCGGGTTCGACGCTCCACGCGCCGCCGCGCAACACCCGCTCGACGCAGCCGGATAGATCGATATTTTCCGGGTCGCTGAAGTCGTTGAGGCACCATTCCCAGACATTACCGCACATATCGAGCAGCCCATAGGGTGACGCGCCGCCGGGAAACAGACCGACGGGGGATGTCTGCCTGAGATCGTGGGATTTCTCCTTGAGATTGGCACAACCACAGATAAATTCACTGCCCCAGGGATAACGGCGGGCATCGGTGCCGCGCGCACCTTTTTCCCATTCGTATTCGGTGGGGAGGCGGACAGCGGCTCCGGGGATGGGGAGCAGATCGGGAGACAGTACGGACTGGGCGGTGAGCCAGCGACAAAAGGCAACC
>DATAMF010000661.1:0-16908 GCA_036260665.1 Aggregatilineaceae bacterium | reverse complement strand
GAAGGTCCGGCGCTGTTGGTGCTGGTGTGGCTGGTGGTCACGACGGCGGCACTTCTGGTTTCGACGCCGTTCGAATGGCAGCGTTACTATCTGCCGCTGCAACCGCCGTTAGCCATCGTGATCGGGATTGGTGTGTGGCGGATCGGCGTGTTGACGGCGCAGCTTGTGCCGTGGAAGCGGGGGCAGGATGTGGCTTAAACCGACCTTGCTCTTGTTTCCCTACGCGGCGTGGATCTTTCTGGGTGTTGGGATTCCGTGGGCGCTGGCGCTGCTGCCGCGCGAGCACTGGCGCGAACGAGTTACGGTGGCGGCAGTGGGTATGGCGCTGGGGCCGCTGGGCGTCACCGCGTGGATGTTTGTGGTGGGCACGGTGGGGCATATCACGCTGGTCAACACGCTGGCGGGCAGTGTGGTAATCGCGCTGATCGGCGCGGGCTTGGCGTGGCGGCGGCGCGGGGAAACAATCCCACCATCGGAAACTGGGCGGGAACGACTGCATATCTTTGAATGGTTCCTGATCGTCGGGATCGTTCTGGTGCTGCTGGTGAGTGTGATTATCACCGCCTTTTGGCCGTTCGTGATGTACGATCCGCAGTGGGTGTATGCCTACAACGGCAGGTTGTTCTTCACCGAAAAGTCCATTCCAGATGACATCGGCTACTATCCGCAACTGCTGGCGCTGAGTTACACGACGATGCAGCAGGCGTGGGGTGGGATCAACGATCATGCGGCGCGGGTGGTGGTGCCGTGGTTGACCGTCGCGTCGGTGCTGATGAGTTATGTACTCGGCCAGCGCATCTTTCAATCGCGGCGCATCGGACTGCTGACGGCGGCGGTGTGGGCCTTTTATCCGCATATGCTGGCGTGGTCGGGCACAGGCGATCTGGAAATTCCAGTGACGATTTATGTCACGGGCGCGGCGGCGTATTTTGTGGAGGCATGGCGGACCGGGCACAAGCGCGCGGCAATGCTGAGCGGCGTGCTGCTGGGCGGCGCGCTGTGGACCAAACCCACCAGCGGCGCGCTGGCCTTAGGCATTATGCTGGCGGTGGCGGTGTGGCTGGCGCGGCGGGACTGGTCGAAGCTGGAGATCGGGATCACGGTTGGGATCGCCTGCGCGCCGTTGGGCGGCATGTGGTATATCCGCAATCTGCTGCTGGGACACGGGGCGGTGGATTTCCCGGCGGATTACTGGCACGATTTCGCGCAGCGCTCCGGGCAGGAATTGGGCTGGCCGCTGCTGATCGCGGCGCTGGCGGTGGGCGGGCTGCTGCTGCGTGAACGCTCGAAATGGCGGCGGATCGGGCTGGTTGTGGCGCTGATCCTGCTGCTGATCGGCATCCTACCGACGGCGATTAACTTCGATACGATTACCCACAATGACAACCTGTGGAAGTGGGCGCGCGGCGATGTGTGGGCGGTTGGGCGGCTGGATGTATTCGAATGGGCGCTGATCGCGGGTGGATTTGGGCTGATCGGCGCGCTGGGCTACAAGGCGCTGCGCGAACGGCGCGACACCGTGATCCTGCTGTGGCTGCTGATGCTGCCGTATGCGGTGGTCTGGTTTCTCGACTTTTCGTACCATTACCGCCTGAGCTTTGCGATTGTGCCGCTGTTTGCCGTACAGGTGGCCGCGCTGGTCGATGGCTGGCTGTGGGACTGGCTGGCACAGGTGCGGTGGCGCGCGACGCTCGGTTGGGGCTGCACCACAGCGCTGATCGGGGTGGCGCTGGTCGCTGGCGCGGAATCGACGTGGCAACACCGCAATCTGCAAACGGATCGCGCCAAACATGATGAAGTCAACCCGGCGCTGATGATCGTGGTTCACCAGCTCGAAGCGTGGGCCGAGGAAAACGGCGATCCGGTCATTGTTATTCCGGGGGAAGAACGACTGCCGTTTTTCTTCCCCGATTGGGAGATTCGCAACAGCCGCGCCGAACTGCCGACCAGACTCGAAGATTTGGGTGATGCGGATATTTACATCGGCGGGTCGGTGCCGGAATTTTTGATGAAAAAAGCGGGTCATTGGCCGAACTCGCTGATGGCCGATGTCGCGGTGGGCACAGCGTATCACCGGGTGAGCGCGGTGGGGTCGGACGGTGAACGCTGGCCGACTGTGCTCCAGCCGATTCCGCTGCATCGCGATGGATCGCTGTCCGCGGATGATGGTATTTTTCGCTACGAGGCATTCACTGTCCACCCGGAAGCGCGGCAGAATCCCCTGAATCCGGTTGCGCCGGTTGATGGGGAAGTCATTATCGGAGATTTCGCGCAGTTTGTGGGGCACGATGTCACCACACTGACGTGGTACCGGGGAACACGCGTGTTCCTGACGCTGTACTGGAAACCAACCGACAGCGCGCCGCCACCGCAGGATTACAGCATTTATATCCATCTGCTGGACGAAAATGGTACGTGGATCGCGGGGTGGGACGGGACGCCGCTGCAAAAATCGTATCCGACACGTTTCTGGCGGGCAGGAGAGTCGCTGATGGATTATTGGGTGCTGCAAATTCCCGATGATATTCCCGCCGGACCCGCGAAAATTCGCATCGGTATCTACGATCCGGTGTCGCAAACACGGCTGCCGGTGATGGTCAACGGCGAGCAGGTGGGCGACGGGTTGACCATCAACGATCTGATTGTGGTGGAATAGCGCTACAAGACGGCTACCGACAGGGCCAAACTACGCCGGATGTCTCCGCTCTGGAATTTCTCCCAAGCAGCGGGGAAAGCCTGGAGGAGGCGGAGTTTTTCGCTGTCCAGGTAGAGAAGATAATGGAACAGCCCTTCGACGTTCGGACGCATGAAACTGGGTGTACCGCTGTATTTTTCATTGTAGCGATCCAGGTAGGTACGGAGTTTCAGGTGGGCGACTTCGGCATCATTCAGATCGCCGAGCAAGTCCTGCATGCCTTTGACTTCCTTGATGACCTGTTTGCCTTCAGGCCCCAAGACCTCGGCAAAAAATTCGAGCGCATAACGCAGGTGCTTGAATTCGATGCGCAGCGCGTGCATGGTTTCGATGGGCATGTCGCCCAAGGCGGTTTCGTAGGACCGCACGCGCTCATACAAGGCGTAGAGGATGCGCGGGGCCGCGTGGCGCACCTGATAAGCGGTGCCGGGATCGGGCTGGGGAAGCGCGCCGCTGCCGGGTGTGGTCAGGAAGGCATGAAACTTGCGGACGAACTTATCAAATTTCGAGCTGTCTAACCGCTTGATCAGGTGTCCGCGTTTTTTATCAAGATCACGCTGCCAATTTTCCAGCAGGGGGGTCAGATCGTGATCGGGATGGGCATCGGCATAACGCCGGGCTTTGTCGATCAGTACTTCCAGATCACGGACTGCGCCAAGGGTGGTTCCGGTGCGGCGCAACTGGTCGATATAACGGTTGGCGATTTTACGTTCATAATAGGGTCGGAACAACCGGAACGCGCTGCGCATCCGGCGGGTGGCGACGCGCATATCATGCACAGCCTCAATGTCTGCGCCGGTACGACTGCCGTGTTCGTTCAGCAGCATGCGCTCAAAATGGAACAGCAGAACTTTGCGGCCTGCTTCGGCCATCGGGTCATCGGGCAACACGCCCACCGTTTCGGCCAGTTGGAGCGGCAGACGCGGCGCGGGAGGCTCGGCAGTCTCCACAAGATCAAGATCGACTGGTACTTCTTCGACGGCTGGCGCAGCAGCCACAGAATCCATAGAAGTCACAGAAGCCACAGAAGCCAAGATCGTTTCGGGGGCACTGTCGGGGAAAATCGATACGCCGCGTTTTTCCCAGGCACGGAGCCAATACTGCACCTGACGAAGAGTCGAAGAGGCTGCCTTAGCGATTTCTTCATACGTGGAACAAGACCCGGCCAGCATGATGATTTGCGCGCGCTGGGCGTCTTTGGCGGAGCCAGAATCATTAATTTGTTGAAGGAAATTGAGTTCCTGGTCTGTCAGGGACAGCAGCATAGATAACTCCTTATCAGTAGGTGCGCATCCAACCCACGTTTAGTTTAACATAATTCATATAGCGAGCGTTAAATTCAGGGAGAAGATATGACTGAACTACTTGAACGGATGCTGGTTGGCGCGGGGCGGATGATGGATTCAGTGGAGGCGTGGGAGAACGAATTAAAGGGCGCACCCGGAGCGGATCGGTTTGTGGAACAGCTTCGGGCGGAATGGTTCACGGCCAACGCGCCAGATGAACTAAGCGAACACGTCGCGGCGCAGGTGAAACAGCATTTGAGCCTGTGGCATCCGGGGTGGCCGCATTTGTGGGCGCATATTCTGCGGGCAACGGGCACGATGCTGGCGCTGGCACCGCAAGCGGAGGTTGATCCCGTGGTGGCTTATCTGACGGTGATGTGTCACGATGTGGCGAAATTTGATGCGATGGAAAGCAACCAAAGCCACGAGGAATTGGGCGCGGCGTTTGTGGAACGGGTGCTGGATGGGCATCTGGGGGACAAAAGCATGGCAAGGATGCAGGATGCGATCCTCAAACGGGGCGACAGTGACTTGATGAAACTGCTGCACGACGCGGATAAGCTGGATAAGATTGGGGCGTGCGGTGTGCTGCGGCGGATTTCGACCAACACCAGCGAAGACTGGATTCCAGCGGCGATCCAGCGGGTGAAGGCTGATTGGGCCGATTTTCCCAAGATGTACTTTGGGGACGAACTGGCGGATAATAAGCGGCGGTTTCTGGAGTGGTTTTTGAATTCAGGGTAAAGCCCTGAATTCATTGGCGTTCCGTCAAATTTTAAGTATGCTAAGCACTAGGTTGTATTTCCCTGGAGGATAAAATGTCCATAGAAGATTTGCGCCGACAGGCGATGGAAGAAGAACTGGTGGTCGAAGACCCGAACCAGTATCTGGCACCGAGTCGGAGTGATAAACTGTTCGGGATGACAGCGGCGGAACGCATGTTTGTGTCGGTGGGATGTTTTTTCCTGACGACGTTGGGCGGGTTCTTGCTGCTGCTCGTTATGGATAAGATTGCACTGCCGTGATAGACCGATCTGCTTCCTCTAATCAGGCGGCAGCCCAAGCCCGCCGTTTAACGCTGACTGAATACACGACGCGGGTGCTGGTCACGGCGCTGATCGTGATTCTGCTGCTGGCGATGTGGCGGCTGCGCGATGCGCTGATGCTCACGTTTTTGTCGATCACGATTGCGATTGCGCTGCAACTGCCCGTCTCACGCCTGGAACGCATGGGCTTGAGTCACGGCGTGAGCATCCTGATCACGATGGTGAGCCTGTTGATTGTGATTGTCCTGGCGTTTGTGCTGATTATTCCGGCGATGGTCGAACAGGTGACGGACCTGGCAAACGAACTGCCGGATGCGTTTGAGCAGGCGCGGGATGAGTATGACCGGCAGGCGGCGAACCACAGTTGGATGCCGGATGTCGATTGGGACGAGATCACCGAAGGCGATGTGCCGGATTTTCTGACCAACCAAGCGAGCAACCTGTCACGGAATATTTTCCCGTTTCTGACGGGCGTGGGCGGGGTGATCGCGAACCTGATCGTGATCATTTTTATCTCGATCTTTTTTGTGACCGATCCGGCGAATTACCTCGAAGGGCTGCTGACGATGGTGCCGCGCGGGTATCGTCCACGCGCGCTCGATATTTTTGTGAGCCTGGGCAATACGCTGCGGCGCTGGTTCATTGGACAGCTTATTTCCATGCTGCTGTCGGGCACAATGATCACGCTGGCGACGGGGATCATTCTCGGCTTACCGAATCCACTGGCGCTGGGCGTGATTTCGGGCGTGATGGAGTTTGTACCGAATATCGGGTCGCTGCTGGCGATTATTCCGGCGATTATCATCGCGCTGGCGGATGATCCCGGTCTGGTGCCCTGGGTGATTGTGACCTATCTTCTGGTGCAGCAGATTCAGAGCAATCTGATTATGCCGCGCATTATGACACGCCAGGTGAATATTCCGGCGGCGGTGGTGTTGATCGCCCAAGTGATGGCGGCGGCGCTGTTCGGGTTTATGGGACTGGTGCTGGCGATGCCGCTGGCGGTGCTGGTGATGGTGCTGGTACGCGAAATTTATGTGTATGATGTGCTGAATACGCGAGCCGCCAATATCGAGCGGCGGGTGCGGGCAGATGGCAGCACGTATATCCAGGTGACAGCGGACCCATACCGGCCTGAACAACTTACACCCGGACAGGCAGCGGCACGTATGGCGCGCGGTGAGAGTTTGTTCGAGGCGGACGCGGACGACAATCCACTGGCCCAAGCTCCGGTGTTGATCGAACGGACGGCGCGCAGCCAACAAGCGGTCTGGGTGGCGATTCTGACGCTGGCTTTCGCGCAGGCGCTGGCGCTGGTGCGGTCCCTGTTGGGGCGCAGCGACTAAGGCTACTTCTTCCTATCCAGGGGCGGTGTTACCCCCGCCCCCCCTTTGTACCCCTGTTTTTGTCCATTTGAGGGAGAAACCGCCTGTCAACGGCGAGAGATCCTGGCAGGAAGTCGGTTTTTTTGTCATTTTCGTGACGTGAAATTTATTTCGTGACGAGAATTTGGCTGGTTTGTTGATCTTCTGAATGATCCCCCCCCCCCCCGCTTTTCGCATTTTGAACCTGAGAAGTTTGACAAAGTGGGGGTTTTGTAAAACTTGGTCGATTTTCTGACCCCCCCCCTTTGAAAAAGTTATTAGTCGTTAGTGGTTGGTAAGGTGCGATGATGCGGGATAAGAATAGGATAGCACGGATGTTCGGTTTTGTCATCACCATCGGATGGCTAACTTGAGTGACTAACTTGAATGGTGAACTCGGATGGTGATATATCCCCTCGTGTAGAGAAAATAACCTACCCCCGGCCCCTTCCCGCAAGCAGGAAGGGGAGAAGCGGGTAGGGCAGGAGTGCGTGGGGCGTATTGCCCTACGAGGAGCCGTTGATCGGTGATCTGGGAGAGGGGAAGTCCGGCAAAAAATTGCAGCGAACAGCGAAGCGAATAAGGACTATTGACAGTAGCGGTAGGCGAGACATTCCGGGCGGGTACCTTCGCAGCCGGCGGATTCGTCAAAGTCGAAAAAGATCACATACTGGTCGGGGGCTGGAGCGCAGAGGCCGACCCATAGGTTTTTATCGCCGGGCGGGTTGAACAACAGGCGGATGATGCTCGTCGAGTTGGGCAGCGCGGTCCAGCCCCACTGTCGGAAAGTCGTCTGGTAGGCGGCTACGACAGCATTGAGGTCGGCAGTCAAGGTATAGATTTGCTGGGACCGGACACACGCATTGCGGGATGCTCCGTCGCTTAAGCCCCAGGCATAAGTGCCGGACTGCGGTTTTGCTTCGCGGATCAGAGTCGAGCCGCGTGGGGCAGCGGCACGGGTGCGCGTGTAGATTTGCTCCACGCGATTCTGCGCTCGCGCGGCGACAAAATCGGCGCGGAACGATTGGTAATTCAGCCAGAAGTAGAACAGCAGAGCAAGCCCTCCACAGCCTAAAATCACGGTGAGAAGCGCAAAAATAATTCGGCGTACTGTTTTGGAGGCCATCGGCTTTACTCGTCGGGCGGCGGGGTGGGGAGATCGGCGGCGGGTTCGAGCGCCAGCATGGCATCGGCGGCGGCTTCGATGCTGGCATTTTCCCAGAGCATGGGATGGTATTCGATGAAACGCCAGGGATCGATCATGTCGTCGTAGTGGGCGCTGGCGAGATGGTTGCTCTGACCCGTCGTGAGCATGGCACGGCTGGACTCAAAATTGCTCAGGTCGATGATCAGGCGGGCGGAAGGCGCAGCGACGACTTCAAAGCGGCGATCCGGCGCGGTCCGGCTGGGCGTGGTGTTGATGGTGTCGGCGCTGCCGCTGACCGGGAAGGGGCCTTGATTAAAACGGTCTTCGATGACGCTGACGCCGAAAATATCGGTCAGGACGTGGGTAAACCGCACCGTATGCAGCGCGCCCCAGGTCCAGGTAGTGCGGTCATCGCCCAGGCGTTTGGTGACATCGGCAATCGCCTGTTCAAAGGCGCGGCGCAGGACGGCATCGCGCCGTTCCGTGACCTGCTCGGTTTGCACGTCGTCCCACCAGGGATGGTTCGGATAGTCCAGCAGTTCAAGCATGGATTGGCGGACGTTGGCACAGTCACACGGCACGGTGCCGAGTTCATCGGCGAAGGTATAGTCCAGCAGCCGCAGCCAAAAGGCCGAAAAAAGCGCGGCCTGGGCGCTGTCCATATTAAAGCGGAAATCCCACCCCGCCAGCCAGGATCGCATCTCGATCAGGGACTCGTCTTCCAGATCAATATCGAGCAGATAGGGTAATAACTGCGCGGCGAAGGGGCTGGTGGTATCGCTCTGGATGGCGGCAAAGGTTTCGGTGGTGTGGGCGGTCCGATCCAGCAGCAGGGATTCGATTTCTGCTGGATTGTTGGCCGCGATGATATACCCCGCTGCGGGATCAAAGGTGGACGGGAGATCGTCAAAGGCGACATAACCGGACCACTCGGACGCGGCCCCCGGATGGGTGACGGGGATTAAACCGGCATCATCGGAGGAGCGCTGCGGCACGTTCCCGGCGACTTGATAACCGATATGGCCCTGCACATCGGCATAGAGCGCATGCACAGCCGCACCGCCCCAGGTTTGCAGCGCGGCGCGGAAGTCAGACCAGTTTTCGGCGCGATCCAGCCGCAGCAGGGCACCAACCGGATCGGCGGGCGCGCGATAACCGGACCACAACACCACCAGCGCCTGATCCCCCGGCGATCCGTCCTCGGTGAGCGGGATCAACGGGCCGATATGAGTCTGGTAGATGGTGAGGGGGATCGGTTCCTCTTCGTTATTGATGGTCAGCAGTTCCTCACGCACGGTGAGATCGCGCCAGACGCCGTCCCATTCGTACTGCATGGGATTAGCGGGATTAAGCTGGACGACGATCACATCCTGCTCATCGATCCACGCGCTGGTGAAGCCCCAGGCGATGGTATCGTTGTGACCCATCCAAACGGCGGGCATGCCGGGGATACTCAGTCCGGTGACATGATAGGGGCAGGACGCGGAAACGCCGACGCAGTAAAGGCCGATTTCGTACCAGGGCGACGGAATCTGGAGGGGGAGGTTGGGGGCAACCGCCAGCAGCGGCAGGCCGGATGCAGTCTTATCACCGGAGGCCACCCACCCGCTGCCATCGAGCATTTCACGCGTACCGATCAGATCAAACAGGGCCAGCGCTGAATCGAGGGGCAGGCGGGTGTAATCGGGGGGGCGGCGTTGCGGACAGCGGCACCAACAGAGACACCATGCCCGCGTCTACAAAGGTCAGATCACGGGCGATGGTGAGTTCCTGCGAGGCGTTACCGCTCATCTCCCAGTTCAAGGCTACCGCCCAGGCAAGCGAATCCTGGGGGGTCCAGGGCTGGACCGTGACCTGATCGAGCCGCAGATCGAGCACGGTGTATTCGAGGGCGAGTTCACCGGGCGAACGGGCCTCGATGTAGGCATTCACACCCGCGGTATAGGCTTCGAGCGCTAAGCGGGCTTCGGGGGAAGCGGCGTCCCAATTGGCCTGGGCGATTTGATCCCAGCCGAGGGTACGGGCGAGGCGATCAATCGACTGCACTTTGTCGTTCTGGCCTAACAATTCGCTCAATGTGCCGCGCCCGATGCGGCGGCTGACATCCATCTGCCACCAGCGATCCTGAGCGTGGACAAAACCCTGGGCAAAAAACAGATCGACACGCGTGGCAGCGTAAATATGCGCGACGCCCCACGTATCACGGTAAATGCGGGTTTCGCGCTGCATGCCCTCAATACTCAATTCCCCTTGTTGTTTGGGGAGCGGGCGGCGGTAAGCGTAATAGGTCCAGCCCGCTACGATGAGGGCGGCGATGAGCACGGCAGCGCCGAGGATGATCACAATTTTGCGGAGGATTTTCATGGGGTTGGTTTGTAGCACGGGGGGCTGAAAGCGGCAAATATTGGTTATAGTAGAATGATAGCTACGCAACCTATCAGGGGTATGGATATGCCACAGGTGTTTATCAGCCATTCTAACCAGGATGATGCTTTTGTGACTCAACTCGCTGCCGATTTACGAGTGGGCGGCGTGCAGACATGGGTGGATCATCAAAATATCAGGCCGGGTGCAGACTGGGATGAGTCGGTTGAGGCAGCGTTAAACGCCTGTGATTCGATGATTCTGGTCATGAGCAACCGCTCTGTTGAGTCGAAAAATGTGAAAGTGGAATGGAGCTATTTTCTTGACCTGAATAAAACGATCTACCCGGTTTTATGTGAGCCGTGCCGCGTTCCTTTTCGGCTCCGGCTGCACCAGCAGATCGATTTTGTTCAAGACAAACAGCGGGCGTTGGCTGTTTTATTAGAGGCGCTCGGAGTAAGCCCTGCAATTTCACCTACTCAAGCCCTATCACCACAAATCACAGTTCTTTCAGCGCGTATGGTTCAGGAAATTGATACCTATAATTACGCCCATAAAATATCTTCGATAGCTATTGCGCCTAACAGCAGAGTTTTAGCTATTGGGTCCTTACAGAAAAATATTGATTTGATGGACTTGCGGACCAGGAAAGTTACCTTTCCACTGCGGGGGCATAATCACTCCATTCGTGCTGTGGCCTTTGCACCGGATGGCGAGTTATTGGCTTCGGGATCAACCGATACGAGCGTTAAACTATGGGATGTTTCTTCGGGCAAGCAACGAGTGACTTTGGAAGGCCATCAGGATTGGGTCCGGTGCATCGCGTTTTCTCCAAATGGATATACTTTGGCTTCCGGTTCAAGAGATACCACTATTAAATTATGGGAAATCTCTGATTATGAAGAGCTGGCTACCTTAAAGGGACATCGCGATTGGGTGCGTTCGGTGGTGTTTTCTCCGAATGGGCTGCTTCTTGCTTCAAGTTCAGAGGATCGCAATATCTTGCTGTGGCATGTGACAAAAGATTTTGTTAACCCAACGGTGTTGACAGGGCATTCGGGGGCGGTGAATGCTGTCGCCTTCTCCCCGGATGGCTCACTTCTGGCTTCTGCCTCATGGGATGGGACAGTTGGTCTTTGGGATATGTCAAAAATGCGGCGGCGATGGTTACTCACTGGACATACCAATTGGGTTCGCTCGGTAGCATTTTCTCCAGATGGTTCAGTTCTTGCTTCATGTTCAGAAGATCAAACAATTAAGTTATGGAAGATTCCAGAAGGGCGTGAATTAACCACACTTAATGGACATGCTGATTCTATCTGGGCGATAGCTTTCTCCCCTGACGGCAGCCAACTTATTTCGGCGGGTAGTGACCGAAAAATTAAGTTTTGGGGAGTAGTTACTGATTTCTCCTGATAGCCGTTTTCGGGAACACCAGGATTAATGCCAACTGCAAAGATGCAGTAGTTATTGGATCTTGTAGCCTGCTATCTGTGTATACTGTTGGCTCACATGGTCTACAAACCTAATTCTAGCTTGACCCCTTGTTGAAAAATAAACTATAATTTAATTACTGATGGGTATCTTAATGCTACGGTAATTTAATGAGCGGGAGGGGTTCATGCTTAATTTTCACGAGACGACTGAAGATGAGTTTTCGAGTTATGGCCGACACTTGTGGCTGAATACTGATGCATGCAAGTCGCATGAGCAGGCCAGCCAGACTATTGTTCAGAACCTCTATGAGGAGTTTCTGAACGAAGCAGGAGAACCGCTGCTGCCGCTGGTTCGCATTTTCCGATCCACCAAAGTCGCGGATTTGCCACCGGACCTCAAAGCCCTGGTGAATCCCGATGAACAACAGGTGATGGCACTCACGGGCACCTATGGCGTGGAAGCAAAGTGGTGTGACCGGAAGCAGTCGGTGAATCATAAAGTGATTCCACTGAGTAAACTGGCCGTGCCGCAGCGTATACCCATGTTCCAGGCTGTGCTGGAACAGTTAGGGATCGATCTGGACCATCTGTATAACGCGCAAGAGTTTTTGACCGTTCATGGCGAACGCTACAAGGGGACGTTTTTTATCCCGGATGTGCCCCGCGAACCCGTGATTGTTGACAAGAGCGGTTTCGTACAGCCCTATGGGATTCAATCTCTGGTGGGATTTGGCGGTTTTATGGGGCAGGACAAAAGTCTGTATCTGCTCTACGCGTTTGCGGGCGTGCCTATTCCCGACGAAGGGGCAGAGGCTTTCTGTAAAATTCAGGAATTTGTCGGCGCAGCGCTCGCCAAACGTCAAATTTTCAGTTAACCTCCGCAGGCGTGCAGAAGCCACTCTGCACGCCTTTTTTCTCCACACCCGACCTCAATTCTACAACTCCCTCGGCTTGATATGGCATAATGAAGGTAGTGAGCCTATTCAGGAAGGACATGATGATGAGCACAGGACGAGGGCGGCGGTCATCGCGGCTGCCGGGCTTTTATCAGCGGTCGCTGGCCGAACGGGCGGCGATTGTGGCGCAGTGGGCCGATCTCACCCGCGAAGAACAGGCGGTGCTGCTTGGTCTGTCGGGGCTGAGCGCGCAGCAGGCCGAGCATATGATCGAAAACGTGATCGGTATTTATGCCCTGCCGTTCGGCGTGGCGACGAATTTTTTGATCAACGGCGAGGATCGCCTGATTCCGATGGTGGTGGAGGAGCCAAGCATTGTCGCGGGGGTGAGTTACGCGGCGAAACTGGCACGCGGCGGCGGCGGGTTTATCACTACCGCCGATGATCCGGTGATGATCGGGCAGATTCAAGTGCTGGATGTGGAGAACGTCTACGCAGCGGCGGGACGTATCTGGGAGGCGCGCGAGTCGTTGATGGACGAGGCGAACTGCTGTGATCGGACGCTGGTTGAACTCGGCGGTGGGGCGCGCGGAATCGAACTGCGCCCGCTGATCGATACGCCGGTTGGCCCGATGCTGATCGTCCATCTGTTGTTTGATGTGCGGGATGCAATGGGCGCGAACGCGGTCAATACGACGTGCGAACGGCTGGCTCCGATCATCGAAGAATTAACGGGCGGGCGGGTGAATCTGCGGATTCTGAGCAACCTGGCGGATCATCGCAAGGCAACGGCAAGCTGTATCATCCCGGCGGAAGAACTCGCGGCGGATGGCATGTCCGGCGCTGAGGTGGTGCGGGCGATTGTCGAGGCGGCGGCGTTCGCGCAGGTCGATCCGTACCGGGCGGCGACCCATAACAAGGGCGTGATGAACGGCATCGACGCCGTAGCGCTGGCAACGGGCAATGATTGGCGGGCGCTCGAAGCGGGGGCGCATGCTTATGCCTCGCGGGGCGGACACTATTCTTCCATGACCCGATGGTGGCAGGACGACAAAGGCGATCTGCGCGGGCGGATCGAGGTGCCGCTGGCAGTGGGGACGGTGGGCGGGGCGACGCGGGTGCATCCGGCGGCGCAAGTGGCGCTCAAGATTCTCGGTACGAAATCGGCCAGCGAACTGGCGCAGATGATGGCGGCGGTGGGCCTGGCGCAGAATCTCGCGGCGATCCGGGCGCTGGCAACGGAAGGCATCCAGCGCGGGCATATGAGTCTGCACGCGAAACAGATGGCGGTGGCGGCGGGCGCGACGGATCATGAGGTGATGGCGGTGGCCCAGCAGATGGTTGAGGACAAACAGATCAGCACGGAGCGGGCGGCGGAACTGCTCAAACAGATGCGCGAAGGGAAATAGTCAGGTTTCCGCTCTGTAATCGTAAGGCAAGGTAGCAATCCGATTAGTATAATCAAAATAGGTCAAGCATGAGTGGAGGCCCAAACATGAAACGGATTGCACCCTTTGTCGTTTTCATTATGATGTTGGCGGCAGCGCTGCCAGCACCCGTTGCGGGGCATGTCCAGGCACAAGGAAGCACAGTCTGGTTTGCGGAATATTACAACAACGAATATCTACAAGGCTCCCCGGCGTTTACTCGCCAGGAAGGGAATTTGCAATTGAACTGGGGGGCAAATTCGCCCGGATCAGGCGTGAATGCGGATAACTGGAGCGCCCGCTTTGCAGCGGACCCCTATTTTCAGGATGGCACCTACCGGTTCTATATTCTGGCGGATGATGGGGTCAAACTGTGGATTGACTTCCCGCCCGATAAAAAAGCAACGCTCGATACATATGACGCCCCGCGCGCAGGCACCACGCTGACGGCGGATGTCACGCTGGCGGCGGGCTATCATCACATTCAAGTGGATTTCCGCGAAGTGAGCGGGGATGCGTATTTGTATGTGACATGGGAAAAACTGAGCGGTGGATCGAGCAGTGGACCGGGCTTCCCGGTGCCGCCGCAGTCGGTCAATATCAACAGTTGGACAGCGCAGTACTACAATAACGGCGCGCTGGCGGGCGCTCCGGTGGTGACACAGGTGGAAAGCAGCCCGTCGCATAACTGGGGCACGAACGCCCCCGCCGCAGGCGTCCCGGCGGATCTGTTTTCGGCGCGGTGGACCGCCTACCCGACACTCAACGCGGGCACGTATACGATCACGGCCCAGGCGGATGACGGCGTGCGGGTGTATGTCAACGGCGTGGTGCTGATCAATGAATTCCACGGGGCAAGCGGCCAGACGTATACCAATACGTTCAATCTGCAAGCCGGACAACACAGCTTCGTGGTGGAATACTACGATTACCAGGGCAACGCCTCGCTGAACTTCAATGTGACCCTTCCCGGCAGCACGCCCAGTGATCCGGGGATTCCAACGGGCGGGCCGATGCTGACCGTCACCGCATACCGGCTGAATGTGCGCTCGGCTCCCAAGACCGGGGAGATTCTGACCAAGGTCAACCGGAATCAGACCTTTAACGTGCTGGGGCGCAACGCTGACAGCAGTTGGTGGCAGATCAGCGCGAACGGTGTCACCGGATGGGTGAGCGGGGCGTATGTGCGGACAGCGAACGTGGGAAGTGTCCCCGTGACCTGGGGCACCAGCACGGCGCAAGCCTGCCCCGGTTTCCTGCCCTCGCGATTGGTGGTGGGCGGTTACGGGCGTGTGACTCCCGGCGATCCCAATAATATGCGCGCGGCTCCGAACTTCGGCGCGACGGCGCTGGGCCAGATTCCCGCTGGATCGGCGTTTTATGTGGTGTCGGGGCCGACCTGCGGCGATAACGGCGCGTGGTGGCAAGTGTACTATAACGGCGTGAGCGGTTGGACGCTCGAAGGGCAGTACAGCTCGTACTGGCTGGAACCGATCTAATCGGGTGACACATGGGCTGTGAGCGAAAAATCCCTTCTCCGGCGAGAGGGGATTTTTTTGTTTGGGGGGAATGAAAGTATGATAGAGATGAGAGGTTGACCCCTATCCCCCAACCCCCTTTCCCCACTGATGTAGAGAAAGGGGGCTGCGCCGCTCCGAATCGGCGCGACATATGCCGGGGAATGCAGGGGAAAACGGATGCAGTTGATACGCTGGGGGAATGAGTATGCCGCGCATTTTTATTTCGTACCGCCGCGCCGAAAGCGGGGGATGGGTGACGGCGATTTATAAGGAATTGGTCAAACACTTCGATCCGGCGGATATTTTCCGCGACATCGACACGATTGATTATGGCGTGGATTTTGTGCAGGAAATTGAAAACGCCGTGCAGCAGTGTGATGTGCTGCTGGCGATGATTGGGCCGCAGTGGGACGCCATCACGGATAAAAAGGGGCGGCGGTGGTTGGATGATCCGAACGATTTTGTGCGGCTGGAAATTGTCACGGCGCTGAAGCGCGGCATTCGTGTGATTCCGGTGCTGGTGGGCGATGCGGCGATGCCGTATGAGGAGCAGTTGCCCGCTGATCTTCAGCCGTTGTGTAGACGGAATGCGCTGGAAGTCGGGGATCGGGATTTTGATCACCATGTCGAGCGGTTGGTGCGGGCGTTGGAGCGTGTGCCCCATGTTTTGCGAGTTCAAGATATTCTGCCGCCGCCGTTTGAGTGGGTGAAGATTCCGGCGGGCGTGGTGAGTTTGGAAGATGCGAGTACAAAGGATTATGATCCGCCGGGCACAAAGGGCGGCAAATACAAGGTTCCGGCGTTTATGATTGCCAAATATCCTGTCACCAATGCACAGTATGACGTGTTTGTGAAGGACGGCTACCGCGATCCGCGCTGGTGGGAGTATTCCAAAGAGGCACAGAAATGGCGGAAAGAGAATGGTCAACCTGAGTCTACCGCATACGAAGGGGATGATCTGCCGCGCACGAATGTAAACTGGTATGATGCGGTGGCGTATTGCCAGTGGTTGAGTGAAAGAGTGGGACAAAAAATCAGGCTGCCCACCGAGCAGCAGTGGCAGCGGGCGGCACAGGGGGATGATGGGCGGAAATATCCCTGGGGCAATGAGGTGCTGAACGAACAGTTATGTAATTTCGGTGGGAAGGTGGGGAAGCCAACGCCTGTTACGCAATATCCCAAAGGGGCGAGTCCCTTCGGGGTGATGGATATGAGCGGGAATGTGTGGGAATGGTGTTTGACGGAATGGGGAACCGATGCAGTTCAGCTTACGGGTGACGCCGCGCGGGTGCTGCGCGGGGGTTCGTGGCTCAACTTGCCCCGCGCCCGCTGTGCGTCCCGCTACGGGAACCGCCCGCACTTCGGGGACTACTTCAGGGGGTTCCGGTTGGTGTGTGCGTCCCCTCTTTAGCTCTGGACTCTGTCGCTATGGGCGGTCAAGTAGAATGCGGTTTACAATGAATGTGACATGAGTGGTGAGGATCAGGATGATGGCTGTACAAAGCAAACGGTATACGGTAGAGGAATTTGACGAACTGGTGATGCTGCCGGAGAACGCCGACAAGTTGCTGGAATATGTGGGGGGGGAGATTGTCGAGGTGGTATCGAATAACTACTCATCCAAGATTGCGATGCGGATTGGGGCGCGGTTGGTTCTCTTTGTGGAGGAAAAAGGCCTAGGGCATGTGACCGGAGCTGACGGTGGTTATAAAGTGTTGGGGGAACGC
>DATAMF010000653.1:0-6152 GCA_036260665.1 Aggregatilineaceae bacterium | reverse complement strand
GTTATGAAGAAAGATCGCCGGCATGACCGATCCCACAGTTGACGCGGGTGGAAGGCACAGCCCTGCGGAATCTCCGTCAGGCGCGGAATATCCTCGCTGCGCAGCGACATATGGGTTTTGCTGCGGGTCAGTTCCGGGTCGGCTTCGGGAATAGCCGAGATCAGGGCGCGAGTGTAGGGATGGGCCGGATTCCCGATCACTTCCTCGGTGGGGCCGATCTCGATAATACGTCCCAGGTACATGACCGCGATCCGTCCTTCCCAGGCGAAATATTTCGCCAGGGCGAGATCGTGGGTGATAAAGACGATGGCGACGTTCAACTTGTCGCGCAGATCATGCAGCATTTTGAGCAGGCTGACGCGGATGCTGACATCGACCATACTCACCGCTTCATCCGCCACGATCAACTGCGGTTCGACGGTCAGCGCACGGGCGATACTGACGCGCTGGCGCTGGCCCCCGCTGAGTTGGTGGGGATATTTGTTAACCACATCGCCGGGTGGGGTCAGATCGACCAGGGTGAGTAATTCCCAGATGCGGTGGCGGAGTTCGGCGCGGCCATGGACCATTTTGTGCCGTTTGAGCGGATAACTCAGAATCTGACCAATGGTATGCGCCGGGTTGAGCGAGGCGAAGGGATCCTGGTGGACGATCTGAAGGGCGCGGCGGAACGCGGCGCGTTCCCTGCCCCGGTAATCCTTGACAGGGCGGCCCTGGTAGAGCACTTCGCCTTCGGAATGCGCGAGCAGCCCGGCCAGAATTTTACCCGTGGTGGTTTTGCCGCAGCCACTTTCGCCCACAAAACAGATAATTTCGTTCGGATCAATCGCCAGATTGACGTCCTGCAAAACCGGGATGATCGAGCGGCCTTGCTTGAAAGTGCGGTAGACGTGTCGGAGTTCAACAAGTGGTTGGCTGCTCATGATCGTGATCCCGTAAATTCTAAGGCTTTGGCGTAAACGCGGTCTGCTTCCCAACATGCAACAATATGATTTTCGCCGACAGCTTCGAGCGGCGGTGCGACTTGGGCGCAGCGCGCGGTCGCAAAGGGGCAACGGATGTGAAATTTGCAGCCGGTGGGCGGATCGATCAGATCGGGGGGACTTCCGGCGATGCTGACCAGTTCTTCGGCTCCCGAACTCAGGCGCGGAATCGCTTCGAGCAGGCCAAGGGTATAAGCATGGCGAGGGCGGTAAAACATCTCGTTGACGGGGCCGATTTCGACAATTTCGCCCGCGTACATCGTCGCTACCGTATCCGCCATCTCCGCTGCCACCGACAGATCGTGGCTGATGAAGATAATGCTGAAGCCCATCTCATCCCGGATCGACAGCAGGACGTCGATGATCGTGCGCTGCGTGAGAATATCAACGGCGGTGGTTGGCTCGTCCAGGATCACAACCTGGGGGTTAAGCAGCAAACCGAGGGCGATCAGCACCCGCTGGCGCATCCCACCGCTGAGTTCGTGCGGATAGGCGTTAAAGACGCGTTCCGGGTCGAGGCAGACTGTCCGAAAGAGTTCGAGTGCCTGCTGGCGGACGCGGTGCTGGCGTTTTTCGCCATGCGCACGGGCGGTATCATAGAACATGTCGCGGATATGGATCACCGGGTTGAGCGAGTTCAGCGCAGCCTGGAACACCATCGAACATTCGGACCAGCGAAAGGCCCGCAGTTGGTTGGTTCCCATTTGCAGCACATCCGCTTTGGAGCCATCACGCGCGGTGTACATGATTTTTCCGTTGGGCACTTTGGCATTCGTCGGCAGCAGGCGCATCAGGGCGAGATTCAGGGTGGACTTGCCACACCCGCTTTCGCCCATCAAAGCCAGTGTTTCCCGCTTGTGCAAGTCGAATGAGACGTGGCTCACGGCTTGCAGCGGTCCGCGCTGGGTCACATAGTTGACGGACAAATCTTGAACGCTGAGAACAACCTGATTTTGGGTCATCGGTTACATGCCCTGGCGTAGGCGCGGATTAAAGATTTCTTCGAGCGAACGGGTAAACAGCACGAGAAAGAGCTGGAACAGCGCAATCGCAATGATGGGGGAGAGCAGCATGCTGGCCGCGTCTGGACTGAAGATCGCGCCTCGGCTGCGCCCAAAGTAGATCATCACGCTCCAGTCCGGTTCATGGATCGGAACCATCCCCAGGAATACCAACCCCACGATGTTGTACATCGCGCTGCGAATCGAGAAGATCATGTTGACCGCAATGTAGCTGATCATGTTGGGCAGCACTTCGCGGAAGATAATGTGCCCGATGCCCAGATCCAGCGCAATCGCCGCCTGGACGTAATCACGCTCGCGCAGGCTAAAGACCTGCGCGCGTACGGCTCGCATCAGCGTCGGCCAGTACAGCACGGCAAACAACAGGGCCAGATAGCTGCGGTTATCAAAGGATAAAATGCTGGCCAGCACCAATAACAGCGGAAAGGATGGAATGGTCAGGAAGATGTTAGACAGCGCGGAGAGCACCTGATCGACCCAACCGCCCAATAAGCCGGACAGCGATCCCAGCACGACGGCGACAATCGTGGTCAGCAAGCCCGCTTCCACTGAAATCAGGATCAGGCTTTTGCCGCCGTACACAATATGGGAGAGCACATCGCGCCCCTGCCAGTCGAGGCCGAGTGGATATTCCTTGCTCGGTCCCTGGTAAAGCGAGGCGGCACCGGGCTGCCGCCGTTCGACGTGAGTGCTGCCGTCGTATTCGATGAACAGCGGCCCAAAGGCGGTCATCAGGAAGAAAAACAACAGTCCCAGAAAGCCGAGAAAACCCGCTTTGTTGCGTACCAAGGCATGGGTGGAGGCGCGGGTGGAACGTCCTAATGAGGCCATGCGGCGGATAAAGTAGTCACGCTGGGACTCTTCAAAGTTCACGTCTTCGATAGAGGCTCTAGAGGTAAAAGGGTCGGTTCGATCCACATAAACGTACGAGATCACAACCGCGCTGGTCAACAGCAGCATTAGCAGCCCGCCGAAAATTCCTGCTGCGAAGCCCCCGAATAGGCAGACAATAAATGCCATAATCGCCGGGCGGATCACCTGCTTGTTCAGGCCATAAAGCAGGGGGATCAGACCGCAGATCAGGCCGATCACCAGCCCGGTGAGCGAGGCCGCAGCGCCAAAACCAATCGCATCGTTGATCGCGCTCATTTCTGACCTCCGACCCGAACGCGGGGATCAAGCAGGCCAAATAACAGGTCGGCCAGAATATTCGAAAAAACAACGCCCGCTGCAATCGTCAGGAAGACGCCCTGCATGGTGGTATAGTCGCGCCCGCTGATAGCAGTCGACAGCAGTCGGCCCAGGCCGGGATATTGGAAGATCGTTTCGATGATAACGCTGCCGCCCATCACAAAACCGATGCTGATGGCGAGGCGCGTGACCAGGGGCAGCATGGCATTCCGTCCGACATAAGCCAGCAGAATACGGCGTTCGGGCAGGCCGCGCGCTTTGGCAACCGTGATGTAATCTTCGCCCAGCGTAGAGAGCGTGCTGCTTTTCATAGTCAGAATCCAGCCGCCGACGGTTGTCCAGACATAAGTCAGAACGGGCAGGGCGACATGTTGAAACAGGTTGGTGATATAAGTGGGGGTGAGTCCTGGCTCAACGTCCTGGCTGACACCGCCCAGGACATCGCCGATCTGGAACCACTTAAGCTGGACCCCGGCTACTAAAAGCAGCAGCAGCGCGATCACGAAGTCGGGCACCCCATACATGATCGAGGCCAGCGCGGTGAGGGTGTTGTCTAAAATACCGCCGCGCCAGTAGGCCATCGCCATACCGAGGAACACGCCCAAGGTAAAACTGATGAGCAGACCTGTTCCGACGGCGAATAAGGTCCAGGGCAGGTAACGTTTAATTTGGGAGATAACAGGCGTCCCTGAAGCTGCAATCGACTTGCCCATGTCGCCCTGGAGTAACTTCGTCATGTAGTCGCCGTACTGCTGAATAAGCGGCTCATCGGGGTCGAAGTCATACATCCCGGCAGCAATACGGCGCGCATCCTCATAGGGCATCTGCTGTTTGTCAACCAGTTCGTCAATTTTGATCTGGACCGGGTTGCCCGGCATTTTGCGGATCAAAATAAACGTGAAGGTGGTGACGACCCACAGCGTAAAGAGGCCTTGAATCACGACGCGAAAGGTATAGCTGCTAACGAACTGTTTAGCAATTTGATAAACCTTGTGCGCCAGAGTTGGCTGTGCATATCCAGGGGAAACTGGGGGCGCTGATGTTACTTCCATGCCTGTATCCTGTAAATTCTAAAGAAAAGGCGCTAATTATTTTGCAAGAATGATCCTGAAAGAAAGTGCAGCGGGAGGGCTATCCTCCCGCCGACTTGTTCACGATACTATCTATTTGGCGCTCAGAACACCGGTCAGGATGTCGTAGATGATAAAGTGATCGGCACCACTGGGATTCTGGAAGATCGGATCGTCTGCCGCGGGCAGACCGGCGATCTTATCGGTGTTGAAGGGTTCCACGCTGATCAGCATGTTCAGCGGAACAAAAGGCATTTCTTCGTTGATGATCAGGGCAACCTGGGCAACCAGTTCTTTCTGCTTTTCAATATCCAGCCCGGCGCTCGTATCCTTGATCATCTGGTCGAGGTTGATCATCTCGCCGTTCCATTCGAATTCCATCGGGTAGTTCATACCCTTTTGGCCGTCGGTCAGGCCCACATAGTTGAAGCGCTGGATCGGGCCAAAGAACTGGCGCGCGGGGAAGGGCGAGGTGTTGGACCAGCTCCACACGGACAGTTCGAAGTCGCCGTTGCGGATGTCTTCCGCGCTCTGCTGCCAGGGCACACCACGCGCGGTGATGTCGAAGCCGAAGTCGTTCATCTGCTCGGTAGCATTCAAGGCGGCAGCGGAGAAGTCGGCAAAATCGGCGGCGAACTTGAATTCAGACGTGATCAGGTTGCCGTCTTTGTCGGCCCACTTGCCGTCGCTGTTCTTCTCAAAGCCCACGCTGCGCAGGAGTTCGGCGGCGCGGTCAGTGTCGAATTCGTAGTGATCAAGCTGATCAATAGTTGCCTGATCCAGCCAAATCGGGACCATCGAGTCGGCCAAGCCACACATGTAGACAGTGGCGGTTGCGCCGAGGCCGTTGGTCAGGAAGGCGTTTTCTTCGCGGTCAATGACCAGCGCCACGGCCTGCCGAACTTCCTTGATGTTCCAGGGATAGACATCGTGCTGGAACAGGACGGCGGGACCATAGGCGCGGGGGATCGTGACGGTATTGATGCCTGCACTCTGGAAAGCTTCCAGTGTGGACGGCGGGAAAACGTTGGTGGAGTGCGCAATATCGCCGCTCAGAACCAGGGGGGTGGTCGCTTCGGTTTCGCCTGCCCACAGCCGGATTTCACCAAACTTCACGGTGTCGGAGAAAATGCTGTTGGGCTGCCAGCGCAGCGTCATATAGGTATCGCCCACATCATCAAGGGTGTAGGTGTAGGGGCCAGAAGCGATTAGTTCGGTGGGACGGAAGGCACGAATTTCGTCCGCCAGGGCGGTCCATTCTTCGCTATCCTTCGCCGCGCCGCTTGCATAGAGGTCGGTGGCTTTCTGGGCGAGTTCGCCGTAGGTTTTGGCGCTGACAATATAATTCTTCAAAATGAAGCGCTCGGCCAGGTACGAAGGTTGATCGATGAAGTAGTAATTGACGGTTTGATCGTCTACTTTTTCGATTTTATCGATATAGGCGAAATCGCCCCAGTTCATGATGCGGCCAATGGCATAGGTGGCTACCACATCATCCGCGGTGATAGGATCACCATTGCTCCACTTGGCATCGGCGCGTAGTTTGGTCCAATAATAGGTTCCGTCGTCCGAAAAACCCCACGCTTCGCCCAGCAGAGGCTTATATTCGCCTGTGCCCCACATATACAAAGCGTGCGGCAGTTCAACAAAGCTGCGATACACGGTTCCCAGGTTGGTGTCCAACCCACCCGTGGCAAAGCCATTCAGGTTATGTTCGGGGAGCAGGACATAGGGCCAGGTGCCGAGCCATACGCCACTGGGCGCTTCCTGGGCTTTGGTGGGCTGAGTGCCACCCAAGGTCGCAATCGCACCCAAAGCCAAAGCAACGATAATTAATAGATGTAAATAGCGCTTCATTTTTTTCTCCATGGCATGCTAAATACTAG
>DATAMF010000652.1:0-16082 GCA_036260665.1 Aggregatilineaceae bacterium | reverse complement strand
GGAGATTACGTGCGCCGCTTCACCACTTTGAACCGGAGATGGGTGGCGTCAGGTGTATCGATCGAGCTCGTCTTTCTAAGTTCGATCCCCTCAGGATCGATCCCCTCAAAGAGCCGGGTGCCATCACCGAATAGGATGGGGATGAGTTGGATCTGCATTTCGTCCAGCAAACCAGCCTCCAGATACTGCCTGATGATGGTTGCGCCGCCCTGGATTAAGACGTCCTTGACGCCAGCCGCGGCCCGAGCCATCTCAAGTGCAGCCTCGATACCATCGGTCACAAAGGTGTAGGTCGTACCGCCCTTCATTGGCAGGGGATCCCGCACTTCGTGAGTCACGATGAACACCGGCATCCTGAACGGCGGAGGGTCGCCCTACGGTTCGAATCCGACATCAAACATCCGCTTCCCGATGATAACGGCTCCGTTTGAGACGGATTTTTCATCCATTAGCTTTTTGCCGGCCTCGGTCAAAATGTTTGTCTTAGGGTCGAAGATCAAGTTGTGAAGCCGATCCCCACCGTCTCCCATTCCATTGCCGACGCGCACGTTCGGCCCGCTGATGAACCCATCCAATGACATCGATATTTCGCAGTAAACTTTGCTCATGATTTCGACCTCAAAACCTGATCCCACTTGCTAGGGCTTGCCTTTACTAACAGCCTTACTGACTGGTAATCAGGGGGTCTGGAATCAACCCCAGAACATTTTGCGTTCCCTATGCCGTGATGCGGACATGGGTGCCAGATGACATGATCATAGGCCAATGCAGGTCGATTGACTTGTAAAAATTCAATCAATTGGGAGATTGCGTAGGTGGGTTTGAGCGCGTTCCGGATCTTCCGCATAAGCGCGCCGCCGCAGCCTCAGGTAATCGGTTGGGCTATGGCCGCTGAACGCCAAGAATTCCTTGTTGAGGTGGGAGAGATCGTAGTAACCGGACCGGAGCGCGACTCGCGTCCACTCGACTGGCCGGATAGGGTCCGCCATGTGGAGGCTGTACTCAAACCGGTAGAGCTGGGCCAGTTCTTTCGCCGAAACACCGACAAATCGTTTGAAGTGAGTGCCGAGGTGATTCTGGCTGATACCGATGGAGTCACTGAGATCCCGGATCGACACAATGCCATGCTGGCGAGCCATCTGGGTGATGCCAGAACGCACGATCTCCAGTCCAGGCGGCGCTTCCTCCAGCCGCTCCAGCAGGAGGCGTTCCAACAGCGCGAACCCAGACTGGATGGTCGGTGCGGCATACAGACGCTCCCGGAGTTCGGCGGCAAACTGGCCCCAGATCGCGTCCAGCGTGACCACGCGATTGTGGAGTTCAGAGAGAGGAAGGTGCAGAAATGGATAAGCACCGTCCGGCTTGAAATGCACGCCAAACAGCCGCAGGTCAGAGGGCCAGTCAACCGTGTGCGGCACGCGCCATACCCCAACGCACCAGCTCTCGGTGTAGGTATCGGTGTGGTCGTTCTCGTAGACCTGGAGAGCGCCCCCCAGATTAATCTTCAGATCGAGCGTCGGCAAGGGCAGAATCTTCTCATGTGAAGAGGCCATACGACCATCAAGGTAGTAAAGATAGTCGATGTAGTCATTCAGCCGGGAAGATGAAATATGGCGAAGATAAGTCACACGGCGAGTCTCGTTATTCTTCACTCCATCGATTCTAACAATACCGTCCGAGTATGGCATATCGCTGCTGGTTGACCAAAACCTGTGATGTCATCACTCAGAATTCTCATTCAGATACGCCTGATGTTTCTTCCAAACGATGTGCCACAAGGTGGCTATCTCTTCCTCAACCAGTTGAAGGTCAAATTGCTCACGGATGACACGGCGATAGGTTGCCTCATCCTGAATCGTCTCGTCCTGCACGCCTCTGTCTGTAAGGGTGCGCAGGACAGAGCCGCGCAGGGTGATAATTCCAGATGGCGTAAAGCGATGGCAAACGACGACCCGCACGAATCCCGACTCCGGGTCAGTCTGAAGTTCACGGCACTTGTCCGCAAAGTCGTGAAGCGTGCGCGGCTGTAAGGTGAAATCGTAGCCGGGACCGCCATACTGATGATTCGAGAAAAACCAGCGGGTATCATTCTGGGCGAGTTCATAGGTCAAGAAACCCTGCTGGTAATGTCCTGGTTTGAGCAGAAGTGGTTGCAGAAATCCGTTTCCAAAACCAACGTCCACCAAGTAAGGCCGTTCGAGCTGAACCCGTAGGATCAAGTGGTTACGCTCCGCCTTATCGCTCAGCTTTTCCCGATTAACGGCACTAGCCAGCAGCGTCACCGCAAAACCCAATTCACTCAATGCCCAGGCAAATAAGCCATTCATTTCATAGCACCAACCGCCTCGGTGTTGGGTAACAATTTTGTCGAAGATGTGGGGGATGTCCAGCGTCAGGGTGCGCCCCAGGTGAATATCCAGATTTTCGTAGGTGATGGCTCGCAGGTGGGCGCGATGCATATCAAAGAGCACCTGCTTGGTGGGCAGGTGTGACCCTTGATAGCCGATGCGATCCAGATAGGCGTTGATGTCCAACAGAGATTTTCCTTTTATCAGCTATGCTTTCTTTTCAGGCTGCAAACGGAAAACCGTCATGCCGGTGTCGAAGGATTTTACCTCGATCACTTTCATGGTTCTGGTGGACGTTCCTTCTTTGAAAAGGGGTTTGCCCGTCCCCAGCACCACAGGGCACAGCATCAGTTCAAACTCATCGATGAGGTCAGCCTCCAACAGGGATTGCACAAGGACCCCGCTGCCGACAATGGTGACGTTCTTCCCCGGCTGCTGCTTCAGCCTGGTGAGTTGCTCGACGACATTCCCCTTGATGAGCATCGAGTTCTTCCACTCAGCCTTGTCCAAAGTGGTCGAAACCACATACTTGGCTTGATTGTTCATGAACTGACCAATGGGATCGTCGGCAGGCACGGCGGTCCAATAGACCGCAAAATCAGCGTAGGTTCTACGTCCCAACAACATCGCATCGCTGTTCTGCATACTTTCAAAGATGACCTGCCCAACATCGTTACTCACGAACGGCATCGACCACCCCCGTTTTTCAGGGAGTGTCGTGTCATCGGAACCGGGCGCTTCGTAGACGCCATCCAGGGTAATGAATTCTGCGGCGACGATTTTTCTCATCTTGAACTCTCCTTCAGTTGACCTAGAGATCATTTGCCTTGCGCTATGCCAGATCGCGTCGATTTCTCGATCATAAGTCATTCTGAAACGCGCGCCTTGTAAAAATTCAACCAGTGTGTCAAGCGGTTTGATTGATTTTTTACAAGCCATCCATTCTACAATTCCATAGAATCGTCAGACGGCTTCAAATGTGGCATCCGAAGGAGATGTTATGGGAAAGGTGAGTTTTGATATCAGTATGTCCCTGGATGGATTTATCACCGGGGCCAACCGTCGCTCGGATGAACCTTTGGGCGATGGTGGTGAACAACTGCACGAGTGGGCTTTTGACAGCGACGATGAGTACAACCGAAAGCTCCTGGAAGAGAGCATCGCCAGTTTGGGCGCGGTTATCGCAGGCAGAAGCACCTATGAGGATGCAATACCTGGCTGGAAAGCCGATGGTCCGACCGGCTCCGCGCGTGTACCTGTTTTCGTCGTGTCGCACACGATGCCCGATGACATACCCGAAGGCGGTGTGTACACCTTTGTCGATGGCATTGAGAACGCACTGGTACGTGCGCAAGCCGCCGCCGGGGATAAAGACATCAGTGTGATGGGCGGCGCGAAGATCGCACAGCAGTTTATCAAAGCCGGTCTGCTCGATGAAATCTCGATCCATCTCGTACCGGTACTCTTCGGCAGCGGCACACGGCTAATTGAAGGCCTGGGCGGTGAGCATATTCAGCTCGAAACGACCGAAGTGATGGAAACAAAGGAGGCGATCCACCTGCGCTTCCGCGTTATCAGGTAAGCAATCCGTCAAATAGTTGATCGACAAGCGTGGAACAGGAGAGGATGGAAGCGGGAGCATGACGCAGTCGCAGGTACCTACATTGCCCGCCGCGTCGATATTCATGTCAACCCGTGGGTGAGTACCATCTGGTCGAAAGATTGGCATGATGTTCTGGATAAGTGATTAAATGGAATGGTTGAAGGAGTCTAGGACACAAAAGGCAATAATAAGGAGGCGTCCCATGAGAAAAATCATTGTAGAAGCTGAAGTATCGGTCGATGGAGCTATCGGTGGGGAGAACACGGATTTTTGGCAGCTAAATTTCCCATTCCACAGCGAGGATGTTCAAGGATACCTCAATGAACTTTTGTTCATACCAGACGCGCTCTTGATGGGGCGGAAGACCTACGAATTCTTCGCCCAAGTCTGGCCAAGCAGGCAAGGAGAGGACGCAGACAGGATCAATAGTATGCCCAAGTACGTCGTATCCCGAACCCTCAGGGAGCCACTTCAGTGGAACGCTACGCTTATCCAGCGGGATGTTGTCGAGGCAATCAGGAAGCTCAAGCAAGAGGCGGGCAAGAGTTTGGTGCAGTATGGTGTGGGTGAGCTGACACACACCATGCTCAAGCATGGCCTCGTGGATGAGTTACGCCTGCTCGTGTTTCCTTTTGTCTTCGGAGAAGGGCCGCATATCTTCGAGCATATGGGCGTCAATACTCTGAGTCTGTTGGACACTAAAACCTTCAGTTCTGGTGTCATCGCTCTCCATTATCAGCCTCAAATACATGCTGACGAAGCGTAGGCTACCAGCGTTCTTGGTGAGCCATCTGACCGGTTTCCTTGCCCAGGGGATGATGGGTGCGTTTGGGCAGGACCGACTGATAAGCCTTGCAGAAGTCGGTGTAGGTGGGACAGAGGCGATAAGCCGGGGATGACTTGCCACAACCGTCGCAGGTGGCAGCATCGCGATCCTCAATGACAAACGTTTTTAATCGTCCGCTCATTCTCTTCGAGATGATGACGGTAGCCTGCATAGGGAATAGATAACCGCCCGCCAGACCCGGCAGGTGGTTGGTTATGCTTAGGATTTTCCTGAAGTGCGCTCATTCAGAAACAAGATGAAGTCGAAGTCGCCCGGCGACTGGCCGTAACCTGTCAGCAATGCGGCGGCCTTACTCCGGTGCTGCATGGTAATGACATCCAGCAGAATGTGCCACACCACAAGCTCACGCACCACACCAGGGATGACATAACGGATCATGCGGTTCAACGTTTCCTCGGTCAAGGTGTCGATATAAGCTCGCATCTCTTGTTGTTCCGTCTTCCAGCGCTCTTGAAGCGCAGCGAACGTCGGGAAGGGGTCTTCGTGAAGCTCAGTCGCGCCATAGGCCTGTGGGGGCTACATAATTAATCTTCCCGTAAATCACAGGAAACAAGCAACCCTGAGCGCATCACCTACCCCCTTGGGTTTGCGCTCAGATACGATAGCCCCGCACGATACACGTGCCATTGAGGACGCCTATGGAACTACCATGTCCATCCCCATTTACTCGTTCTAGCCCATTACGTGATTCAACTGCGTCTATTTTAATGTGCGTTATAGAAACCTGTTTCCGGGTTCGTCATTATCATTCATCTCCCAAAATTATGCCGAAACTAGGAGGGCTGTTCGCCCAGTTGGGAGTCCGCACTGTATGCGTTCAGGGGGTAAACTGGGTAGGGTCTTAAGGTTGGGCAACGGGCAAGAGCGACGGAGCCGGGATCCCAGCGCGGTAAGCCATCAGCGCCTGGCGTAGGAAATCGAACACCGAGCGCTGCTGCTGGCGGCAGGTCTCAACCACCGAGAGAATACGCTCAACAAACTGACTGCCCGGATCGGATGGTGTGCCATGCGAAGTACGCCGCCAGAGGACGGGATGGCGCAGCGCACGCTCGGCACTGTTGTTGGTCGGTTCCACGCCCGGTGAGGTGACAAAGCGCCACAGCGCAGCTTCCCCGGGCAACAGGTGGCCACCGTGCGGGATGATGTGGCGTCCAGACCCGCGGTGAGCCAATGCCGGAGCCGTGCCTGGACTGCCGGGAACTCCGTCATGAAATCAGCATACGACAGGGTGCCATCGCGCACACGAGCCCACAGCACCAGCAGATATTCCGCCTGGAGTTTCAGTGCCACCCGATGGGATACGAATCGCCGCCACGTTCGAGGATTTTCTGGAAATCACGCAGCAGGTGGCTCCAGCAGAACTGACGCCACACTAACCAGGCGTAGGCGCTGTAGCGATCAGTTCCCGCTACGCCGGTGTAGTTCTCGCCCAGCAGCTCGCGGGCCACCTGGCTGCCGCGACTGGGCGCGATCTGGAAGAGTGTGACATAGCGGGTCACGACGGTCCACAGCCAACTGCGCCGCTGCTGTCCCGCTTGTCGCCAACTGGTTTCGTCTACGTTACAGATCGACTGGTCTTGAACGTAGGGCTGTAGCTCAGCCACTGGACCCGCCAACGCCTGGCTGAGCACTGTCTGGTGATTGACGACGGTGCTGGCTGCCATCTTTATCCCGAAGCATTCCTCTAGCACCTGCGCCACCTGGCGCTTACTCAGCCGGTAGCGCCCCATCAATAACCCCACCCGGCTCATCACATTCACCCCAAACTGACTGGTCGCCACATCGCGGGGCAGTTCCCCACCATTGACCTGGCCACAGCACGGGCACGTCAGGCGATGCACCTGGTGTTCCACCACCCGCGCTTTGACGACCGGCAGTTCGGTCACTTGATGTCGATACGGCTTGGAATCCTTCCCTAGCAGCAACGCCCCACACCGCGCGCAGCTGACCGGTTGGTACACGATGATCTCATCCGGCTGAGCGACCAGCACCCGATGATGGCCCTGGTGACGCGGTTGTCCCCCTCGCTTGCGCGGCTGGCTGGGTTTTCCTTGACCGGTTTCTGGTCGGGGCGATCTTGTGAGGGGGGCTGCGAGGAGTTCTGCGAGTTGCGCTTCACCATCTCTTGCAGTTTTTCGACTGTCTCTTTGAGCTGTTTGATTTCCGCCGCCATAACCGTAACCCACACGCGCACACTGGGCGGTGTTTGCTGCCAGTCTTCCGGCGAGATGCCGCTGTTGGGTGGGGAAATCAGATCGCCGCTCATGGGGCGTTATTCTACTGCATTAAGACCACCCCTCGCCACTCCTCTGAACACATACGACTTGCTAATCGTTCAACCTGACACATTGATCCGGTGGCATCGCGACCTCTTTAAGATCGTGTGGCGACGCCAATCAAAAGCGAAGCCCAAATCCCAACCCGTCACGCTGCTGGTGACGACCATCCGGTTGATCGGGCAATTGGCGACAGAAACCGGCTGTGGGGCGCAGAACGTATCCGAGGCGAACTGCTGAAGTTAGGTATCCAGGTCAGCAAACGCACGATCCAGAAGTATCTGAAATGCATGCCACGCTTGCGCCCCGCGGGCAAATCTGGTCCACCTTCATGCGCAATCGTGCCGCAGATATGTGGGCGTGTGACTTGGTGCAGACCTACGCTGTCTTCTTCCAAACCCTCTTCGTGTTTGTGATCATCGAGTTGGAGTCCCGCCAGGTCATTCATTTCAATGTGACCCGGTCACCTTCCGATGCCTGGGCCGCCCAGCAGTGACGTGAAGCCCTCCCTTTGCTCAACCCCCTGTCTACTTGATCCGCGATAATGACCGGGCATTCGGCGCGCACTTCGCCCATGTGGCCGCCGAGATGGAGGTCTGGCGCATCCCGGTACGCACACCACGCGCCAATGCCTACTGTGAGCGCTTTATCGGCATTGTACGCCGCGAATGCCTCGACCATGTGCTCATTCTCAGCGAGAGGCAATTACGTCGTCTCGTTATAGATTACTTCAACGACGATCGTCCGCATCAAGGCATTCACCAGCGGATCCCATCCGCGCCTGCATCGTCGCCATCGGGTGAGGGCGAAATTGTCGCGCGACCGGTGCTGGGCGGACTCCATCATGCCTATTCGCGTCGGGCGGCTTGACCGCACATCTCCCCTCAAATCCGAACGGATGTGTGGTGTAGCCAGCACACTATCGGCTGATCTGAATTTCAACTGCAAAGGATACAATTTCGAAAAATACATCCTGTTATTAAGTCGCCACTGTCGACCTGAAATTCGCATTGCCATTTTTAATAAAATGATGTATTTTATATATGAAACATGCGTGCTAAGGCTATCTCACAAGGATGAAGAATGCTCGCAACGACAATTGAGTATCATATCAACACCTGCATGCATGAATAACCTCAATTTGGACCCCAACTTCCCGTACTGATTGTTCCATTGCTATCTTGTACTAAGGAGTCAAATATCAATTTCGGAAAGCGATAATGCATTCTCTACTCATGACTGTGTTCTGAAAGTGTGTACCTCGATAAGTTGTAAGGAAAACGCACTGCGGTTACTGACTTGGAAGGGGTTTTGCTTCCTACTGCAAATTCAGAAACATCTGGAATGAGAGATACCAAGGAGGCTATTTCGATATGCCAGCAACTTTCATCGTTGCGATTGGAATTCCAATACCAACCGGAATTGTAGCCCAATCAGGTATTCAGAAGTGGTCACGGTAACTCTCAACAGATATACCTATCGCAGCGCTATTGCTGCTTAGAGCGATATGTTACCTTTCAGTCGGAACATTAGCAGCCTGTGTTCAGGAAGAGGAGATAATTGGGTTGGATCACCAACCTCTAATGCTTCACGCTGTTCACTGTGTACGGAATATGTCCACCAAATTGCATCCGTTAAAGCTAGTGAGATGCAGCCCCAACGGATCGCTACAGTTGTCGTATGTCTAACCTTCCTCATAAGTCCCAAATGTCCGAGTATCAAGGAGAATGGCAATGACATTGGAAAACAGTAATCTGCTGACGAACCTGGAGCAAATCTCAATCCCACAACTGCGTGCCGCCTTCAAAGGTCGGGTGATAACACCAGAAGATGCCGACTATGATAAGGCGCGTACGGTCTTTTATGGTGGAATGGATCGTCGACCGGCGTTTATTATCCGGCCAGCAGATGCGACTGACGTTTCGAGAGTTGTCTCACTGGCACGAAATACCGGGATGGAACTCGCGGTCCGCAGTGGTGGTCACAGTGCTGCGGGCCATGGTGTGACTCATGGAGGAATCGTGCTGGATCTTTCGGATATGCGAGCGCTGGAAATTGATATTGAGGGTCGTACCGCGTGGGCTGAGACAGGTTTGACAGCCGGTGAATATACAGCAGCCGTCGGGGTACATGGCCTTGCAACGGGCTTTGGTGACACAGGGTCGGTTGGAATTGGTGGGATTACGCTGGGCGGCGGCGTCGGGTACTTCGTCCGTAAGTATGGCCTGACGATTGATGATCTCATTGCTGCCGAAGTCGTAACTGCCGATGGTCAGATTCTCCGCGTAGACGCCGAGTCGCATCCCGATCTCTTTTGGGCGATTCGCGGTGGTGGTGGCAACTTTGGCGTCGCTACGCGATTTCAGTTCCGGTTGCATGAGGTCAATGAAGTTTTAGGTGGGATGCTCCTCCTGCCCGCAACACCCGACCTCCTCCAGGCATTTATTGCCCAGGCTGAAGCCGCGCCGGAAGAACTATCGATCATTGCCAATGTTATGCCAGCACCACCCATGCCCTTCGTTCCTGCTGAGCATTACGGCAAACTAGTTATCATGGCAATGCTGGTCTACGCGGGTGATATTGCGGCAGGTCAGCGTGCGCTTGCGCCGTTCCGATCATTGGTTGCCCCTATTGCCGATATGGTGCGGCCCCTGCGCTATCCCGAAATGTATCCCCAGCAGGATGACGGCCACCATCCACTTTCAGTGGTCCGTTCGCTGTTCATTGATTCATTGGATCACTCCACGGCTGAATTGATCGTGGACCAGTTGCAGACTTCCAGTGCGCAAATGTCCGTAGCCCAGATTCGAGTGCTTGGTGGAGCGATGGCTCGTATTCCTGTCGATGCGACAGCCTTCGCCCATCGTAACCGTCGTATCATGGTAACGTTTGCCGCCCTTTATGGGAATCCAGCCGATGCTTCTGTGCATCAAGCTTGGGTGAACAGTGCCGCGAATGCGCTGCAACGGGGTAATACAGGGGTCTATGTGAACTTCCTGGGCAGCGAGGGTGATGCGCGCGTCCGCGAAGCTTATCCAGGTGAGACGTGGGATCGGCTTGTAGCCATCAAGAACCGCTATGATCCGACCAACCTCTTTCACCTCAACCAGAATATTCCTCCAACCGGGCGTTAGAACATGCAAACTCCAGGGGAATCTGTTTCCCCTGGAGCATACGCTTAATCCACAATATTCCGGTCGAAAGCCTTATCTGCTTTCATATCATCGCCCGCCCAAATCCGTTGCGAAGTCCAGGCAGCCGCCGCACTTGTCCAAAATGGATGCTCTGGGGGCAATCCGAGCGGCAAAAAGCCAACTGTGCATAGATATAAGCTCCCCGTGGAAATATAGGACTCCGCGAGTCCCGGTTGGTGCCCCGCCAACCCCAGCGTAAGCCATCCCGCCGAATCAAATGTTCCGGGTGCTCCTAGTGTCCGCCGGATCACAGCAGTGAGCGCCCCCCGCACCTGAGCATGTGTTAGATCCGGAGGCAGATCATCCCGTAGTGCCATTTGGGCGAGCAGTTGAAACGCGCCATTGCGATAGCAGATAGAGCGCCCTATAACGGGAAAAGAGCCATCGGGCGCAATCAACCGCTCTTGTACGGCAGCATACCGCCGCGCCCGCATCCGAATATCTTCGCTGAGTTTATCCCATACCGGATTGATACCGGCCATCGTTTCCACAATGTCCAGCAGCATCGGCTGGATCACATAGCTGTTATAGTAATCCCAGTGAAACAGTGGCCCATCCCCATACATCCCATCTCCCAAATACCATGCTTCATGTTGCCGCAGCGCTACATCAATTCGCAGGTAATCGCTGTCCGATCCAATGCTGTACAAAAAGGTCTCAATCATCGCTGCGAACAGTAACCAGTTGTTGTAATTCGGTACGATCACCCTGCACTGCTTGACCGCCTTAATCACCAAACCTTGAGTTTCTGTGTCTAGCCCAGGCCACAGCACGGGCATCGCGCGTAAAATACCATGTGCCAAAAACGCGGCATCTACCAAAGGTTGGCGATTATCGTCGCCCGAAGTCCCGGCAAAACTCATGTAATCCGGCGACTTGGGATCGCATGCCATCCGCAGTCCTTGCCGTGCCCATCCTAAGACTTCATCCCGTAAAGCCGCTTCTTCCTCATCCAGTCCAGATGTTGCAAGCCAGGGCGCGACCCCGGCCAGCGCGCGACCAAATGCTTCGAGGTGTGAGACATGATCCCGTGGACGTGGGTGTGCGGTCTCAACAGGCATCGTAGCCTTCAGTTGCCCTTCAGCCAATGCACTGAAGACGGGCTTCACCACCTGATAAAGCATCTCAACCCAATAGCGGCGTACAACCATCGTGGCTCCTTTTATTCTGCGTTCAGCGTAGCACACCACCTGATCCCTTGCGTCAGCAGGGTACGAAAATTGACGTTCGCCCAGGTATCCTGATCGTCTCCGGCCTGCAAGCAAAACACCCGGCTCAGTTTATAGTCGTGTGTCCAGGCAAGCGTTGCCATACTATCTGGATGATCAGTGGTGATCAATATATGATTTTCTCCGACGGCGTTGGGCATCAGGTAGGTTTCATCCTGCATCATCCAATCATCTAATCCGGCACAAATTGGATGCTCTGCATCTTCAATGTGATAGCGGATGGTTTGACCATGTGCATATTTTGCTAGGGATCGATCCGCCATGCCAACAATATCATTCCACACATCCCAATCGGGAAATGCCAGCAAACTGTGGTGCATCACAACCAATCCCTGGTTGCTGGCTCCTAATTCTTCCAATATCGAGCGAACCGAATCAGTGCTTCCTGGTCGAAGTCCTAAATCCTCCAGTTCGCGTCTGAGGTGGGTGTAAAACACCACACCATCATATCCCTGCCGAACCTCCGGCGGAGATGCAACAAAATCTGCCAAGTGTTGAATATAGGCATCTATGCCTGGTAGTTCACGAAACAAGCGGTGAAAAGCAGGCACATGATAGTGATGTCCTCCAGTGATAACCGCAATTTCTAACATAGTCTGTGCTCCCCAAATATAGCTGAACATCCTGCTGCCGGTTCATACAAAACGCCCACATTCAATGCTGGGCGTTTTAAATATTATATGAAAGGGAGCGCCATTGCGACGCTCCCAGCGTTTCTAGTGGCCGGAACCTGCCGTCAGCTCTCCATCGAAGATGGTGGGATCAGCTTCCCCATCCACCATCAAATAAGCAACCAATCCACGTTCCAGACGGCTCAGCGCATGATCCACCAGCATAAACCGCCCTGGCACATCGAGTTTGAATTCAATCATCGCGGCCCCACCCGGCGGCACCAGGGTCGTTTGGACATCCGTAAGCGGCGCGCTGGTGATCGACCCCTGGTCATACACGCGATCCATGATCTCCCCAATAACATGGAACGACGAAGTGAAGTTCGGGCCACCAACGCCGAAGAATAACCGCACAGTTTCCCCGACCTGCGCATGCATGGCCTTGGTTTCGCTCGTCAGTCCAGCGGCTGCTCCGTTGAACACAAAATATTCGGGGGCTTCTGCGAGCATTTTCTCATGATCAAAATGTACGAATCCTGTGGTGCCGTAGCTCTCCTCGGTATAGATCTCGCCTTGCATCACATAGAATTCATGATCAACCGGAACCAGTCCACCTTCCGGTTCAACCAATATCATCCCGTACATCCCGCTGGCGATATGGTGAGCGACGCTAGGTGTAGCGCAGTGATATACAAACAAACCAGGACTCAGCGCTTTGAAAGAGAACATCGTTTCTTCACCGGGATTCAGATTGCTGAAAACCGCCCCACCCCCAGGTCCCGTTGCGGCATGGAAGTCGACCGAGTGCGGAAATTGACTCGTTGTATTATTACGGAAGTGGACTTCAACCGTATCTCCAACTCGAACGCGCAGCATCGGTCCAGGGACTTGGCCGTTAAAAGTAAAGTAGGTCATCGTCGTTCCATCTGCCAGTTGTCCGACCACTTCTTCCGCAACCAGTTCTACTTTGACCGTTTGTGGGGCCTGCTGTTCGATCGGGGTGGGCACATCCATCGGGTTGCGAATAATATCGGCCCCCTCGGCGCTTTCAGTTGCGGCATGCCCCACCACCAAAGTTCCCCACATCCCCGCTTGGCGGTGCCCAGGCACAGAGCAGTAGTACACGAACTCGCCCATCTGATCAGCGGTAAACGTGACTGATGTTTGTGCTTCTCGTTCCGAAAACTGTTCCGTTTTGACATTCAATTCGTCAATCACAAAATCGTGTAACATGCCATCACCGTTAATCAGATTGACCTGAACCACATCCCCTGGATTAGCCGTTAGCGTAGGATTCACGATCCCATCAATTTCTCCCCCCACGCCGACAAATACCAGTTGCCCCGTGTCTCCCCCAGTCACTAGGGTATAGGTGACTGTTACCGTTCCCGCCGCGCTCAGCGTTTGTTCGGGTGCTGTCAGCGATAACCCCATTGCCATAGCGATTACGGATGCTAACGTGAATATCACTAAAGTTTTATGTGTCATCTTTCATTACCTTGATAGTTCTGCGAAAATCCGATCTCGTATGGAAGTTCAATCGCGTCGCTTGGACAAATTTCTTCGCACACGCCGCAATAGGTACACATCTCTGGCTGCACGATAACAACTTGATCTTCAACTAACCCCAACGCCCCGGTTGGGCATCCGGCGGCACAATGACCGCACCCTGTACACCGTTTATGATTGATCAGTGGAACCCATACCTTATCCATAAGCCACTCCTCAACCTGATCACAGCATACCTCTCGATTGGTGAGGGCACATTGATAGGCATCAACCTAGTTGATCTAGATCAAGTACCTCAAACTTGTGCTCTGGATTTGCCACGAGGATAATTTATTTGATTTTTTCGCTTTGTTTATGGGGAGAAACTCCATCATGAAAAGTTTGTTACTGCGGATTTTCTTGGTCGTGCTGGTTATGCTGCCGTCTTCAGCCGTTCTCGCTCAGGATGACACAGAGTCGTTCACCTCATCCGATCATCGGGTGAGTTTCAATTACCCCTCCGATTGGTCCACCGACGAAAGTTTCCCCGGCCTCATCCAGATCGGTAACGATCCTTCCACCTTCGAGCGGATCATGAATGATACTGAAGGCCCTCTGCCAGACGGTTCAATTCTGACGCTTATTTTTACCCCCTCCTTGACCCAAATGTTGTTCGAGGGTGAACAGCCCGAATCACTTCAGCAAGTCTGGGAAATGTATCAGGCCCAAGCCGAAGAAGACGACACAACAACCATTAGCGAACCAGCAGACATCTCACTTGGCGACCATGCAGCGCTGAAAATAAGTATCACGTCGAGTACAGAAGAAGGCGTGCTGATCATTATTGACTTTGATGGCGAATATGTAATCGTCAGCAGCAGATCGCCGCTCGGTCAGTTTGCGGATTACGAATTGTTAGTGGAAGCTCTTCTCGAATCCCTGACCTATTCCATTCCCGAAGGCCCGATCTCCTTCATCAGCGAGAACGAAACCCTCACCCTGGATTATCCGGGTGATTGGATGGCGCTTGAACTCATGGGAACCGTAGCGGTTTCCAATGATCCCCTCTTGTTAAGCCGGGACAGTGAAAGCCCCATCGAGTCCGGTCTTGTGATGATCTTCATCTTTCGACCCGAAGTTCGCGAATTCGCCGCCGAAAATCTCACTGATGCCGTAACCCAATATGCCGCATTAACATTTGAAGGTGAACAACTGAGTGAACCAGCGGAAACAACCGTAGGTGAGCATGCTGCTGTTCGTGTCGATTATCAGACCGAGCTTTCAGAGGGTTATCTGTTGGTCGTAGACTTTGGCGGACAGTATATGTATATCCAGGTCCAAACGGCCATCGATGAGTTGGAAAATCAGGAAGAAATGGTTTTACCCATTCTGGAATCTATTCAATACACGCCCCTCAGTGAGTGATCGGGAGTTCGGTGGGAACAATGTTCCCACCACTATTCCATTTATAGATGCTCCTGGAAAAACACAATCGTTCGCAGCATCGCCTCGTCAAAATACGGCGAATCAATATCATGTCCACCCCCTGAATACTGGTGCAGTTCATATACCTTATTGTGTGCCTGTAGCGCTGTCGCCAGATCGAGCGAATAGCCAATGTTAACAACCGGATCATCCACGGCATGGTGGATTTGCAGCGGGCTTTGCAGATAATCAATATGCGCCGTTAGCGATACTGCTGCCCAATACGGCACGTCGGTGTTTGGTTCACCGTAGGCTTCTCGAAGCTCCCGCCCTCGCCTTCTCGACGGTGTTTCCGTATCGCGCAGGGCCGCTGATGATGGATCAGATATTCGGTATTGGATGAAGTCATCATAACTGTATACTGCCCCAGCCCAAATGACACCCGCCTTAACATCCGGTTCGATCAGCATCGCTCGCAGTACCAGATTCCCGGCCATGCTGTGGCCCCACAGTCCGATCCCATTGGGATCCACAATATCCATTTTTTGTAGGCTTTTGAGTGCCGCGATAGCGTCAATCGTATAGCCGGGTGAAAAATAAGTCCCTGTCGCTTCTCCCTCAGAATTTCCATGTCCTCGCATATCGATCTTAAAGACCACAAATCCATGACTTGCCAACGCATTAACATATGCCACATACCGTTCTGTCGTGACATACGAATCCGGTGGAATAAACCCGTGACAGAATACAATGGCTTTAAATCCACCCGGCGGCACATCCCCAAACGGAATCGTCAGCAGGCCATATATTTTGTTTCCTTCGGAAATGTAGCTGGCAATATATTGCGTATAGCTGACACCATCGGCCAGTCGTTCTTCCAGTAAAATATCGCTTCCTTCGATCTCCAGTTGCCGCAGATACGCAATCGTTAAGTCGTTCCCGACCTCAAATTCCCCCTCTTGCGCCGCGCTAAACGAGACATTGAACAACCCGACCATTACCAACAGCACCGCTACCAATAAGCGCTTGCATCGTACCATCTACCAGTTTTCTCCAATAAA
>DATAMF010000633.1:0-7545 GCA_036260665.1 Aggregatilineaceae bacterium | reverse complement strand
AGGGGGGGAGGGGATCATTCAGAAGTTCGACAAAGCAGGCTATTTTCACCCTAGGTTTTCCCTCACACAGCCGTTCAAGGGGGGTAACTTTTGGGTATAAGATCGACAAACCGTGTTGCCTGAGGGAAAGAAGATCGATCTTTGGTGAGCCGAAGATCGATCTTTGGTGAGCCGAAATTAATCTGCCGCAAACTTATAAATCGTGGTAGTGCGATAAGTCTGTCCGGGATCCAGCCGAACCGTCGGGAAATGCGGTTGGTTTGGCGAATCGGGATAATGCTGGGTTTCAAGTGCTAACCCATCACTCTGGCGGTAGATATGCCCGCTGGTACCGACCAATGTGGCGTTGATGAAATTGCCTGCATAAAACTGAATGGCGGGTTCGGTGGTCCAGACTTCCATCATACGGCCCGTCCGCGGTTCATACACGCGAGCCGCCAGCATCAGGCTTGTATCATCCGCGCTGGGACGAGATAAAACAAAATTATGGTCATAGCCATGCGCCGCGCGAATCTGCTCATGTGAGGACCGCTGCCCAGGACCGATAACTTTGGGCAGACGAAAATCGAAGGGAGTCCCCTCAACCGGAGCCAACTCGCCCGTCGGAATCAGGTTACTGTTGGTGGGCGTATAGTGATCAGCATTGAGCATGAGAATGTGATCATAAATTGCGCCCATACCTTCGCCGAGAAGGTTAAAATAGGAATGATTGGTCAGGTTGACAATCGTCGGCTTGTCGGTAGTAGCCGTATAGTCGATAACCAGCTCATTCTGATCGGTCAGCGCGTAAGTGACTTTAACGTTGAGCTTACCCGGAAACCCTTCGTCCATATCGGGACTCAGATGGGTTAACTCCAGCGATCCGTTCACCTGGGCTGCGTTCCAAACGGCTTTGTCGAAACCCTTTAGCCCGCCATGTAATGAGTTAGGTCCATCATTTTGAGCTAGTGTATAGTCAACGCCGTCTAGCGTGAACTTGCCCTCTGCGATACGGTTGGCATATCGTCCGGTGATACAGCCAAAGAAAGGGCTTTGCGTTTCATAATCGTGGAGATTATTAAAACCAAGCACAACATTTGCCATATTACCATGACGATCTGGAACCCGAATCGAGGTAATAATGCCGCCATAGTTGATAATTTTGACTTCCATGCCATTGGCATTGGTCAGGACGTATTCATCTACAGCGGTTCCATTTGAAGTAATACCATACGATGTTTTAATGGTGACATCTCCTGGATGAGGCTTAGCAAAATACATAAGGGGCTTTTTTACGCCAAGATCATCTTAGATCGGGATTAAACGCATTGTCAAGTAAAGGTTACTTCGCTTGAACATAAGCCGTCAGCAACTGTAACTCCTTGCGATAGATGCGGCGGGTGATAGATGGTGAAATGAGCTTTTCAAAAAAGCCCTGAATACCCGGACTGGCTTTGGCATCCGTAGCAATGGTCACTTGAGATTGCTCACCCCCATCCAAAGGTGTTACGGTAAAAGTTGTGACCACTCCAGCATCAGAGTCGGTTTCTTTCAATAAATGGCCCGGTTCCGGTTCGGTGACACTCATCCGATAGCTGCGCCGTACACCCATCACATTCATATAAACGCGAGCAAGGGTTCCAGCCCCTTGCCCACCCCGCTCGATAATTAAATCAGTGAAATAAGGTTTGGGAAGAATGGCCGGATGGCCTACACGATAGTCAGACAAAACTCCATAAATCGTTTCAGGTCGAGCATGAATCACCGCTGATGCTTTGGAATGAATCTGGCTCATATTATCCTCCCAGAAAAATGGCTTAAGTTAGTGATAGCATTTTTTGTGTGCCATGCCACATTTCACCGGGTTTTAGCTTCACGGGTTGGCCCAATACGACGGCCTCAATACAGAGCATATGGTGGTAGCCGCCGGGTTCCATATCCACCAATGCATCAGAAATACGAGGACCAGGATTCCAAACTACCATATCTGGAAAGCCGTCAATTGAAATCTGGAAGGTATGCGAGCCTTCGCGCAACTTGACCGTGCCCGGAACATTCCAATAGATACGATCCACTTCACCCTCAACACGTAAGGGAGCATGGGGCTGTTGGTAAGGATTGCCATGTTCCTGATAAGCCAATCCTTCCAGTCCCTCCACCCACACATTCGATATATCATCGACGCGAAAATAGGTGTGCAGCGCGGCAGTAAACTCAAATGGTTGCGTATCGGTATTGGTGACTTGAAACGCAACTTCAAGGCGCGAATCTTCCACAGTGACTTCCAGGTCAAGAAGAAAACCGTAATTCCAGATAATGCGTGTTTCATCCGAGTCACGAAGCTGAAAATGGGCTTTCTCCGCCTGACTCTCAACTTGTTCCCAGGAGTTGATGCGGCCAAAACCGTGTTTGATGAGCGGGCCAAAACCGGAGAACTGAGGAAACACCACCGGAATACCGCCACGTAAGGCTGCACCAGGGCGAAATTCCGAGCTGCGACTCATAAAGAGGCGTTCTTGACCATCAGGCGTTATCCACGAAGTGACATGTGCGCCGTATACGTAGACTTCAGCCCGCGCACCCGATGCGGCTGTTAAAGCGACTTTGGGAAAAAGATCGTCCATCGATTGCTGTCCTGTTGAAAAGAGTAGAGATTTTTTAGTTTACCCGTTTTTCGGCTATCTAAAAATTTCACCGGGGCACTATTTCATAATAAAATCTGGCAGGTAGGTCGAAGAGAAAAGAGTTATCTATGCAAAATGCGTTGAAAACTTTTGCAATCACCGCGCGCGATTGGTGGGACAATATGCTGGGCATTGCCATAACGAATTTGTTATGGCTCGGACTCAGCCTCACGATTGTAGGGTTAGGACCGGCAACCGCAGGGATTCATGGGGTGGCGAACAGTATCACACATGGTAAGGGGCAGCATTTTGAGGATTTTGTATCGAGTACGCGGCGTTACCTGTGGATTAGCCAGCGCTGGGTCATCTTAAACATCCTGGTAGGAATCACAATTTATGTCAACTTGGTTTTCTATGGGAGCGGCGAGGGATTGCTCGCGCTGGGGCTGCGAACTTTTGTCGTCAGTTTGACGGTGTTGTGGCTGGCGACTCAGTTTTATGTTTGGCCCTTTCTGATGGAGCAAGAAGATAAGCGCCTGCGGGTTGCATTTCGGAATGCGGCTTTTCTGGCGCTGGCAAGCCCTGTATATACAATCACGATGCTTGTGCTTGCCACAGTGGTTATTTTGCTCAGTCTGGTAACGGTGCTGCCGCTGGGTGTATTTACAGTCGTTTTTTTAGGAATACTAGGGAATCGGGCGGTCATTGAACGACTTCGCGTATTTGGAAAAATCCCAGCAGAAACCGTTCAAGATTAATCGTCGGACAGGGATGCAATGGTGCGCAGCATCTCTACATTGGTAATCAAAATACGATGGCGATCAAAACGGATCGCGCCCATATGCTGGAGCTTCGCCAGAACTCGACTGATAGTCTCCGGTGTCGTGGCGAGGTGTCCCGCGATGGCGACACGGGTCACACCAGCAACACTCGGAGCCTCGGCCAGCAGAAAACGAGCTAAACGGGCCGTAACAGGATAAAGCGTCAGATTCTCGATCTGCTGGTTCAATTGGCGGGCGCGAGCAGCAAGCATGTTAATGACGGCACGCGCCATGCGCGGATTTCTCTCGATAGCTTGGGCGATCACATCGACAGGAATTTGCCAACACGAGGTTAAGCTCAAGGCGGTAACGGTGGCGGGAGTGGGGCCGCCATCCATCGCGGCGACCACATTAAATAATTCGCCCGGACCCAGCAAATGCATAATGTACTCAGCACCTTCTGGACTAAGTTTGCTCACTTTCACGCTGCCATCTTCGATAAGCCACAAACCAGCAGATGGATCACCTTCTAAAAAAATCATTTCTTCGGCTTCGAAGGTGTGATATTGGGATTGACCCGCAATGGCGGCCAAGGATTGCTGATCTAAAATAGAAAAATACGGGATAGTATGTAAATGTTCAAGCAAAGAAGTCATCTACAACGTGCCTTTGGTCGATTGTTATAAGCAAATTGTACTTATTCAAAGCACCGCTTGACAATCAGACAAAATCATCCTAAACTCGCTACTAGTTGCGGCGAAGAGGCTCTAAAAATGCTTTTCTTCCCCGAACTATCGTTGATCAAGTGAGAAAGGTCAAGCATGGAGAATCACAGCACCATCGGCTAGTTTGAGCTGCTCTGCTGCTGTGTGTTATTGCTGGATTCTATTTGCATCCAAGATGCATATAAAACGCTGCACAGAGTTGCTTCTGGTAGCGTTTTTTGATTCCCGATGTCAAAGGAAGGCTCTATGTTGCAACTTTCGAATATCTCAAAAAGCTACGGCGATCAACAAATTCTCAATCAAGCCGCACTGATTCTGAACGATGGTCAGCGCGTTGGGTTGGTTGGTGCAAACGGTGTGGGTAAATCGACGCTGCTCAAAATTATCATGGGACAAATTGAGGCGGACAGCCAATCGATTTCAGTTACAAGTGGCGCACAGGTCGGGTATCTGGCGCAGACGATAGACTACAAAGAAGGGCAAACTATCCAAACCTTGAGCGAGGAGGCGATGCAACACCTGAAGACGCTTGAGAATCGGATGCGAGAACTCGAAACATGTATGGCCGATCAAAGCGACGATTTGGATAGCATCATGCAGGAATATGGCGAAATCAGTGATCGATTCGAACGGTATGGCGGATATGAAATGGATTACCGGATCAAGCTACTGCTCAGCGGACTAAAAGTCGATCATTTGCCACGCGAAAGGCAAGTCGTAACCCTGTCAGGCGGGGAAAAGGCACGGCTGGGATTAGCCATGCTGCTGCTGCAAAACCCGGATGTGCTGCTGTTGGATGAACCGACCAATCATCTCGACTTTGCCAGTTTGGGATGGCTGGAAGCTTATCTACAAGCGTATCGGGGCAGTGTTCTGATTGTTTCGCATGACCGCGAATTTCTCAACCGGACGGTGACGGCCATCGTGGAGATCGAAGAACACAGCCGGAAAACCAAAATGTATGCAGGAAACTATGATGCTTATCTGCAAGCCAAAACGATTGAACGACGCCAATGGGAAGAAGCGTACGCTAATCAGCAGGAAGAGATCAAAGAACTGAGGCGGGCGATCAAGGTCCAGGCGAGACAAGTGGCGCATAATCGACCGCCCACGGATGCCGACAAATTCCTGAAGCACTTCAAGCGGGGCATGGTAGATAAGGCGATTTCCAGCCGGGTCGCATCGGCAGAAGAACGGCTACGAAGAATTGAGGAAAATCCGATTCCACGACCGCCGAAAGAGCTGCAATTTGAAGCTGATTTTGATCCAGAAGCAGTCCAGGGACGCACACCGTTGTTTGTCTCTGGCCTGAGCAAGTGCTATGGTGAACGGCGGATTCTGGACAGCATTTCGTTCACACTTGGACCGCGAAGCCGAATTGTCCTGGTTGGGCCAAACGGCGCGGGGAAAAGCACGCTGTTGAAGATTCTGGCAGGGTACGAAGCTTATGACGCAGGCGAAGTGTATGTCAGCCCGCAAGTCAAGATTGGGTATCTCGACCAGCAGCAAGAACAACTGGAAGCGAACCAGACGGTTCTTGAAGTGTACCGCGAAGGACTGACAGGTGAAGATCAAGTGCATATCACGGAACTGCTCGGTTCAGGGCTGTTTCGCTATGACGAAATCAGCCGCCAAGTATCCCAACTGAGCAGCGGGCAAAAACGCAAACTGCAAATTGCACGACTGATGGCAGCACGGGCAAACATGCTGCTGCTGGATGAACCGACCAACTTTGTCAGTTTCGATGTCCTTGAATCGTTCGAAGAGGCGATCCAGCAGTTTCCGGGTCCGGTGCTGGCGGTGTCCCATGATCGACGCTTTTTGAAACAATTCAAAGGCGAACTATGGGAACTGCGCGACGGACGCATCGTCCAGCATCCAGGGGAATGGGAAGAGTCCGCGCTGGTGTAGGGGCAAAGGTGTCCCTACACCATTTTTCACAGGGCTGTGTGTTATTCCGACATCATTTCCTGGCTGAAGTAATCGTAGAAGAAGCTTTCCAGTTCGGCCCGCAACGTGGTGCAGAACTGGTCTTCGCCTGTTACGACACCAGGAGCAAGCGCCATCATGTCGCCCTCGGCCATCATATCTGCTTCGGGTGTACCTTCCATCATCTCGTCTTCAGCCATCATGTCCGCTTCGGGCGTACCTTCCATCATTTCATCTTCTTCCATGCCCATCATCATCGAGTCAAACAGCGAGGTGTACGGTCCTTTTTCCAATTGAGACACGTCGGACATGGAATGGAAGCCATAGTCATATTCGGCAATGTAAAGCAGGGTGACAAGTGTGGAGTCGCAGGTGATCTTCGGCATGTCATCCTGGGCGCGCGTGGTCGTGGTTGAAGTTGAAGCGGAAAAAACAAATGCAAGCAGAAGCAAAGCACATGTCGTAAGACGTTTGAACATGGATGTATCTCCTCGTGCTTAGATAGACAATACTTCTACTCTAGGGGAAAAATGTGGCCTAAAAATAACGTAAAGATTACAGATTCATTACACGGCGCGGGAGGGTAAAACTAAACGTTGTCCCGCGTTCGGGCACACTTTCGACCCAAATATGCCCACGATGGGCTTCGACAAAACCACGCGCAATCGCCAAACCGAGGCCAGTACCACGTTTGCCATCATCGTCACGCGCGCGGGAACTCTCGGCGCGGTAGAAACTGTTGAACACAAATGGAAGGTGTTCAGGGTCGATGGTCGAACCTGTGTTGGATACATCCACGCGGACGTGGTCCTGGTCGCGGCAAGCATGGATGATGACTTCACCTTCGGGCGGGGTATAACGAAGCGCATTATCGATCAGGTTGTATAGAACACGCTGGATTTTATCAGGAGCCATGTAGACCGGATCGACTTCATCATCCACGCTGCCGCGCAGTTTCACATGACGGTGATCGGCCTGGGTGCTCATGCGGCTGAGGACATCGGATACCAAATCCTTGAGCGAGGTCATGTCATAATGCGCATCTAAATGACCGGTATCCAGCTTGGCAAGCTCAAAAAGGTCGTCGATCAAATGCGTTAGATGGCGAAGCTCAGACAAGGATGTATGGATGTAACGCGAAATCGTATCGGGATCCGTGACGACTTCATCCGCGATAGCCTCAATCATCACACGCATGGATGCCAGCGGGGTGCGGAGATCGTGGGAAACCCACGCGATCAAATCGCGGCGAGTCTGCTCGATTAAACGCTTCTGCTCATCTATTTTTTGAAGATTGCTCGCCATCCAGTTGAAAACCTGACTGAGTTCAGCTAATTCATCTCGTCCAGCGACGGGAAGCCGGGTATCGAGCTGGCCGAGCGCTAAATTTTCCGCCGCGTGTGACAGCTCACCGATGCGCTCAGTGATCGTGCTGGCAATAAAGAGGCCAAAAAAGAGCGCCGTCAAACCCGCAAAAACCAGCAGCGCGATGGTTAACACCAAGTCGTGCTGGCTGATAAACATGAG